>JBFWOK010000069.1:0-32442 GCA_050250555.1 Limisphaerales bacterium
CTCCTCAGCGACGAAGCCCGCTGGACCGCACGCCTCCTCGAACCGCGACGCGCGCATCCCCGTCGGTACTGGGTCCAGGTCGAGGGGATTCCAGGTCCCGAACAACTCGAAACCCTTGCGCGGGGAGTCGTGGTGCAGGGCGTCCGAACCCTTCCCTGCCGCGCCTGGATGCCCGACCCCCAACCCGTCGTCCCCCCGCGCGATCCCCCCATTCGGTTTCGGAAATCCATCCCGGACCGGTGGATCGCCCTCGAACTCGTCGAAGGGCGAAACCGGCAGGTCCGGCGGATGACGGCGTCGGTCGGACATCCCACCCTCCGCCTGATCCGTGTCCGGATTGGAGCCTTCGATCTCGGCGAACTCCCGGCCGGCGCCTGGAAGAGACTCACAGCCGCCGACGAAAACGCCGTCCTCGATCGCTGAAGCACAAGCGCAAGCGCAGGCGCAACGGCAACCGCAACTCTCCCGGAGCTTCGGTTTTCAAGCCGGGGTGAGGCCGGCGACAACGACGCGGTCGGATTCCCGGTTTCTTACCCGGACCGCACGGCCTAGTGTGGCCCGAATGACCGACGGTCCGGACGATGATGCGGCCAGGATGCTCCGCGTGCAGCAGGGCGATCTGGAGGCGTTCGAGGCCCTCGTCGAGAAGTACCGCCAACCGGTGTTCAACTTCGTCCGTCGCACGCTCCAGGGCGCCGATGAAACCGAGGACGTCGCGCAGCAGGTCTTCGTCCAGGTGTGGAAGGCCGCCCCCCGCTACCGCGTGGCCTCGCGGTTCACCACCTGGCTGTTCACCATCGCCCGCAACCTTTGCCTCAACGAACTTCGCCGCCGCGCGCGGCACCCCGCCGAATCCCTCGATGCGCCGATCGAGACGGCCGATGGACCGCTGACTCAGGACTACGCCGACGCCGAGGTCCGCGGCGTGACGAACCAGGTTCTTCTCGCCGAACTCAGCGCGAAGGTCGACGAAGCCCTCGCCGATCTCCCCGAGTCCCAGCGATCCGCCATGCTCCTGGTCCGCGACAAGGACCTTCCCTACGAAGAGATCGCGAAGATCCTCGATGTGTCCGTCTCCGCCACCAAGTCCCTGATCCATCGCGGACGCGAGACCCTGAAGCGCCGACTCAAGGCATACCTTCGCTCCGGCCATTGGGCTTCCGAGGCCAAGCCAGACCCCACCCCCGAACCCGGCCCATCCAGGGAAACTTTTCCACCCCCGCGGTTTTGAACCCCTGTGCCATGATTGAGGACCCGCTTCCCCATCTGGAGGACACCCTGCTCCAACGCGAACTCACGCCCGACGAGGAACGCGCGCTGAACCAATGGCTGGCCGGTCACCCGGAAGCCGTCGAGGCGTGGCGGGAAAGCGCCCGTTTCGCCCGCGCCCTTCGCGCCCTTCCCGACACGCCGGTTCCCTCCAATTTCACCGCCCGGGTCCTGGCCGAAGTGAGGCGGGATGCCGCGCAAAGCCCGACACCGGCATCCGGATCGTCCCACGGATCGTGGGCCTGGTTGCGTCCACGGTTCTGGATTCCAGCGGCCGGCACCGCGCTGGTCGTGGTCGCCGCCCTGGGCGGCTGGGAATGGCGCTCCCAACAGCTCCAGGCCGCCTTCAACCGTGACGTGACCCGCCTACGCACCCTGGCGTCGGTGCCCCAGGAGGTTCTCGAGGACTTCGATGCGATCCAGCGCTTCGGCCAGAGCTCGGCCCCCATCGACTTCGAACTCCTCGCCGCCCTCGAATGAATCCTCTCCGTCAGCCTCCTGAGTTCGTGGTCACCGGCCCGCCCGCAAGGTCCACGCACCGCGGCGAGTCCGTCCCCCTTGGGAACCACCTCCGCCTCCGGATCGTCTCTCTGCTCGTTCCGCTCGCCCTCTCGGTGTCCACGCTCTTCTCCCCCGCCCACGGACAACCTCCGATCCCCGGAGCCAGACTCCTCCCTCCCCCGCCGCCCCTCCCCACCTCACCGGTCGCCGCCTTCCGACACTGGCTATCGCTCCCCCCGGCCGAACGGGACCAAGCCCTGGAAACCCGTCCGCCACGACAACGCGAATTCCTCCGGACCCGCCTCGCGGCTTACGAAGCAATGGATCCCAGGGTTCGCGACGAACGCCTCCGCGCCACCGACCTGTACTGGCACCTCCAGCAACTCATCCGCCGAGCCCCGAGCGAAAGAACCGCCCTCCTGGATGCGGCTCCGGCCGACCTCCAACCCGTCCTCCGCATGCGCCTCGTTTTCTGGGACCAGGTCTCCCCCGCCGACCGCGCCGTTCTCCTGGAAAACGAAGGCACGCTCCGGTACCTCGCCCAGTTGAAAACGAGCGTTCCTCCGCCATTGCCTCCGACCCGGCCCTCGCCGGGACCCGCTTCGGTCGCCGCCGCGCCGTCCGTTCCCCTCCGCGTTCAAGCGGAGTTGTCCAAACTCAGCCAACTCGCCCCCGACGACCTCGATCGCATTCAGGAGAACTGGCGTCGGTTCTTCGAGGGTTCCGCTCCCCGCCGCGAACGGGCCCTCCAGGAGATGTCGGCCCAGGAACGGAGCGACATGGAGCGGGTCCTCGTGCGCTTTCGTCGATTGAACCCCGAACAGCGCCGGTCCTGCGTCGAGTCCTTCACCCGGCTCGCCACCATGGCCCCGGCCGAACGTTCCCAATTCCTCCGTCTCGCCGAACGGTGGAGCTCGCTTCCCTCCAGCGAGCGCGACGCCTGGCGCCAGATCGTCGACAAACTTCCCCTGTTCCCTCCGCTCCCCGGTCCCGCGCCCGCCTCGGAGCCGCCCCTTCCTCAAACGAACGTCCCCCGTCGCGTCACCACCGCTGGAACGGCGACGCCCTGATCCGGAGGCAGGGGTCGACCAAAGGACGGGTCGTCTGTTTTCCCGCTATACCAGAACACTCCTGCGCTGCAAAGTCCCCCCGGAATACGAGGTTAATGGCTTCCGCAAGCAAGAATAGGAACTATGATTTTCAAACTTCCACATCCAACGCCAGCAGTTCACAAATGGATTCGACAGGCCTTCCAATCCAAGGCGGCCAAGAACGGTGGAATAGTCCGTCGCAAAGTGTCCTCAGTTGAAGCCTACGCTTCCGTAGCTGACCTTGAAAAGGAGGTCAGGCGCAGAGGTTATCACATGATAAAACAAGGAGACCAGTTTCTGATTTTCTGCAATAAGGCAGACTTCCAATTAATCTGCTAATCCGCCGCGCATTTTGACCCTTAGAAGCATGCCTGCGCGCGCCTTGGAAATGTACACCCAGACAGGCTCGAAAACGCCCACTCACATTTACCAAACAGCCCTTTACTCTGCTTCGTTGGATCGCAATCGATATTCTTTCGATGACTATGAACATCAGACTCTGGCTTCTTGGATTCACTTACACTATTCAGCTAGGCTCAATGTTAAACGCAGCCTCAACACCTTCACCAACTCAATCCACGACCAACAGCTCGGCACATCAACCAACGAATCCATCGCTAACTCATTCTTCAGAAACTGATACGCACTTCGCTATCAATTTCGCCAATAAATTCTTCAATGCACAACCACTATTAAGCAAGAGGGAACACCTCAAGTCCTTGGGAGCGTTCAAGCCAGACTATCAAATCATATCGCCAAACGTTCCAATACCGAAAGAAAGGTTAATAACAAAACTCGAACTCACTCTCAGACGCAACAAAATAACGATCGGAGACGACAAAATACCTGTTGTCTTATTACTGAAGGTACAAACATTCCAAATTCCTGACTACGACAGTGTAGCAGTGTTCGCATCTCTCATGGTTCTTGAGCGGCAAGTAATAGCTCGTGTCAATGAGACAAATCTCTTCAGAGTCACCATGGTTCAGACCTATGAGAACGCGATATACGGATTGGTAAAACTTCAAAATATCGAAACATCTCTTGTTGAAACTACCGAACGCCTTGCGGAAGAGTTTGCTGAGGACTTCCTAGCAGCCAACGAAGAAAGGTGAGCCTCGCCAAGGCACACCTAGATCTACTTTGAAATCGACAAATGGACGGGTCTTTTGTCTCCGAGAATGTGCCAACCACGCGCCTGGGCCGCCCCGATGGGGCTTGGGGCACACCACGGGGCGTGGGCTATAGACCGGCCGGTCCTACGGACCTTGATTCGGGGACACGGATCGGTCGGTGATTGCGCAGAGTTCACCCGGGGTTGACTTCGAATCCCAAGGATCCGGGTATCGGTGTCAAGAAACCGCCAATCCAAGGCCCGTAGGGCCGGCCTGTTTATAGCCTCGCGGTCCATTGAACCCCATAAGCTCCGCTAGGAGCGACCCACCCCCGGCGTGATTCATTCGGTTCCAAGACGTGGAATCACCACGAAGCGCACCAAGGACACGAAGAGAATGCGTGGAGGGCGATTCCGGGTATCGGCTACCCCCCAGCGGTATCGGGTTGCTTTCGATGACCCTTCCTTCGTGGTCTTCGAGCTTCGTGGTTCCTGATCCCGGGATTGGGGCTACTACGGGACCCGCCGATCCCTGCTCACTCGCCGTGGAGCATCGCCAGAAAGCGGGCGGGCCGCACGATGGGAATCCCAAAGGGTTTTCCGAGTTCCAGCAAGTCGCGGTCGTAGGTGACCACGACCCGCGCCCCGGCCGCCAACGCGGCGGCAAGATACGGATCATCCCTTCCGTCACGGCAACGCCGTTTGCCGAGGGGCATGGGCTCGATCCGACGCACTTTGTCGAGATACCAGTCCAACCTGGCCGTAGCGTCATGGCAGGGTTGCCGCTCGCGAATGGCTCGCACGGCGGTCTCGCGGGTCTCCTCGAGGGTCGCCACGGTGCCGTAGGCGAACGCCTGGCGCCGAGCCATCCGGATCAAGCAGAGCCAGCCTTCGCCCTGCCAGCAGACGCCCGCGACAACCACGTTGGCATCAAACACGACGCGCATCTGCGAGCTGCCGACGAACCTTTCGCTGCGTCTCCACGATCCCCGCGATTTCCTCCTCGCTCGGACCCGCGGGCGCGCCCGGGGTCGTGGACCGAAGCAGCGCCACGTCGGCCTCGATCTCCCGCTTCATCCGCTCCCGCAGGAGGTCGCGGAAGAATTCGCTGGCGTTGCCGAAATCGCGGGCCACGGTCCGGCGAACGTACTCGGCCTGTTCGGGCGTCAGGGAGATGTTCATGGTGCCCATCTTCATGCCGGCAAGCTGCCCGCCAAAAACATCTATTGTCAATGATTGGCTGGATTCGTGGACGGATCCGTCGGTTGATTCGACCCCCCCGAACGTTTGCCTGCGATCCGTGGGAGTCCGTGCTACCCTGTCGCCGTGAAACGTGCCGGACCCGGGTTGTCGCTGCCGCTGGCTTTCGCCTTTGCCCTCGGGCTCGCCTCCGTGGCCGCGACACCCCGCGCCACAAGAGACAGCCCAGGCGCCTCAGAACAGACCGCCTCGGGCGCGGCTGACTCCAGCGGCTCGAACCGCGGCCGGCCGTCGTCAGCCCAGGGTTCCGTCCCTGCGCCACAAACTTCCGGATACCTCCATTGGAATCGGACCAGCCGCCGGGTCGACGCCGACTTCCGCGGCTGGCCCCTCGCCAAGGTCCTCGAAACCATCGCCGCCGGCACGCCCTGGACCGTTCTCGTCGAACCCGGACTCGAAACACCCGTCGCCGCGCACTTCACCAACCGCCGCGAACGCGACGCCCTAGCCACGCTGCTCGCCGACGTCAACTACGCGCTCGTCCCCGCCGCCGACGGGCGTTCCCGACTCTTCGTGTTCCGCTCGAACTCCGACCTCGCCACGGTCGAGATCCGCGCGGCGAAGGAAAAGAACCGTTCCCGGGAACCCGGCGTGCTCGAACGCGAACTCATCGTCCGCCTGAAGAAGGGTTCCGCCGAGGACATCCACGCCCTCGCGAAACGACTCGGAGCCCGCGTCGCCGGCTCGATCGAAGGCCTGGACGCCCACCGCCTCGTGTTCGACGACGCGGAAGCCGCCGACCGCGCCCGCGCCGAACTGGCCTCCAACGAAAACGTCGAGGGCGTTGAATCGAACTACGCGATCGGCGCCCCCACCCAACTCGAACGCGCCAACGGCCTCGTTCCGCCGGTCGTGAACCTGAAGGCGCAACCCCTCAAGGATGGCACCTCGGTCATCGTGGCCCTCATCGACACGGGCGTCCCTTCGAGCGGCGTGGTCCATTCCGATTTCCTCCTGCCCGGCGTCAGTGTCGTCGGCGGAGCGTCCGCCGAGGGAGGGTTGTCCCATGGTCCGGCCATGTTCGAAACCGTCATCCAGGGACTGGCGATCAGTCAGAAGTCCGATGCCGGCCAACCGGTTCGCGTTCTCCCGATCGATGTCTACGGAGGCCGAAGCGAAACGTCGTCTTTCGAGGTCGCCCAGGGAGTCGTGGCGGCCCTCGAACGGGGTGCCGATATTCTCAACCTCAGCCTCGCGGGACCCACCGACAGCCCCATCCTCCACGACGTCCTGCAGCAGTCGTCCAAGGCGGGTGTCATCGCGTTCGCCGCCCCCGGCAACCAGCCCACGACCACCCTCAACTTCCCGGCCGCCTACCCCGAGGTCACCGCGGTCACCGCGAGCGACCGGCGCGGCGCCCTGGCCAGCTACGCGAACCGCGGCGATTACGTCGACCTGATCGCGCCCGGCACCAGCGTCGTCCCCTATCAGGGCGAATCCTACATCGTCAACGGAACGTCCGTCGCGACCGCCTACACGGCCGGTCTCGCCGCCGGGTTGCTCGCGGACACCGGCAAATCCGGCGCCGAGATCGTCCAGCAACTCCAGGCGAAGATCGGGTTCAATCCCACGACGCCCAAGCCTTGAACCAGCCCACCGACCACCCCGCTCCCCTCCCCATGAACCGGAATTCTCTCACGGAGGCACTGAGACACGGAGTTTTGAGGATGGATTCCGTCCCCCTCCGCGCCTCCGCGCCTCCGTGTGATGCCCCTCGGGTTCATGGACCCAATGCGCGAGTCGCAACTCGTTGACGCTCTCCATGAACCCGCATTTAACCACGAAGCGCACGAAGGCCACGAAGTCCGAGCGAAGAGAAGGTATCCAATGCCTCTTCCTTCTTCGTGATCTTCGTGTCTTCGTGGTGGAATCCTCCGCGGTTCATGGAATCCAAGCGCGAGCCGCGACCCGTGGATACTCCATGAACCGGAATTCTCTCACGGAGGCACTGAGACACGGAGTTTTGAGGATGGATTCCGTCCCCCTCCGTGCCTCCGCGCCTCCGTGTGATGCCCCTCGGGTTCATGGCCGCAATACGTGTCCCGAATTTGGAAAACTTCGCTTTCCATGATCTCACGATCCCGACGCAGGCTACCCTGGATCCTTCTGCTCATCGTTTTTTCCGTGGGACTCCTCGTCTATGTGGGGCGCGTGCCTCCCCTGCCGACGCGGGCACCCGCACCCAGCCCGAACGGATACCACGACCTCACCGCCGCGGTCGCGTTGTTGAAGGACCTTCCCGCCCCGGGTGGAAAGGCGACACCCGCCGAAATCGCGGCGTTCGTCTCCGCCAACCCGGCCGTGCTCGATCGCGTGCGCCTCGGTCTCTCCCGCGAGTCCCAGGTGCCGCCGTATGATCCCACCCGGGCGCAGGCGCACATGGACGAAATCGGCGGATTCAAGGCGTTGGCGCGCTTGTTCGCGGGAGTGGCCGAAGACGCGCTCGAACGCAAGGATTGGAACCGTTTGGTGACCTCGTCGACCCAGGGTATCGACCTGGGACTGCGCGTCGCCCAGGGCGGAGTTCTCATCGACCAGATGGTCGCCACCGCGGCGGAAGCTGTGGCCCGGACTCCCTTGAGCAAGGCGCTCGCCAGAATCCCGGCCGAGCCCGCGAAGAAAGCGGCCCGAACGCTCATGGAACTCGACGCCACGCGGGAACCGTACCTTCGGGTCCGACTCCAGGAGGAGGACGTCGTCCGGCACAGTCCGTGGACCACGAGAATTGCCTGGAAACTGTTCCTCCGACGGCGGACCCAGCCAGCCCTGGTCAGGACCGAAAAGGGCGTCAACGAGAACACCCTCGCGACCCGGACATTGGCCCTCGAACTCGCCGCCCGCGCGCACTCGCTGGAGAAGGGCTCGCCCCCGGCGTCCGCGTCGGCGCTGGTCCCGGAGTATCTTCCCTCGGTTCCCACCCACCCGGTCACGGGCCAGCCCCTCGCGCTTCCTCGACCCGGGGATCCGGGGGCTCCCTAACGCTTAACGTCTTGGAATCCTTGAGCCGCACGGATTGACTTCCGGCCGGGCCAACCCACTTCACTTCGACATGAATCGCCTTCGCCATCCCCTCGCCGTTTCCGCCGTCCTCGGTTTGACCATGGCATTCACGTCGCCGATCACGCTCGCCCAGAAGGTGGACGTCCGCGGCGTCACTCGCGGGACCTTCGCCGGCTGGTCGGACGTCCTCCTGATGGAATCGAAGAACACGCCCGTCCGGGCCGTTCTCGCCCCGTCGGTCGGCGCGAGGATCCTCGCCTACGGCTTCGGGAAGGAGAACATTCTCTGGACCAATCCCAACGCCGCCGGAAGCCAGTACCGGCCGGGGGAAGCGCCCTTCGATCCGGGCGGATTCGTGTGCGCGATTGGACCCGAGGTGGTCTCCCAGCCCCCCCATCCCCTCACCCTCCTTGGGCCGTACTCCTGGTCGACCAAGAAGAAGGCGTACGTCGTTCTCAAGGGCCCCGAAGACCCCGGGGTCGGTGTCGAGATGGAAAAGGAAGTCGCCTACGACCCCGCCTCCGGCGACCTCGGCTTCGTGCATCGCATCAAGAACATCTCCGATCGTGACGCGGCCTTCTGCCTGTGGCACCGGATCGCCTGTCAGCCGGGTGGATTCGCCTTGTTCCCCATCAACAAGAAGAGCCGCTTCAGCTCGGGATGGGCGATCCGCCAGGACATTGGCGGGAAGATCCACTACGAGGATACCCGTCCCGAGTCCCCCGCGGTCCGGGTGCTCGACGGTATTCTCGTGGCCCGAACCGGAGGCACCCTGACCAAGATCGGCGCCGACAGCGCCGCGCAGTGGCTCGCCTACGCGCACGGCCGGACGCTGTTCGTCATCCATTTTCCGTTCTACTCGAGCGCGGTTTATTCCGACGCGGGACACAGCGTCACGGTGGCCTGGGATGAAACCAAAACCGAACTGCAGCCCCTGAGCCCCGAAGCCCGACTGCGCTCCCGCAAGTCCTACGAATTCCCGATCAAATGGTCCCTCATCGCCCTGCCGGCCGAGGTCACCTCCCACGAAGCGGCCCGCGCGCTCGCGGATCAGATCCCGGGCTCGCCGTTCCTCTAGCGGACCGATTCCCTCCGTCGTGGCACCCGACCAACCCCCAGTCCTCGCAGGGCCGACACCACCAACGGTCGTCCCGGTGTCGGCGGCGCCTCTTCCGAGGTGGCGTTCCGGGGTCGCGCTCGTGCTCCTCGGATTCTATGTGATGCTTCCCGCCGTGCTCGGCCTCTCGCATGAAGGGACCGATCAGGCGATTCTTCCGGCGACCGTCCGCGGCGTGCTGATTCTCTGCGCGGTCGAACTGGGCCTGTTCGGGGTGGCCTTCGGTGTTTCCACATGGCTGGCGCACCTCCGAGCGCCGGAGCTCTACCTGACGACACGCATCCGATGGTGGACGTGGCCCCGCGCGCTGGGATGGTCGCTCGCGTTGCGGATCGGGGTGGGGGTTCTGCTCGCCGGCACCCTGGGCCTCGCTCAACTGATCCGGGGCGAGCCCATCTCGAGTCTCGACGGACTCCGCCCCAAGATCGAAGCGATGGTGGACATCGAAGCGCTCAAGGACCCGGTCTACCTCGCCCTCATGCTCACGATGGTGAGTTTCGTGCTCGCGGGCCTTCGCGAGGAACTCTGGCGGGCGGGCATGATCGCCCTTTTGGGTCGGCTCGCACCCGGATGGTTCGGCGGCCGGTGGGGTCCCTGGTTCGCCCTGGCTCCCGTGGCCCTCCTCTTCGGCCTCGGCCACACCGCGCAAGGTTGGGTCGGTGTCGCCGCCACCACTGGGCTCGGACTGGGCCTCGGCGCGATCATGGTCTGGCACCGGTCGCTCTGGGACGCGGTCCTGGCCCACGGCTTCTTCAACGCCACCACCTTCGCCCTGCTCCCGATCCTGGCCCGCCTGATCCCCCAACTGACCCAGCAGCCGACTCCCTGATCCACTCTCGTTCCCAGCTCAGCCGTCACTCACGATCCCAGCCACCCAACCGGTACCAGCGTGTGTCCCGAAGAAGACGGTCCCAGTCGAAAGCCGGCCCCGGATCCACCTTGTCCTTCTGGATGTGGTAATGACCGAGCAGTCCCCGGTAATCCCGAAGGACGTCATCCGCCAGCTTCTCCCTCACCAACCGGCCGTCCGCGTCCCTCGGAAAGTCGCATCGCATCTCCGGGAAGATCCGGCAGAGCGCGGCCGTGAGCTTCGCGAGGGTCCGGTACTGTTCGGGCGTGAAATCGTACTGCACGAGCGTCCGACCCTGAATCTCCCCGATCACCCTTTCCGGCTTCGCGGGACGCCCGACGAATCCAGGAGTCCGAAAACCCGGGTCCAATCCCGCCATCGCGGGCGGCATCTTCAGGTACGGACCGCGTTCGTCGACGGCGTACCATTCCTCCCATCGCGACAGGGCGTTCGTCGGCACAGCGCCCGGTTGGGCGATCTCGATGCCGATCGACCGCGAGTTCGAAGTGGTCGCGTGCCACGCGCGTTCCTTGAGATCGAGGGTCTGGTAGAGGGTCCCATCGACATCCAGCATGAAATGGACGCTCAACCCCCGATGGTCGTGGAGCACTTCAAAACAGCGGCGACTCGTGCCGGTCGCGTCGTAGTGAAGGACGAACTGGTCCACGACGCGCTGGAGCAGCGGCAGATCCCAGCCGCCACCCCGGACCTGCTCGATCTCGGTTTCCGTGAGGCGGTCCTTGCGAAGGCCGTACCGGTTGGGTGTGTCGAGGTTCCGGGAAGCCGCCGAAGTGGTCTCCCAATCCGCCTCGGACCACGGACTGAAACGGCGCTCCACCCGGTAGGCGTCATAGCCGCCGGGATCCGTCCAGAGGACGACCGGGGTGCCGATTCGGAACATCCGGCCGCACACGACGATCTCATCGCCAAGCCGAGCCCGCTCCGCACCGGGTGGCGTTCGACAGGCGGTCCCGGAAATCGCGGCGAGAACCAGCCACGCAATCAAGCTGGCCCAGCGCGGCGGCGTCCCGACGCGGCGGCCTTTCTGCGAGGCAACTCCGCTCATTCGCTCTCGCCACCGCCTTCGGGCGCCGTGTTCTCCACTTTGAATCCGGGAAGCGCGGTGGGATCGATGGCCCGCAGGGCATTCGCCGCCGCCGTCAGGAGGTCCCGATCCTCTGTGGTGAGCAGCGCCTTCAATTCAGGAACCGCGGCCTTCGCGGCGGGTCCCATCGTCCCCAAGGCAAACACGGCCGTCCTTTGAACCGTGGGGTCCTCGTCCTTCAACAGGGGTTGCACCTTGGAAAGGAGCCCCACGGCCGCCGGTCCTGCCTTCGAGATTTCCGCCAGGGCGGCGATCTTGGCGTCAGAGTCACCCGAGAGCCCCGCCACCTGGGCATCGAGATCCACCTTCTCGGCTTTTTCACCGCCGCATCCGGTCACAAGCGCAAGGGTCAATAACGCAACACCCAGGAGGCTGGGACGCCGCAAACCGAGGAGAGTTTTCATGCGCCCCATCGTAAATCCCCGCCCCCGGAAGGCAACGGCCGTTATCCGCCCCGACGGGTCCGCGGGACCATCCTGTGGTACCGATCGGCCTCGAGCGGCCCGAACTCGTCCTCACGCCCGTCCGTCCACCGGACCACCACCCGGCCAGCCACCGACGCGGTCCCCAACCCGAAAATCAACCGGGGATCGTGGCTCGACGCGTACCCCTCATTGGGCTGCACCTGCCGCGCCCGCCACCGCCCACCCGATTCCACACGCACAGTCGCGTTTCTCGCCACCCCACCCCGATCGTCCCGAATATCCAACCCCAACCACCGCCCCCGCGACCCCGCCAGGTTCCGCAGAACGTGAACTGGTCCGTCCTTGTTCAGAATCACCACGTCGTCGTCGCCGTCATTGTCCAGGTCGCCGAACGCGACGCCCCGACTCGCCGCCACAAGGCCGGGCGCCGTTCCGCCGGCCAAGGGCACTTCCTCGAACTCGGCGGCCCCCAACCCTCGGAGCAGAAGATTCGGCTCGGCGTAGGGATCCCCCGGATCCAGGTCCGTCGCCCCCAATCGCACCCTTCCGTTCGCCGCGAACAGGTCCCACTCGCCGTCGTGATCGAAATCGCGGAACCCCACCCCGAATCCCGTGAATGGCAGGCTTCCGCGCGTCGGTCCGCGGACGGTGATGCGGTCGGTGAAGTGCCCCTTCTCGTTCGCGAACCACCCGCTCCCTTCACCCACCAGATGCGTGACGAAGAGATCCCAGGCGCCGCGACCGGTCAGGTCCACGACCGCCACCCCCATCCCCGCCCGCGGCACCCCCACCGCGTTCAACGCGCACCCCCGAACCAGCGCTTCATCCTCAAATCGCCGGCCCGCCTTGTTCATCCAGAGCTGGTTCGACGTCGCGTCGTTCGCCACAAAGACATCCACCCAACCGTCTCCATCGAAATCACCCGTCGCCACTCCCAGCCCATTGCCGCTCGCCCGATCGATCCCCAACCGCTCCGTCGCATCCTCAAACGTCCCATCGCCGCGATTGCGATAGATCCGATCCGGCGCCGGCGCCCGGTAGCTCAACGGCGAGCAGTAGTCCGGAATCCCTCCACGCGACGAGCACGGCACCTCCGACGCCATCGACCAGTGGATGTAGTTCACGACAAAGAGATCCAGAAGACCGTCCCGGTCGAAGTCGAAAAACGCCGCGCTGCTGCTCCACGTGTCCCCCGCAACCCCAGCCCGCGCCGTCGTGTCCTCGAAGGTCCCGTCGCCCCGGTTCCGATAGAGCACGTTCTTCCGCAGGTTCAGGACGTACAGGTCCGTCCAGCCATCCCCATCGTAGTCCCCGCAGGCCGCCCCCATGCCATAGCCGGGATTCGCCCCAACGCCCGCGCGTTCCGTCACATCGTCAAAACGCCAACCGCCTTGATTCCGGTACAGTCGATGTCCGGGTGGCCGCCCGGGAAGGCCCGGGTCCGCGAAACCGCCGTTCACACAGAACACGTCCAGCAAGCCGTCCCCGTCGAAATCCAATAAGGCCACGCCACCCGTGTTGATCTCGGGCATGAGAAACCGGTCGCGATGCCCGGACGTGTGCCGGAAATCAACGCCCGAACTGGCTCCCACTTCTTCGAACCAGGGAAGACCGGTTGCCGCCCGCACGGATGTCATCGCGGGATTCGGAGCGGCCCGGGTCGCGGTCGGCTCCGCGGAACGATCACACCCCGAGCCGATGGTCCCCAAAACCGCCAGGAGAAGCCACCCCGCAACACGGCGCCCACCGGTTCTCACGGAATTCCTGGAACGGGAATCCCTGACACTCACCGTGGAGAGGAACTTCATCGTCCGGCCTTCCTCCGACGCAGAGCCGCCTCGAGTTCGGTCCACGCCGCCCCGTCCACGCGGAGCCGGCCGAGTTCGGACAGGAGTTTCTCCGCTTCCTCGAGCGCGCCGCGTTCGATCGCCAGTTCTGTCATGCGCTCCAGGGTCCCCGGATGGATCGGATCAAGCGCGTAGGCCTCGTGAAAGCGTTCCCACGCCTTTTCGCGCTGTCCCAGATTGCGCCACTCGATGTCCCCGATCTGAAGCAGCAACCCCACCTCGGTCGGCGCGTGTCGATGCGCGCATTCCAACGCCTCCACGGCCGCCCCGTCCTCACCCGCTGCAAGCCGGGCATTCGCCTCCGCCACGTGCGCCTCCGCCCATCGCGGGGTGAGTTCCACGACGCGCCGGGCCAACTCGAGCGCCTCGGCGACCCGCCCACCCGCGGCGGCGGCCTCCGACGACGCGACCAGCAGACCAGGTTCGTCCGGCTTCCCGAGTCGCGCCGATTCCAGAAGGTGGCCGGCCTCGTCCCATCCCCCCGAAGCCGTCAAGGCCCGTGCCAGGCGGACCACGACCGAGACGTTGGTCGGGTGAAACCTCAACGCTTCGCGCAACAGACCGATCGCATCCGGGAACCGGCCCGCCGCGATCAGCGCGTCGGCTTTTTCGAATTGGTCGGGGAGGAGCCGCATGTGCGCCAGGGCCCGCGGAGACCAGGCATCCGGCATCGGGCCGACGGTCTGGGACCTTCCCGCCGCGCGGGCTGCGGCGGCTTCCGAGGGGCGACCCGTCGCCTGGTAGGCCTGCCCCAGGAGGTGGTAGGCGGTCCGCGCCAGCGGATCGAGTTGCACGGCACGTTCCAGCGGTTCAAGAGCCTCGGCGGCTCTCCCCTGCCGCAACCGGACCTCCCCCAGTCCCGCCCAGCCGCGCCATTCCTCCGGGGTGAGACGGGTCACCCGCGAAAAGGCGTCCTCGGCGGCCTTCATTTCTCCCAACGCGATCCGCGCAAGCCCGAGGCGGTACCAGGCGGGACCGGCGCCGGGAAATTGTTCGACAAGCCGTTCGAATTCCAGGGCGGCCCCGGCCGGATCCCCCATCTCCTGCAAGGCGACGGCGGCGTACATTCCCGGGAGCGGCCCCGGTTCACCCAATTGGATCGCGTTCAGAAAGGACGTCCGGGCATCCGCCCACAGCCCGTTCACCGCGAGGGCCAGACCCAGTTCGGACCGGTGCCGACTTTCACCGGGCGCCTTCCCCGCTTCGGTCGCCAGGGCGACGAGATGGCTGCGGACCTGCGGATCCAGCTCCCCCAGATTCGCGGGAGCTGCGATGGGAGGCGGCGCGGAACCGAACCGGTCCCGAAAGCTGACCCAGGCCAGCGCCACGACCAACATCGCGCCACCGATCAAGATCATGGATCGCCGCGACCAACGCGCGGGGCGCGTCGGCACGACCGGCTTGGGATCAGGAGATCCGGGTTTCATCGTCGGCATGGGCAAAGGCCCTCATGAACCGAGCTTCTCTCACGGAGACACCAAGACACGGCGAGCATGGGATGGATCCTTTCCCCCCTCTGTGCCTCCGCGCCTCCGTGGGATGCCCTCAGGGTTCATGCGCTCGATGGATGTCCAGACTTCCGAAAACGTCCCGTCCCAAAAACAAAATGGTTCGCGCGAACGCGAACCACTTTGCGAATCGACTGAAGCCCGGCCGGAGACGGTTGGGTCGTCGTGGCGGCGGAATCGATCGGGACTCAGAACCTCGTCGGGTTCACCAGCTTGACGCTCGACCGTTCCTGGAGCCAATCGATGTCCCGGTTGTTCGGGGACGGCTGACCCAGGGGAAGCAGCTGACCAAACCTCAGAACCGGCGCGGTCCGGCCGTCGACCCATTTGCGGATCTCCGAATGCCCATCCGCGAAGGAAAGCCCGCCGGCCCGATTGTGGTAGGTGGCCGGGTAATCGACGATGATGTGGGCCGACGACCGCTGTGGATCGTAGGAGTCCATGTTCACCGCGAACCATCCGTCGTTGATCGAGTCCTCGCGCTCATCAATGAAGACCCAGGTCTTCGACGGCGTCGCGATGTCCGTGGCCTTGATGAATTGGCGATACCCGCCCGAGTACGGGCGGTTTTCACTGCCGGAGCTTCCGTTGAACCGGGTCCCGACGTAGGCGTTCATGGAGACGGACCGAACCCGCGGCGCACCCGTTCGCCCACGGCTCAGACTGCGATCGGCGGGGCACTTGTAGATTCCGGCCGCCTGACTGTATTTCCCGATCTGGGAGTTCAGGAGGATGATCTGATTGGTGTTGTCGTTCCGGTAGGCCGAGTTGTCGAGCCACCCGACGGCCCAGGTCCGGTTCGTGTTGCTGAAGTTCTGGGCATCCCCGCCGTCCAGGTTTCCCGGCAGCTTGTCGTCGTTGTCCCCCTGGTAGAGCGTCCAGGCGAGTGCCAGTTGCTTGCCGTTGCTCAGGCAGAGAATGCCTTGGGCCTTCGTCTTGGCCTTCGCCAAGGCCGGCAGAAGCATGCTGGCGAGGATCGCGATGATCGCGATCACGACCAGCAATTCGATGAGGGTGAAACCACGGTGATTCCGGGTTTCGCGGGATGTCCAAAGGAGGTGCATGGAGTTGACGTCAGTTTTCACGCAATTGATCGCAGGATTTCAATCACGCCGTCAACTCGCGTCGCAAGCTCGGAATCGCCAGTGCGGTGATTCGCACAGCCCGCTGCGCTGGCCACGGATGGCCGGAGCCCGTCAGACTTTCGCCAACTCGGCCGCGATCAGTTCCTCGAGCTTCCGGGTGTCCGCCGCGAACGCCCGAATCCCCTCCGCCGTCTTCTCCGTCGCCATCGCGTCCTCGTTCAGCAGGAATCGGAATCGGGGCTCGTCCAGGACCAGCTTCTCCGCGTCGCTCCGACGGGCCGCCTCCGGATCCAATTTGCGCTCAACGGGTACCGTGGATTTCTGAAGCTCCCCGAGCAGTTGTGGGCTGATCGTCAGCAGGTCACATCCCGCCAACGCCAGGATCTCGCCCGAGTTCCGGAAACTCGCTCCCATGACCTCGGTCGCATGCCCGAATTTCTTGTAGTACGCGTAGATGGCGCGCACCGACCGGACCCCGGGATCTTCTTCCGGCGGGAAATCGCGACCTTCCTTGGCCTTGTGCCAGTCGAGAATCCTGCCGACGAACGGCGAGATCAGGCGGACGCCCGCCTCGGCGCAGGCCACGGCCTGGGGAAGCCCGAACAGAAGCGTGAGGTTGCAGTGGATGCCCTGGCGTTCCAAGGCCTCGGCCGCTCGAATGCCTTCCCAAGTGGAGGCGATCTTGATCAGAACCCTCTCCCGGTCGATGCCAAGCTGCCGGTACCGCTCGATGAACCCGTGCGCCTCCGCCGTCAGCGCCGCGGTGTCGAACGACGACCGCGCATCCGTCTCCGTCGAGACCCGCCCCGGGATGATCGCGAGGATCTCCTTTCCGAACTGGACCAGCACTTCCTGGAGGATTCGCGCCCTATCCGGCGCGCCCCCGGCTCCTTGGGACGCACCTTCCCGGACGGCGCGCCGAAAGACCTCCCGGTACTCCGGCTTCGAGGCCGCCTTGAGGATCAGGGTCGGGTTGGTCGTCGCATCCTGCGGGGCGTAGGCCCGGATCGTGTCGAAATCGCCGGTGTCCGCCACCACCGTCGTCATCCGCTTCAGCTGCTCGAGGCTGTTCATGGGAGAACGATGAACCCTCGAAGCGAATTATCAACCGCCGTGACGAATCCCAAATTGCCGCATAAGGCACCGCCGGAAGATCGGATCCCACCACGAAGGGCGCGAAGAACACGAAGAGAATCACGGGACAGCCGCTCATGCAGTCGGCTACAAGCCCGTTCCGCCGGCCCCCCTCAAAAGCCCTTCCTTCGTGGCCTTCGTGCACTTCGTGGTTCCTTTCACCGGGATTTGGGCGAATCCCCCCGTCATCCTCCCCGGCTTCTTCTGGAACTGGGCCCCCGACCTGCGTAGCGTCCCCGACAGTCATCCCGTCATCACGCCCCAGAGTTCCAGATCCCATGGAGCCCCCGAATCCGAACCCATCCGAACCAGCCCGGTGCGCAGGCTGCCACCCGAATTCGGGAAGGCTCGCGGCCATCCTTCTCGTCGGCCTCGTCGCAATGCTCGTTCTCCCCGCCAACGCCGCGCAGACCGGTCCGCCACGCCGGGTCCTCGGAGCCGACGATTCCACCCGCCGCCTCGCCATTATCGCCCCCGACGGCTCCGTCGAATGGGAACACGCCGTCGGCCCGATTCATGACGCCTGGGTTCTGCCCAGCGGCAATCTCCTGTTCCAGACGAGCTGGACCCGGATCGTGGAGATGACCCCGGACAAAAAGACGGTCTGGGAATACGACGCCGCCACCCGGAACGGAAACGAGGGCCGGCGCGTCGAGGTCCACGCCTTCCAACGGCTCGACAACGGCCGGACCCTGATCGCCGAGTCCGGCCCGGCCCGCCTCATCGAAGTCGACGCCTCCGGCGCGATCCGCCACGAAATCCGGCTCCGGGTGAATCACCCCAATCCCCACAGCGACACCCGCCTCGTCCGAAAACTCGCCAATGGCCACTACCTCGTCGCCCATGAAAGCGATGGGGCCGTCCGGGAGTATGACGCGACCGGCCAGGTGGTCTGGGAGTTCGAAGTGCCCCTGTTCGGCAAGCCACGGAAGGGAGGCCACGGACCCGAAGCTTTCGGAAATTCGGTGTTCAGCGCGGTCCGGTTGCCCAATGGCAACACGCTCATCGGCACAGGCAATGGCCACAGCGTGCTCGAAGTGACGCCTTCCCGGGAGATCGTCTGGAAGATCGAACAGAATGACCTGCCCGGAATCACGCTCGCCTGGGTCACCCGCGTCGAACGCCTGCCCAATGGCAACACCCTCCTCGGAAACTGCCACGCCGGCCCCGCCCAACCCCAGTTCATCGAAGTCACGCCTTCGAAACAGGTCGTCTGGACCTTCAAGGATCACGTCATCTTCGGCGATTCGATGCCCGTTCAAGCGGTCCTCCCACCGCGGTGAGCGATGGATGGCGCGGTCGATCGCCGACAACCGAAGAGATTCGATGATTCCCGCGGTTCCCATCGCCCCAGGAACCCGACACGCCGCTTCCGGCTCCGTCCGATCGGCAGGATGGGTCGCATCCCTCCTCGCGGCGCTCGCCCTGCCGTCCCTCCCAGTCCCGGCGGTCGCCGACCTCCCGCACTCCGAGACCGAGTTCTTCGAGAAACGCATCCGTCCGCTGCTCGCGGATCATTGCTACGAGTGCCACAGCGCGGTCGCCGACAAACTCCGAGGCGGGTTGTCCCTGGATTCGCGGGACGGCCTCATCCACGGCGGCGACCTCGGTCCGGCCCTGATTCCCGGGGACCCCGAGAAGAGCCTCCTGATCCGCGCGGTGCGCCACGACGATCCGGAACTCCGGATGCCACCGAAAAAGGCGAAACTCTCCGACCGGCAGATTGCCGACCTCGCCCAGTGGGTGCGCGCGGGCGCCCCGTGGCCGGACGAGTCCACCGGCACTCCCAAGCGGAAACCCAGGGAGACGTTCCGGGTGACGGACGAGGATCGCGCGTGGTGGGCCTTCCAACCCATCCGGTTCCCGGAAGTCCCGACGACCGCCGGCGGCGACCTCCAACCCGTCGATGCGTTCATCGAATCGGCGCTTGAGACGAAGGGCCTGCGTCCCAACCCGCCCGCGACCCGGCGCGAACTCGTTCGCCGGGCCTATTTCGACCTCCTCGGCCTGCCGCCTGAACCGGAGGCGGTGGAGGCCTTCGAGAAGGATTCGTCCCCGGACGCCTGGCCGCGCCTCGTGGACTCGCTCCTCGCGAACCCTCGGTACGGCGAACGCTGGGCCCGGCACTGGCTGGATGTCGTCCGATTCGCCCAAAGCACCGGGTACGAGCGCGACGGCGAAAAGCCCCTGGCCTGGCGCTACCGGGACTACGTCGTCCGGGCCTTCAACGAGGACAAACCCTACCCACGGTTCATCCTCGAACAGATCGCCGGCGACGAACTCGAGCCGTACAGCGCGGACGCCGTCATCGCCACCGGGTTTCAACGACTGGGCGTCTGGGATGACGAACCCGACGACAAACGCATGGCGGAGTTCGACGAACTCGACGACGTGCTGTCCACCACCGCGACCACCTTCCTGGGACTCACCGTCGGATGCGCTCGCTGCCACGATCACAAGTTCGATCCCCTTCCCCAGACCGATTACTACCGCCTGCTCGCCTTCTTCAGGAACCTGCGCCTGAGCGAAGAGGCCCGGTACACGCTCGACTCCGCCAACTACCTTCCCCTGGCGGACCCCGAGGAAGTCGACCATTGGCGCGCCGTCCGTTCCCCCCGCCTTCACCGGCTCCAGGAAAGTCTCGCCGTCGCCTCCGACGACTCGACCCGTCAGGAACTGACCCGGCCGATCGAGCAATTGAAGGCCGAACCCGCGCCCTGGGAATGGGCCCTCGGCGTCCGCGAACGCGGTCCCGTCGCCCCGCCCACCCACGTGCTCGTCCGCGGCAATGCCGGCACGCCGGGAGCCGAAGTCGATCCGGGATTCCCCGCCGTTTTCTCCCCGGACACGCCGCCCGCCGGTTCCCCTCAGCCTCCCCCGGGGCCCGGACGCCGACTCGCCCTGGCGCGCTGGATCGCCGACCCGGCCAATCCGCTCACCGCCCGCGTCCTCGTCAACCGCGTCTGGCACCATCATTTCGGGCGCGGCATCGTTCGCACGGTTTCGGATTTTGGACGTTCGGGCTCGCCGCCGTCCCACCCCGACCTCCTTCAATGGCTCGCCGCGGACTTCCTCGCGCACGGCGGATCGATCAAGCACCTGCATCGAACCCTGATGCTTTCCCGGACCTACCAGCGCTCATCCCAAGCGGAACGGCCGGACGCGCTCGCCGTCGATCCGGGCAACGAATTCCACTGGCGGCAGAACCTCCGTCGTCTCGAAGCCGAAGCAATGCGGGACACGTTCCTGAGCATCTCGGGCCAGTTGAATCTCAAGATGGGCGGACGCGGCTTCTTCCCGCGGCTCAGCGGCGAGGTTCTCGCCGGACAGTCGAGACCCGGCCTCGATTGGGAGGTGTCCAGCGTCGAAGAACTTTCGCGCCGCAGTCTCTACACCTACATCCGCCGCTCGATGATGGTCCCCATCCTCGAGACCTTCGACTACAGCAACACGTCGTCCCCCCTGAGCGAACGTTCGACCACCACCGTCGCGCCGCAATCCCTGCTCCTGCTCAACGATTCGTTCATGCAACAACAGGCCCGCGCGCTCGCGGACCGTCTCGTCGACGAAGCCGGCGAGGATCCGGTCGCCTGGGTCCGCAGGGGCTTTCAACTGGCGGTCGGACGACCGCCGTCTCCGTCCGAGTCGCGGCTCGCGCTGGATTTCCTTCAACGCCAGCAATCCGAGTTCGAGCAACTCCGAAAGCGGCTCACCTTCCGACCGGACGTCCCACCCTCCCTGTCCGTGAAATACATGGCCATGCTCCGGCCGGAAGACTTCCTGATCGGTCCCACCTCGGGCTGGACCTACTTCCGGGGCTCATGGTCGGAGGCGTATGAAGGCATCCGGACCCAGAACCGCGATCGGGGAGCGTTCGCCTTGTGGCGGGGAAACTCCGCCTCCAACGTCGTGATCGAAGCGCGCCTCCTGCCCCACACCGCCTTCGAGTCCGGCGGTCTTCTCTTCCGCGCCCGCGCCCGCGACGATTCCGCGGAAGGCTACGAAGTGCTCGTCGAACCCCGCGACCAACGCCTGCTCCTCCGACGCCTCTCCCCCGCGACCCAGGCCGCCCCCAACGACGCCGACGCGACCGTGCTCGCCTCGGCACCAGTCCCGGTTCCCGAAGGCGGACCCGTCCCCGTTCGAATCGAAGCCGCCGACGACCGCATCCGCGTGTGGGCCGGCGGAGCCGCCGATCCGGTGATCGATGTTCGGGATCCCGCCCCGATCGTCGAGCCGGGAGCCGTGGGAGTCCGAGCCCGGGGCGCGGCGTTGAGCCTCGACAATGTTGTGATCCGGCCGGCGGGAGGGCCGGCGCAGTTCGTCATCGACGCGACCCTGAGCCCGCCCCGACGCCGGGCGCTCGAGTCCCTCGGACTGCTGCTCTTGAACCTCAACGAAGTCGTCTATATCGAATAGCCATGAGAATCGGCCGTCCACCCTGGAACCCGTGCTCCGGGTCGCGTCGGGAATTCCTTTGGGAAATGGGGGCCGGCTTCACCGGTCTCGCCCTGAGCGCGATCCTCGCACGCGAGGGGTTCTTCTCGACCCGCGCCCAGGCCGCGGCGGCCGGTGCGGGATCCACGCCGGGCCCGTTGGTCCCGCCGCGATGCCGGGCCAAGTCGTGCATCTTCCTCTTCATGTATGGCGGGCCGTCCCAGATGGACCTGTTCGATTACAAGCCCGAACTGCAGCGTCGCCACGGCCAGACCGCCAACCTCGAACAGCGGCGCCGCTCGATCCAGGCGGGCAAACTCCTCGGTTCGAAGCGGACGTTCCGGCAACACGGGCAATCGGGTCAGTGGTGCTCGGACGCCCTGCCCCACCTCGCCCGGCAGATGGACAAGCTGGCGGTGATCAAGTCGCTGTACTCCGACAGCTTCGCCCACGGCTCGGCGATGCT
Organism: Limisphaerales bacterium; assembly: GCA_050250555.1. Taxonomy (GTDB): domain Bacteria; phylum Verrucomicrobiota; class Verrucomicrobiia; order Limisphaerales; family CAIMTB01; genus CAIMTB01. The sequence continues at coordinate 22,210 of JBFWOK010000069.1, forward strand.
TCAAATGAACAGTGGCCGAATCATCCAGGGCCACCCATCCATGGGCTCGTGGCTGAGCTACGGCCTGGGTTCGATGAACCAGAACCTGCCGTCCTACGTCGTGATGCTCGATCCCCGGGGCGGTCCGATCAGCGGCGCGGCCAACTGGTCCGCCGGGTTCATGCCCGCCTCGTACCAGGGCACGGTCTTCCGGGCCAGCGGCCAGCCGATCCTGAATCTCGATTCCGCGGCGGGCCTGACGCCGCCGATGCAGCGGGATCTCATCGCCACGGCCAATGCGCTCAATGCCGAGCATCTCGTCCGGCACCCGGGTTACTCGGAACTCCAGGCGCGCATCGCCAGCTACGAACTGGCGTTCCAGCTCCAGACCGCCGCTCCCGAAGCCCTCGACCTCACCCAGGAATCCGAGGAAACCCGTGATCTCTACGGCCTGAACGACCCCCGCACCGACCACCCGCTCGCCCTCGGGCCCGCGCCCTTCGGAAGGCAGTGCCTGATCGCCCGGCGATTGGTCGAGCGCGGTGTCCGATTCGTCCAGATCTACCACGGCGGCGGTCATCAGCAGCAGAACTGGGACGCGCACAACGGCGTCGAGGAAAACCTCAGGATTCACTGCCCCGAAATCGACAAACCCATCGCCGCGCTCCTCCAGGACCTCGAGCGGCGCGGACTTCTCGAGGAGACCCTTGTCGTCTGGGGCGGTGAGTTCGGGCGTCAGGCGCTCGTCCAGGGCGCCGGCGACGGACGCGACCACAATCCGAAAGGGTTCACCTACTGGATCGCCGGCGGCGGCACCCGGGGCGGCACCAGCTATGGCGAGACCGACGAACTCGGGCACGAGGCCGCCGTCGACAAACACCACATCCGCGACCTCCACGCCACCCTGCTCCACCTCATGGGCCTCGACCCCAACCACCTCACCTACTTCTACGGCGGGCTCCACCAGAAACTCACCGGCGTCCTGGAATCCCAAGTCATCCAGCCCCTGCTCGCCTGAGCCTCCGGAAATGGATAGCGGTTTTCATATGTCCCATATGTCCCATAAGTCCCATGGGATCCCCAGGCGATGGGACCTATGGGACACATGGGACATATGAGCCGCCTTTCCCCCCACATGGGACCTATGAGCCGCCTCCACCTCCCGGAATCTATGTCCCTCACTTCAGGTCGGTCGCGAGGGCGGTCAGCAGGTCGGTCCGGGACACGTGGTATTGCTCGAGCGCGTCGAGTTCGTCGAACCGGGCCTGGACCGCGTTCTGCTCCCGGATCTGAAGCGCGAGCAGATCGGCGGCTCCCAGCTTGAAGCGATCCTCCTCCACGGATTGGAGCGTGCGGGCAAGCTGGACATTGAGGCCCGCCCTCTGAACCTGTTCCCACGCGGCGACCACCGCTTCGTAGGTGTTCCGGATTTCCGCGAGGACCCGGTCGCGGGCGAACCCCAGCTGACGATCCAACTGCTCCAGGCGACCCTGCGTTTCCTGGATGTTGCCGCGCGCCTGGTTCTGCTGGAGGGGCATGCGGAATTCGAGGCCGAGCTTCAGCTCGAACTCGCCCCGGTCCGCGTAGCGTTCGTCCCCCAGACCCTGGATCGCCTCCGCTCCCGCATCCAACCGCGGGAGAAGACCATTTTTCGCGACCCTCAGATCCACCAGCGACCGCTCGCGCGTCAGTTCGAGCTGGCGGATCTCCGGCCGCCGCGCCAGCGCCGCCTCCAAGGCCGACATGTCGGGTTCCGACTCCGCAACAACCGGCGCCATCCAACCGTCCGGCAGGCGTTCGCGCCCGGGGACCACCGGCCGATCCTGGGTGTTGCGGGTGAACAACGACAACGCCAGCGCCGCCGCTTCGAAGCTCCGCCTCGCCCGGACCACCCGGATCTCCCGGCTCACCACCAACTGCTGGTTCTCCTGAAGCACGATCGGCGCCGAAAGGCCGCGCTCGATCTGCCGGCCGATCGCGTCCTGCCGGTCGCGCGCCACCCGCAGGATCTCCTCCGCCACCGCGAGCCTCAGACCCGACGCCACCCAGTTGTGGTACGCCACCGCGCCGGCGCGCAGAAAATCCAGCTGTTGCCGCCGGATCGTCGGATTCACCAGTTCCTTGTCGAGGCGCGCCCGCAGGATCGCGGCCCGGCGCTGATCGATCGAACCATCCTGCAACAAGGGAAGACGCAGACCCAAGCGAGCCTCCCCTCCCCGCTCCGTCCGTTGCCCGTAGTAATCCGGGAGCGTGTCGCCATCGGTCAGCCGGTACGACCCGAAGATTGTCGCACCCCAGAGTCCCAGGAACTGTTCGACTCCCGTCTCGACCGTCGCGTACTCGTAGTAACCCTGCGGATTCCCGAACACCCGCGCGAAAGTTCCCAGGTCAAACGCCGCCCCCGCGCTCCGCAAGCGCCCCTCCGCGATGTCCCGCTGGATCAAGGCCGCCAGATACGGAGGGTACTGGTTCGCCACCGATTGAAGAACCTCCTCCAGCGTAAGCGCGGGCGGAAGCTCCACGGCCGCCGTCGCCGTCACCGCGGCCGCCGTCGCGTCGGCGGGAATCGCGGTCTCCCGCCCCGCGCCCGCGCCGGGTTCGGCCGCGAACACCGAGCCGGCCACGAACCACACGGCGAGCGCGACTGCGCGCCACCCGAACGGCGCGATCCGCCGATCCCGGGCGTTCCGAGACATCGTCCATCGGGAAGAAATCGAGTCACTTGCCATCGGAGGCGCCCATTTTGGCCGGATCGATCGCCGGCGGGAAACCGTTCATCTGACGCCACAGCTCGTACCAGAGCGGGACACGCTCGAGGAGCACCCATCCGTTCGCCCGAACCCCCTGGCGGAGCCACCGGGGACCCGGCCAATCCAGCCGTTCGACCCGTCCGTCGTCCTTGAGGATTTCGTCGGGTTTGGGCGCGACCAAGATGCGGAACTTCCCCTGGCCGTTGTCCGAGGGATCCACCACCACCACCTCCCCGCCGAATGTTCCCAGGGCCACACTCGGCCATCCGATGAACTGAATGGCCGGCCAACCCTCGAACTGGATGCGAACCGGACTCCCGGGTTTCACGGTCCTGCCCCCGTCGTCCGTGATCCGCGGCTGGATGAGGGGCATGTCGTTCCCGTCGACCCAGAGTTCCACCATCCGGGTGGCGGTCTCGGGGATGAGCGTGCAGACCGGTGATCCCGCGCGAAGGTAGGTTCCCTCGGTGGCCTGGACCCGCATCACGACACCGTCCCGCGGCGCCACAATCCTTTGCGTGGCGGCCTGGTTGATCTGAATCGTCAATGCCGTGACCGACTGCTCCGCGCTCGCGAGGTCCGCGCGCGCCGATTCCCGACTCGCCGAGGTGCTCTGGATCGTGCTCAGGAGATCCGGTTCGACCCGTTCCAGCAGCGCCTTGGCCTGCTGGACATCCGTCCTCGTCCGATCGCGATCCAGCGTTGCGATCTCGAATTCCCGTCGCGACGCGAGGCCGCGCTCGTCTTCGTGGAGAGCCTTCACCCGCTGGAACTGCAGGTCCGCCGTCTGGTAGGCGAACTGGGCGACCTCGAGCCGGTTGCTGGCTGCCCGCAAGGCGAGAGGCAAAGCCCTTTCCTGCTCACGAATCTGATCCGACAACAACTCGATCCGCCGCGCCGCGGCGTCACGACGCAGGATCGCGGCCGAACGTTGGGCTTCGAGGTTCTTCAGCCATTCCGGGTCGTTGTCCGCCATCTGGATCAGAACGTCGCCCTTGCGAACCGCCTGACCTTCCAACACAAAAGCCCTGTCCACCCGGCCCGAAAGGGGGGCCTCCACCGTGACGGAACGTTCCAGCGGATCGTAGGCGATCACCCGGCCTGAACCGGGCACGAATTGCTGCCACGGCAGAAAAACAAGGCCAAACACCAGCAGCACGAACCCGGTCAACGCCACGATCCCCAACGTGCGCACCCGCACCGGAAGACGGGTCCGCTTTCCGCACTCCAGAGGTGCCAGGTGGTCCAGGAGCGGCAGCGGATGGCCGGCCGTCACCGTCTCAAAGGGTTCCGCCATGTTCGTCCTCCTTTCCTCCATCCCGCTCGGAATCGGCCGAACGAGCGCGGTCGTTCGCGTCGCCCACGGCCTTCGGACGAAGCGGTATGACGCGGTCGCAGCGGGCCAGGATCCGCTCGTCCCGCGTCGCCACCACCAGGGTCCACGGCTGCTCCGGCGCGAAGAGCAGCCCAAGGACCGACTCCAGTTCATCCGCGTCGAGTCCGTCCAGGCCCTTGTCGATCAGGATGAGTTTCGGCGCCGAGGCCATCACGCGGGCCAAAGCGGCGAGGATGCGCTGCGAATCGGACAACGGACGGCCCCCCGGACGAAGCCGCACTCCCAGCCCCTCCGGCATTCGAAGCAAAGCCTTGCCCAACCCCACCCGATCCAGAATCCGCTGGATTCCGGCGTCGTCGAGCGCGGTGCCCCCCATGCGGATGTTCTCCGCCAGCGTTCCGTCGATGAACTCCGGCTCCCTCACGAGCGCCACGTGCGACCGCATTTCGGTGGGGTCCCACGAGCGGACGTCGCCTCCCAGAACCCGGATCATGCCCTCGGCCGGGGCGCGAAGGCCGTAAATCAGGTCGAACAGCGTGCCCGCTCCGCTGCCGATGGGTCCCGTGATCGCGACGTGTTCGCCCGGTCGCACGCTGAAGCTCAGGTTTTCGAAAAGCGGCCGCCCACCCGGGTACGCGAAGGTGAGTTCCTCGACTTCGATGACACCCGCCTGCTCAAACGCCGGAATGGCGGCCGGTTGCCGTCCCGTCGCCGCCTCGATCGGCAGGTCCACCACGCTGCCCAGCTTGTCGATGGCCGCCAGCGAGTCGTACCAGTTTTCCAGGTGTTTCCCCAGGCGCACGAAGGAAGCGACGATCGCGCTCACGATCAGTTCGCTCGCCACCAACTGACCCAGCGTCAGCTGTCCCTGAAGGACGAGCAGCCCCCCCAGCGCCAGGAGCATGGCGCTCGCCACCGCCTCCAGGCCGAGTAGTCCCAGGATCTGCCGAATCAGGACCCGGAAATGGGCCCGGCGAGCCGAGATGTACACATCGACGAGCTGGTCGGTCCGGGTCCTCGCAAAATCGGCGGCCGACCGCCCCTTGAACAACAGGGGGAACATCACGACCTGTTCAAGCCACCCGGCGACCGCGTGCTTGGCATAGGATTCCTGGATGCTGGTGGCGACTCCCCGGCGCCCCATGGGCACGAGCACGATCACCAGGCCCACAATGAGAACGAGGTCGAACGCGAGCAGGAACGGGTGGTAAAACGCGAGCATCAGCAGGCCGATCCCCCCCGCCAGCACCACGTTCACACCGTCCAGCATCAGGTACGCCGAACTCTTCTGGATCGTGACGACATCCAGGAACTTGTTCACGAGCTCCGGGCGACGGGTTCGTTCGAGAGCCCCGAACTGCAGCCTCGGAAGGCGCATCGAAAAGTCCGCCGCCAACCGGACGAAAATCCGCTGCTGGATCAATTCGACGATGAAGTACTGAACCGCGCTGACGACCGCGAGCGCGATGAGGAACAGGAACAGCACGCCGCTCAGGATGATCAGCGACTGGAAAAACACCGGCTGCTGCCCCCCGAAGCTGATGTTGTTGACCAGCGCGTCCACCGCCAGGGGGCTCGCCAGGTACAGGAACCCGGTGATCACCGAAAACAGGACGACGAGGCCAATGTCGGCGGCTTCGGGCTTCAGGAGCGCGAAGAGACGCCGGTGGGGCGCGGGGCCGTGCGGGGTTCCGTGAGGCATCTGCATCCGGGGACGGGCGTGTGCTTTCGTGAAGTGGGGAACGGGAATTCGACCGTTGACCGGGCGACCCGGTCAACCCGTCGTCCGCAGACCGCTCGCGATCGCGTTGACGTTCAGCAGGAGCTCCCGAAGCAGTCGCTCCTCGGGGTCCCGCCGCCAGGATCGGAGCAGTCGGATCTGGTCCCGATGCAGCAGGGCGAGCCCCTCATCCCTCGCGTGGAGCGTCTTGTAGAACCTCGGACGCCGGACCTCCATCGCGCCCCCGGCCAATTCGTTGACCCACCGCCGCGTCCGGTGGAATTCCGCGAGGATCTTCGCCAGCAACCGATCGCGGATCTCCGCCGATTCGACGAGGGTCGCGTACTCCTTCATCCACTCCTCGCTGGCGCTCTCGAGGCTCGATTCCACGTTGAACATCACGTAGCGCAGGAACGTCCATCGGCTCCATCCCGAGCGCAGCCGCTCGAAATCCGCCGGGCGCTCCCGCTGGAGCCTTTCGAGCGCGGCTCCCACACCGTACCAGCCTGGCAGATAGAATCGCGCCTGCGTCCAACTGAAGACCCAGGGAATGGCGCGCAACGCCGACAGGGACGGCTCGGCCGTCCGGCGGCTCGGCCGCGAACCGATCCGACTGCATTCGATCAGGTCGATCGGAGTCACCGTCCGGTAGAATTGCAGGAAGCCTGGCGTCGTGAGCAGGTCCCGGTACGCGTCCGCGCTGGTCCGAGTCAGTTCGGGGAGAAGATCCTCGAGGCCCTTCCCTCCGGAATCCGAACCGGGCGCCAGTCGGTTGCGCAGGGCTCCAGCCGCGATGAGTTCGAGATTCAGCGCCGCCGTCAGCCGGTTGCCGTACTTCTGCGCCACGACTTCCCCCTGCTCCGTGATCCGCAGCCCCGCTTCCAGCGTCCCTCCCGGCAGCGCGTCGAGGAATCGGTGGGTCGGCCCCGCCCCGCGACTCACGGTCCCGCCACGCCCGTGAAAGAACTGAATGCTCACCCCCCGGCTCCGCCCGACCGCCGTCAACGCCCGCTGCGCCGAAAACAAGGCCCACTGGCTCGCCAGAATCCCCGCATCCTTGTTGCTGTCGCTGTACCCAATCATCACCGGCTGAATCCTCGCCGCACCCTCGTCCGCCCCGGACGCGTCCCACGACGCCTCAGGCCCTCCGGGCGACGCCCAGGCCGCGGCCTCCCCGTCGCGGTCCATCCCTTGAATCGCGAGGCTCCGACGCGTGATCGGATGGTCCAGGAAGGCTTCCAGGATGGGGCCGGCGCCTTGAAGGTCCGACCAGGTCTCGAACAGGGGCACCACCGGCAGCAGGGAAACCAGTCCCTCCCCCGTTCCCCTCACCAGCCCCGCTTCCCGCCCGAGAAGGTAGACCCCCAGCAGATCGCTCACACTCCGGGTCATGCTCACAATCAAGGATCCCACCCCGAACCGGCCGTGCGCGCGAACCTCATCCGCAAGCACCCGGTACGCCGAAAGCACCGCCCCCGCTTCGTGTCCGACTTCGGCCGTCGCCTCGGCGAACGGGCGCGCGTGCCGCAGTTCCGCCTCCAGGAAAGCCCTGCGACGCTCCTCGTCCCACGCCGCATACTCGCCGCCTCCAGGTATCCCCGCGAAGTCCAGCAACTGCGCGATCGCCTTGTCGTGGAAGGCGCTGTTCTGCCGGACATCGACCTTCGCCAAATGAAACCCAAGTCCGTCCAGGGTCCGAATCACCGGCAGGACATGCTGCACGGCGAGCCGCTTCGCCTGGATCTCGACCAGGCTCTCGAAAAGCGCCTCCAGGTCGTTTCGCAACTCACGAGGAAAACGGTAGCCCGCCGCGTCCTTCGCCCGATCCCCCAGCGGAAGCCGCCGCCGCATGGCGCGCACCGCCGCGGCCCACGGTTCCTCTCCCGCCGTCGGAACGGTTGCCGGTTCAGTTCCGCGTCCCCGCAGGATCCCCGCGAGGGACTCCGGAATCGAATGAACGTGCGACGCCAGGATCAACGCCCCCTCCAGTTCCGCCATCCGACGGTCGAGGACGATGAACGCGCGCGACCGGAGTTCCGCCAACGTCGCCCGCGTGACTTCGGCCGACACCAGCGGATGTCCGTCCCGATCCCCGCCGATCCACGTACCGAATCGAAGCCGCACAGGCGCCGGGCCCGAATCCTCCGGCCACGCCGGAAATCCCGAGGCCTGCCAGGCGTTCCTCAGGCGCGCGTCGACGAGCCCCAGCGCGTGCGGAAGCGTGTTTTCGAGGTAGTAGAGAATGTTCCGTCGCTCGGCGGCCACGTCCGGCTTCTCGACGAGGATCTCACCCGTCCGCCACAACACCTCCAACACCGCCTTGATCTCGTCCCGCAACCGGTCCCGTTCCGCGGGCGTGTACATCCGGTTCTCCAACTCAACCAGCAGGAGGTAGAGGCGCCGATGCAGCGTGAGGACGGACCAGCGCTTGGCCTCGGTCGGATGAGCGGTGAAGACCGGTTCGACCGGCGTGGACGCCAGAGCCTTCCGAACCACCGCCGCGTCGTGGCCGGCCTCCTTCAATTGCCGGAGAGTGTCGGACCAAAGCCCGCTCGCCTTGGTCCCCTCGCCCGCCGCCTCCCGGGATCGGGTCACCTGGTTCGCCACGTTCTCCTCCACCAGATTCAGCAGCTGAAACGTGATGGAGATCACCTGGGAACCCCTCTCCGGCAAAGGCCGGTCCGTCGCCCAACGCCCAGGGTCCAGCAAGGCCGCCAGGTCGCCCTCACCCATCTCCGAAAACACTTCCCGGGCGCATCCCAGGAGGAACTCCATGTCCCGGTCGATCTTGTTGAATCCCCATTCGGTCAGTTGATTCGCGGATTGGGTCTGTGTCATCAGGGGCACCCAAAGTGGTTTGGATTTCCGTCACCGAGCGCCGCACTGGTAGCGCGATTACTTTTCCCCGCAAGCCACTCCCTCGAATCCCCGTTTCACGATCCGTCGGATACATCCATCACGGGGAAACTCGACGATTCCGATTCAGGCTATCGGCGTTCCCGTGGGATCGGGTCCGGCGAGTGCTGCGATTACTGGGCCAGCTTGTATTGCAGGCTCACCTGAAGGCGGTGGTTGTCGCCATCCGAACCATCGCGGGTTTCCCGGAGGCCGAAAAGGTACTCGAGGCCAACCGCAAAGTTCTTGACCGGTGTCCAGACAAGATTGGCCTGGGCGTAGTGAGTATGGTCGTAGGCTTTGGCGCCCATTTCCGCCACGTTGTCGAGCTCGAGGTATCCGTAAGTCACTTCGGAGCGCCAGCGTTCGCTCCAGAAATGGCGGTAACCGATCATGGCGCCCCATGCGGCGAGCGTTTCCAGTTCGCCCGACCCAAGGGCGATGGCCGAACTGCCTCCGGGCAGATCCTGCATGTAGCGGCCGATGCCGTCGCCGTAGGTGAAGCGCGCGACCACGCCGTCCTGTCCCCACGTGTGCAGCACGCCGGAAACGTTGGCGCCCCAGCCGACTGCGGTGTCGTCGGGTCCGGTCGAGTTATCGTAGGCCAGCGCCCGGGCAAGGCCACCGACCTGGACATGCCCGCGAGGGCCCTCCCATCGCCAATGGCCTGCAAGGTCGGGCAGGACGTTGCGGGTGCTGCCGGTCGCGGGGAGCATCCCGACATCGCTCTTGGGCTGTTCGACCGAGAAGGCGAAGTGGTGGTGCTTCTCGCCGGGGGAGTACGTGTAGCGCAGTTGGGGTTGGCGCACGATCGTCTGCATACCCGGTCCCTCGAAATCCAGGGTGTCCGGGATGGCGTCGGGGTCGAAGAAAGCGGACCAAGTCTGGCCGACGGTGAAGTTGGCGATCTGCCCATAGAAATGCCGGAGGTTGTAGGACATGTCAGGGGAGGCGCTGCTGCCGAAGAAATCGTTCTCGTAGACCACTCGGAGCGAGCCGAGGTCGGTCGGCGTCCGCAGCTCCAGGTTGAGGCGGGTCTGTTTGGCGTGCAGGGTGAATTCCTCGGACTTGCCATAGTCGGCTTCCCCTTCCACCGGGATGCCAGCGGTGACGAACTTGTTCGGATTGGAAACCCGGGTGGAGTCGAAGATAGCGTCGACTTTCGCGTAGCCGCCGAGGCGGATCCATGACTTGGTGCCGAAGAGTGGCATGAACCCGGCGTAGGTCGGATCCATGGGCGCATTGCCGGGACGCGGCGCGGCGACGTTGTCGCCGGAAACGGTCTCGCGATGCTTCATCGCGGAGGTGTGGTCCTCCAGGTCACTTGGAGCGGGCTTCTGAGAGGTGGCGGCGGCGGTCGATGGCGCGGAGTCGGGTGCCGGCGTGGGGCGTGCGGTGGCGGTCACCGCGGAGGAGGGGTCGACCTGCCGGGGGACGGAACCTTGTCGCTGTTCCAGTTCGCGAATCTTGTCCTTCAGTTCCTGGATCGTCCGTTCCATGGACGAGACAGTGGTCTTCAGCTGATCCAATTCGGCAGAGTTCTGTGCGGTGGC
>JBFWOK010000070.1:0-32275 GCA_050250555.1 Limisphaerales bacterium
TGCGCGAAGTGTCATCACCACCCCAACGAAAACTGGAGTCAGGATGATTTCTACCAGTTCGCCGCGGTGTTCGGTCCGTTGAAGCGAAAGGGGGCCGGGCTTTCCCCGCCGATTTCGGCGGGGACCGAGACATTCTATTTCGCGCCGGGCGGCGGGGTGCGCCACCCCGTGACGGGGGCGGAAATGAAGCCCAAAGCGCCGGACGGTCCGGCGTTGGATTCGGCGGATTCGGCGGATCCAAGGAAGGCGTTCGCGGATTGGTTGACGGCGCCGTCGAATCCCTTTTTCGCGCGTGCGGCGGTGAACCGCGTGTGGGCGGCTTTCTTCGGGCGTGGGTTTGTCGAACCTGTGGACGATTTCCGGGTTTCGAATCCGGTGAGCAACGAGGCGTTGCTGGATGCCCTGGCGCGGGATTTCGCCCAAGGAGGCTTTGATCTCAAGCGCCTGATTCGCGCGATCCTGGAATCGAGGACCTATCAGCTGAGCTCGACGCCGAACGAGACCAACCTGGCGGATACCCGAAATTTCTCGCGGTCCTACCGGAGGCGGCTGCCGGCCGAGGTCCTTCTGGATGCGGTCAACGACGTCACGGGTGTCGGGGACGAGTTCCCGGGCTGTCCGCCCGGGACCCGGGCGATCCAAACGTGGAGCTACAAAATCAGTTCGCAGTTCATGGACGCGTTTGGCCGGCCCAATTCGAGCTCGGACTGTCCATGTGAGCGGGATTCGCGGACCAGCGTGGTTCAGGCGCTGCATCTGATGAACTCGCGGCGCCTTCACGAAAAGCTGGCGAGTGAGGATGGCCGGGTCCGACGTTTGGCAACGAGTCCGCTCGCCCCGAAGGATATCGTGACCGACTTGTACCTGACGGCGTTCAGCCGGATGCCTACGGCCTTGGAACTCAATGCGGCGACGGCGTCCTTTGTTTCGGACGACGGGACTCCCGCGGACCGACAGGCGGCGACGGAGGACGTTCTGTGGGCGCTGTTGAATTCCGCCGAGTTCATCTTCAATCATTGAGCGAAATGACCCCCAACCCACATCCGTCGCCGCGGTACAGTCGTCGCGATTTCCTGCAACTGGGCTTGGGCTTGGGCCTGGGCGGATCGATGGGCCTGGGGTTGTCCGACCTGCTCCGAATGCGGGCACACGCGGAGGGCGGGGGGGCGCGGCCGGGCTCGCGCACCAACTGCATCCTCGTCTGGATGGATGGTGGTCCGTCGCACTACGAGACATTCGATCCCAAGCCGGGAGCGCCGTCCGAGATTCGAGGCGAATTCGGCGACATCGCGACGGCTGTCCCTGGGATACGGTTCAGCGAGGCGGTGCCGAAACTCGCGGGTATTGCCGACAAATTGACCATCGTCCGCTCGGTCCACCACAAGGACCCGAACCACGGCGGGGGAAACCACTACCTGATGACCGGCATGCCGACGCCGGTGCCGGTCGCGTGCGGCGCCTTTGTCACGTTCCATCCGTCGTTCGGTTCCATGGTTTCCTACGACCGCGGCATTCGGAATGGCCTCCCGGCCTATGTGGCCATGCCCGAGGTTTCCAGGTCGGGCGGGCCCAATTTCCTGGGAGGCCAGCACGCGCCTTTTGTCATTGATGGTTCCCCGAACTCGAAGGGTTTCCGAGTGCGCGATGTCGTGTTGCCCAAGGAGATTTCAGAGGGCAGGGCAACCCACCGGGAGTCCCTTCGGCGGACGCTCGACACGATGGTGCGGTACACCGACAAGTTGGCTGAGGATCCGGCGGTGATCTTCGACCAGTACCACGCCCAGGGCCTGGAACTGGTGGCGTCGCGTCCGGCCCAGGACGCGTTCGATATCCATGCCGAATCCGACAAGGTTCGCGACGCCTACGGTCGGAACGACTTCGCGCAGCGCCTCCTGATGGCGCGGCGATTGGTCGAGGTGGGGGTGAGTTTCGTCACCGTCTATTACGGGGGGTGGGATCATCACACCAAGATCTTTGACGCCTACAAGGGCGATCATCTCAAGCGGTTCGACCAGGGAGTCGCGGCGCTTGTGTCCGATCTCGACGAACGCGGTCTTCTCGACAACACGCTGGTGATTGCGTTGGGAGAGTTCGGTCGAACTCCGAAGGTCAACAAGGATGCCGGGCGGGATCACTGGCCCGGGGCCATGTCCATCCTGATGGCGGGCGCGGGAGTTCCCCGGGGACACGTGGTGGGTGCCACCGACCCGAAGGGGTACTACGCCTCGGACAACGTCTATCGACCCGAGGACTTCGCCGCTTCGCTCTACACCAAGCTGGGCATCGATCCCAGTCAGACACTCCATACGAACACCGGTCGGCCGGTGGCCCTGGTGAACCAGGGGCGTCTCATCCGGGAGTTGTTCGTGTGATCGGCGGGCGCCGCGAAACGTTCTTCGGGCCGCGACCGCCGCGACGAACCGAATCCTTCCGCCCTCTGCCGGGAGTTTCCCAAATGGGTCGAATCCGCTGGAGCGCCCCGGTTCAAGCCGTGGTGGCTGTCGGCCTGGGTTGCGCGTTCTCCGTCCAGGCCGCCGTCCCGGTTCTGAACCATCTCTTTCCCGCCGGCGCCGGCCCCGGGTCGTCGAACACGATTCAGCTCTCGGGCAAATTCGAACCGTGGCCCACCGAGTTCTGGGTGGAGGGAAAGGACGTCTCCTTCAAGGCATCGACCGAGGCGGGACGGGTGGCGGTCGAAGTCGCTTCGGACGCGATTCCAGGAGTCCGCTGGGTCCGGGCGTTCAATGCGGAGGGAGCGAGCGAGCCCAGGCTGTTCGTGATCGGGGCGTCGACGGAACTTGTCGATGCCGAACCGAACGATGCCTTTGGTTCCCCCCAGGCGGTGGGATCCCTGCCCGCGACGATCAACGGGCGACTGGATAAACGCGGGGACGTCGATTCATTTGGTCTCAATCTCTGCGCGGGGGAATGGCTCGATGCGCGGATGGAGGCGTACACGTTGATGAGCCAGGTCGACGGAGTCCTGCGGCTCGTGACCACGAACGGGCAGTCGCTCGCGTGGAATCATGATTCGTTGGCACTCGATCCCCGTCTCGCCTGGCGGTCGCCAGTGGACCAGACCGTTGTCGTCCAGGCCTACGGATTCAAGTACCCGGCCGATTCCTCGATTCAACTCACGGGCGGCGAAGGAGCCGTCTACCGTCTCCACCTTCGGAAGGGTTTCGATGCGCCCGACGGACCTTTGCCGATTCCTGCGACGAATACGGTGGCGGAGCCGCCTGCCCTTTTGCGGGGTGTTTTGGCGACCGACGACGTCGAGAACTTCCATGGTTTCCGCGCGGTCAAGGATCGGCTTCACACGCTTCGGCTTGCCGCCCAGTCGCTCGGCGCCCCCTGGGACGCGCAAATCAGGATTCTCGATGGGGACGGCAAGGAGTTGGCCGGAAACGATGACCTGGACGGGACCTCGGATCCCGGCTTGGACTGGCGGGCTCCGGCGGACGGTGTGTACCGCGTGGGAGTCAGGTCAAGGACCCGGCGGGGAGATGCTGATTGCCGCTATGAACTGGCGATCGCCGCCGCCAGCCCGGCCTTTCGGGCGACCGTCGCGTCGACTTCGTGGACCGTGACTTGCGGGGCCACCCAGGACGTCAAAGTCGCCGTCACGCGAATGAACGGATTCACCAATGAACTTCGGATCAGCTTCGAACAGTTGCCGGAAGGCCTCGCTTCCGAACCGGCGACCTGTCCTTCCGGAAGCGGGGAAGCGGCGCTGCGTCTGGTCGCGGCGCCCCAGGCTCCCGTGATCTCGACTCCCGTAGCGCTCGTGGCCGAGGTCGCGCACTCCGGGGAACGCCAAGTGGTCGGGAGTGATCTCGTCAGCCGGGGGATGAACAACGGGGTGCCTCAGGGCTATTCCCGGCTCCTCCGGGAAAGCATCGAAAGCCTTTGGCTCACCGTTCGGCCCGCTCCGGAACCGGCGAAACCTTAGAGCCTGTCTGAAAAATGGGATGGGTCCTGCGACGAGGGATTTTGGGCGAGGCCGAGGCGGCGAGACCGGAGCATCCCCGCAGCGGGCTGTGACGGTCGAGCCAACGAAGGCATCGCCCAAAAGAACCGTCGCCCGGAGGGTTTTCACAAAAAGGGCCGGCTGGCTTCGTTGCTCCTCGGTCACAGACCGCTGTCGGGTATGCTCCCTCGTCGCGCCTCGCCATCCAGCCCTTTTTGTGAAAACAGGACCCATCCGATTTTTCAGACAGGCTCTTAGGGGCCGGGCTCAAGGTCGCGCGCCACCTTCGGGGGTGGGGAGCATCGTGGGAGCGGGTGGGGTGCCGTCCAGCCGCAGGGAGAGTCCGCGCTGATCCCGGCGGATGCCAAGTTCCGCTCCTCCGGGAGAGTCTTTCATCAAGGCCTGAAGATCGGCCACCGTCCGCACGGGCTTCCATTGATAGGTCTGAATCAGGTCCATCGCCTTCAACCCGGATTGCGCCGCTCGACTCCCGGGCTTGACCTCGAGAACGAGGACGCCGCCCACCTCGGTGCCGACCCCCACGGCGGAGGCCTCTTCGCGACCGGCCAGGGTCTTGAGCGTGGCTCCCATCCAATCGAAACGGAGGTTCGATTCGGGCGCCTCCGCAATCTTCAGCGCCCGCGCTGCCGGCATCTCAGGAACGCGGGCGATCGCACGGAGCGACGGTCTCCGCACTCCGAACCGATCCATAGGAAAGTTCCGAAATCCCAGGGCCAGGGCGGGCGAGTCATCGCGGACCCGGTAGTCGCCGCGGACAGGATCGACGAACCGGGCGTCCGCCGTGACGGAAGAACCATCCCGCCCACTCTGGTTCTGGAGCGTCCTGGCAGGCGCCGGCTCGTCGATGCCAGGCGAATGGAGCAGGTTGAAATCGCATTCGCGTCCCCACGGCGTGGGCACCCGAATGGGCTTGTAGGCATCGAAGACGATGTTGCGCCGGAAGACATCCCCGCTTTTGACGTACCAGACGTGGGGATGAAACGAGTTCGCGACCATGATGTTGTTTTCGCACACGCGGTAAAACCCCTCGCGCAGTTTGATGCCGCCATTGAGGCAGAGGTTGTCGCGGATCTCGTAGTTCGACGTACCGTCGTCGAGGTCGATGTCCCAGCCGTGATCACAGCGCCAGCGGTTGTTCCGGAGGATCACCGGCCGGACGGCGTCGAGAAGCGGGAGCGCTTTTTCCGGACCCTCGCCGATCGTGGAAGGGTCGAGATCCCTGACGCCCCAGTAACGGTCGCGTCCCCAGGAGTTGAATGACCCGTGGTCCCCTGTTTCGAGCACGGTGTCGAAGATGTCGCAGAACTCGATGACGTGTCCGCCCCAGCAACCGTCGCCGATATTGATGCCCGCCCTCGGGGCGTCGTAGAGGGAGCAGTGTCGCACGGTGATATTCCGCGACATCGCGATTTGCACCGGCGCCGTCTGTTTCTCGACGCGACCGGTCAGGTGGATCAGGCAATCCTCCACCAGGCAGTCCGCCGGGTAATCGGGTGTTTTGGGACCCGGGGTCGTGTCGAGGTCGGCCAGATTCAGGCGTTCGCCGTATTCAAAGAGCGGATTGCGAACCGCGTTCGGATCGCCGACGAAGGCGACGCCGTTGGCACCCGCGCCGATGATGTGGCATCCGCGGAGGGTCAGACGGCGATTGTAGCGATTGACGAAAACGGCGTTGCCGCCGACGTGGTCGACGAAGGTGTCCTCCAGCGCGCAATCCTCGGTTCCCTCGAACACGACCGCGCCGCCACGGTACGTGGTCCAGTCACTGCGCAGGAGGGGTTCCCGGTTCTCCATGAACGTTCTGGCGGCGTGCCGGAACGTGAGACCGCGGAGCGTGACAAAGCGGACTGGCCGATCGGGCGTTCCTCGCAATTCGATGAGATGCCGGAGGCGCACGACCTCGATGGTCGCCCGCGCCAGATCCTCGCCGTCAGGGGGTCGCAGATAGAGGCGGTCGTGGGCGGGGGCGTGAAACCATTCCCCCGGGGCGTCGAGTTCCTCGAAGATGTTTTCGACCATGCGATAGCGATCGTGCATCCCGAGGCGGCGGTTGTTCTGCCAACCGCCCTCGTAGCGAAGCGCTCCGTTCGGGTCCTTGCCCAGGATCCTGTAGTGAAAATCGCCCCACTCATGCCGGTGCATCGCATGGATGAAACCGCCGGCCGGATCGGCCCACCGGTCGACGCGTTCCTGGGCGAACGCGTCCGGTGCGTAGCCTTGGAAGTGCCTGACGGAATCGTCGGCGTTCGGATAACGCGCCATCGGAAGCCGCCTGCCGTTCAGGAAGAGTTGATCGAATTCCAGGTCCTCGGGGACTTTCGCCGCGAAGACGCCGTTCGTGTGCGGCTCCCAGCCGAGGTTGAGTCGGCGCCCACCGCTGACGACGGGTGTTTCTTCCTCTTTCGCCTGCCAGACCACGGGGGCGTCGCGGGTGCCGGAATCCTCGGCGGTCAGCACGAGGGTTTCGGGAAGGTAATGCGTGCCCGCGGCCAAGTGGACCGTCACCGATTCCCGCCCGGCGAAACCGCGGGCGGCCTGCCGTGCCCTGCCGAGGGACTGAAACGGCGTGTCGCGCGATCCCGAGCCATCGTCATTTCCCGAGGGATCGACGAAAAATTCGGCGGCGAGAAGCAGTCGCGCGTTCAGAACGAGCGCGACGGTCAGAAGGGATATGCGGCGAGCGGATCCTGCGGGGACGGTGGAAACGGGAGGCATGGCATCAGAGAATCGGGGTGATGAAGGTGGGCGCTTGCAGGGACTTTGCCGGAAAGAAGGCTGAAGAGGCGACACCGGACCTTCGAACTCGGGATTCCCCTGCGGCGGAACTCCCGGTAGCGTTTCGGCCAATTCCCATGGAATCCGCGTCTGACCGATCGGCTGCTTCGACCCCTTCTTTCGGCGACGAATTCGAGCGCGAACCGGTGCCGGCCTCGGCGCGGAAGGGCGCTTCGGCGTTCTGGGGCATGTACGCCGGTGAACACACGGCGGGGACCGAGTTCATGATTGGTCCGCTCTTCGTCGCCTGGGGCGCGAGTGCCTTCGACCTGATCTTCGGGCTGCTGTTGGGAAACCTGATGGCGGTCCTGTGCTGGCGGTTTCTGACGGCCCGGATCGCCACGGACAAACGGCTGACTCTCTACTTTCAGCTCGAGAAGATTACCGGGCGTGGATTGGTCACGATCTACAATCTCTTCAACGGAATCCTCTTCTGCTTCCTCGCCGGCGCGATGGTGACGGTTTCGGCGACCGCGGTGGGCGTCGCGCTGGGCGACAGCGTCCGGATGCCGTCCTTCGCCGACAACCTCCCGACCGGGTGGGTCTGGGTCCTGACCTGCGGGGTGCTCGGCGCGGGGATGACGTTCGTCGCCATTCGCGGCTACGGGTTCGTGGCCCGGATGGGGCATCTCGCGGCCCCGTGGATGCTCCTGATCTTCGTGGCCTGCGGGGTGGTGATGATGGCGAAGCTGGGGTCCACGAATCTGTTCGAACTCATCCGACCGCCCGCGGGAACGGAGCCGAAGATCGGATTCTGGGGGATCGTGGCGTTCTCCTGGTTCTGCAATTCCGCCATGCACCTTGGAATGTCGGATCTCTCGGTGCTGCGGTTCGCGAGGGAGCCCTCGCACGGATGGGCGTCCGCCGCCGGCATGTACCTCGGGCATTACGTGGCATGGATCTGCGCCGCCCTGCTCCTCGTGTACTGGGTCCGCGAGAAGGGCGTGGATCCCGCCGTGGGCGTGGCGCCGGGGCCGATGGTTTGGGACGCCGTGGGTTGGGCGGGCCTGATTTGCGTCGTCATCGCGGGATGGACCACGGCCAACCCGACCATCTACCGCGCGGGCTTGGCGCTTCAGGGAGTGCTTCCCAGGATTCATCGCACGACCGGGACCTTGATCGCCGGCGCGGTGTGCACCATCGCCGGCATGTTTCCCGCCTTCGCGATGAAGCTCCTCGATTTCGTCGGGATCTACGGGACGATCCTCGCGCCCATCGGGGCGGTGATCGTGGTCGATCACTTTTTCGCGGACCGATTCGGCATCGAGTCGGAGCCGGCCGCGCGCCGAGGATCGTTCTTCAATCCCGTGGTGCTGCTGGCCTGGGCGATCCCGGTGACCCTCGGTCTCCTGATTCAGCGCCGATACGGGTTCCCCGCGTTCTTCCTTCCTCTGCCGTGCTGGGCCGCGTGCGGGGTGTTGTACGTGGTCTTCTCCCGGATGAGCGGGCCGAAGCCTTCGGCCGCATGAGCGGGACGCAACCCACCGTTCCACCAGCCCCACGAATTGCCTCGCACGCCATGAAACAAGCCGCCAAGGCCCTCGGCTTTCTCGCGCTGGCCGGAACCCTTCTGCCGCCGCTCCTGTTCCTCAACCAGTCGATGAGCGAGGCGACCATGAAACTTGTCCTGCTGGTTTCGGCGGTCGCCTGGTTTGTCAGCGCCCCCTTCTGGATGCGCGGCGGTGATTGAGACGCGGAGAAGCCGGGACAACCACGGAATAGGGATCTGTTAGAACTTTGCATCCTGGAGGGGCGGTTCGGTACCTTGCCCCTAATCCCATGCCAACGATTGCCCTGCTCGGCACCATGGACACCAAGGGTGTCGAACACGCCTACATCGCGGAACTGATCCGTGCCCGGGGCCACGACGTCGTCGTGATCGATGTGGGCACGCTGGGAGAGCCCCGACTGAAACCGGACGTGACCCGGGCCGACGTGGCCGCCGCCGCCGGCGTCCGAATCTCCGACCTGACGGCCCGCCGCGACCGTGGCGAGTCCGTGACGACGATGGCTCGCGGGGCGCCGATCATCCTGTCGGATCTCGCGGAGGCGGGTCGGATTCAGGGTGTGATTTCCCTGGGCGGCGGCGGTGGAACGGCGATTGGGACGGCGGCGATGCGTGAGTTGCCCGTGGGTTTTCCCAAACTGATGGTGTCGACGCTGGCGAGCGGCAACGTGGCGCCGTATGTCGGAGTGAAGGACATCGTGATGTTTCCGAGCATCGTGGACATCGCGGGTTTGAACCGGATCTCAAGGGAATTGCTGGCTCGGGCGGCGGGCGCCATCTGCGGCATGGTCGAGGCCAAGGTTCCCGCTTCCACTGACAAGCCGGTCATCGTCGCCAGCCAGTTCGGCAACACGACCCCGTGCATCGAGCACGCGAAGAAGCTCCTCGAAGAAGCGGGGTACGAGGTGGTCGTGTTCGCGGCGACGGGAACCGGTGGGCGAACCATGGAATCGCTGATCGGCTCGGGCCTGGTGTCGGGCGTTCTCGATCTGACGACGACGGAATGGGCCGACGAACTGGTGGGAGGGGTGCTGAGTGCCGGGCCCACGCGGCTCGAGGCGGCGGCCAAGGCGGGCGTGCCGGCGGTCATTTCGACGGGCTGCCTCGACATGGTGAACTTCGGGACGCGCGATTCCGTTCCGACCGCGTTCGAGGGAAGGCGGTTTTATCAGCACAACGCCCAGGTGACTCTGATGCGGACCTCGCCCGCCGAGAACGAGCGGCTGGGGCGGATACTCGCGGAGAAGCTGAACGGCTCGAAGGGACCGGTGTCGGTGATCCTACCGCTGAAAGGTGGGAGCATGATCGGCGCGCCGGGCGGCGCCTTCCACGACCCGGAAGCGGATGGCGCGCTTTTCCGGGCGTTGAAGACCGGCCTCCGCCCCGGGATTCCCGTTCGCGAGATGGAGTGCGCCATCAACGACCCCGAGTTTGCCGAAGCATGCGCCGCGGAGCTTCTCCGGTTGATGGGGAATTCGAAGACGCCCCGCGATGAACGATGCGCCCCAAGAGACTGATCCGCGTCCCTGAATCAAGGTCCGTAGGACCGGCCTGTCTCTAGCCAACGCCCCGCCATGGGTCGTAAGCCCCATCGGGGCGGCAATACGGTGCCGACGATGAACCTCCCTTGGCAGGCACCGGGATTCCGGGGACGACACCGCCGCACTGGGACAGGCCGGCCTAACCCGCGCGGAACGCCGTCAGACCGAGGACCACCAGCACAAGCGCCACGGCCAGCCGTGAGGCGGCTAGCGCGCGAATCCGACCGTCCGACCGGTTGTGCCACGCGAGGAAATCTCGAAGCCGCCACGGCGAAATCGTGAGCCAGATCCCGAAGAAGACCCAGACGTACGCGAGACCGGAAATGAGCCACCGCCACTCGGAGTCGTGCCAGCGCGCCGTGTCGACCATCGCCTTCGCGAAAAGCAGCATGAGCAGGGCGAGTCCGCGGGCCGCTAGAAAATCGCTGACATAGATGCAGGTCAGCGCGCCGATGGCCACGAAGGTGGCGAGCAGGAGCGGTTTGTACTTCGAGAAATCCGCCAGCGTTTCGTTGCGGACGTTCCACACGAACCACGCCGTGGCGATCGCCATGAGCAGGTAGCCCAGCGGTTTGGACCGCGGGAAACCCGCCGACCACCGGCGCCAGGCATCCGGTTTGGTCAGTTGCCAGATCTGGGGCGCGGCGATGCCGAGTCCGAGGACGAGGGAAAGGTTGGCGAGCGACATACGAAAAAGGTGTCAGGGAGGTCCTGGATCTGCCGGTGGGTGTCGAGTCGGATTCCAATCTCAGACGTGGGCCGCCGCGGGGACCTTGGGTGAAGAGGTTCCCGTGGGCGAGGCGTCGAACTCGGCCGAAGGCTCGGAACCGCCGTCTTCGAGCCCGATCCAGGCGGCATCGCCGTAGAGCGTGAAGGACCCCACGCGGGTGATGCGAACATCCAGGAGTTCCCCGACGTGGCGGTCGGAGCCTTCGAAGACGACGATCTTGTTGCACCCCGTGCGTCCCTCGAGTCGTCGCGGGTTTTTGCGGCTGGGTCCCTCGACGAGAATCCGGGTCGTCCGGCCGACGAACGCCTGGTACTTCCGCGCGCCGATCTCGTTCACCCGGGCGAGGAGCCGCTGGTTCCGCTCTTCCCTGATCTCCTGGGGAACCTGATCGGGCATGTCAGCGGCCGGCGTGTCCTTTCGCGGCGAGTACTTGAAGACGAAGGCCTGGTCGAATTCGGCCTGCCGAACCACGTCGAGAGTCTGCTGGAAGTCCTCCTCGGTCTCGCCGGGAAAGCCGACGATGAGGTCCGTGCTGAGGCCGATGCCGGGACGGGCCGCCCGCAGGTTTTCGACGATTCCGAGATACCGATCCCGGGTGTACCCGCGGTGCATCGCCTTGAGAAGGCGATCGCTTCCGCTCTGAAGCGGGAGGTGCGCGCTGGGTGCCAGTTTCGGAAGTCTTGCATACGCCTCGACGAGGTCGGCGCCGTAGCCCTTTGGGTGGGGGGAGGTGAAGCGGATGCGTTCGATGCCGTCGAGCGCGTGGATCGCATCGAGGAGTTGGACGAACGGAGAGCGGCCGTCGCGAATTGGAATCAACCGGCGCCCGTAGCTGGTGACGATCTGCCCGAGCAACGTGACCTCCCGGACACCGCGCGCGGCGAGGTCCCGGCATTCGTCGACGATTTCCTCGATGGGTCTCGATCGTTCCTCGCCGCGGGTGAACGGGACGATGCAGAAGGTGCAGTGCTGGTTGCAGCCCTGCATGATCGACACGAACGCGGTGACGCCTCCCGGTTGTCCCGCCGGCGCCGCGGGATGCTCGCGGATGGCGGACTCGCTGCCGGCTTCGGCGGCGGTATCCACGACCGCGGCGCGCGGATCCGCGAGCAGCGCATCCAGGTATTCGCCGGCGCGGTGGGCCTTCTGCGTGCCGAGCACGAGTCGGACGCCCGGAATCCGGGAGGGGAGTTCGGAGCCCCGGCTCTGGGCCATGCAACCGAGAAAGCCGAGGACCGTCTGGGGCCGGTGTTTGCGGGTGGCGCCGGCCAGGGACTCCATCTTGTGGATCGCCTTCTGCTCCGCGAGATCCCGCACGCTGCAGGTGTTCAGAAGGACCACGTCCGCCTCCGACTCCGACGACGCCATGCCGTAGCCTCGGGCGGCGAGCTGGGCGAGGACGGCCTCGCTGTCGCGCTCGTTCATCTGGCAGCCGTAGGTCTTGATGAAAACACTGGGCATCGGCGGATCCGAAACAGGACGCGGAAGCTAGGCGAGGTCGCCCGGCTTGGAAAGTGGCAAGGCTGGCCCTTGGGAAAAGTGGTCGGGACGACAGGATTTGAACCTGCGACGTCCTGGTCCCAAACCAGGTGCTCTACCGGGCTGAGCTACGTCCCGAGACGACCAACGGAGGCAGTGAACCAGTCAGGCGCGAGCGAAGCAACCGTGATTTCCGGCGCTTTTTCCTTGGGTGTGTGCGAATGGAGTCGTTTCACTGGGCCGTCCACCCGCCGTCGACCGCGAGCATGGAGCCGGTCACGTAACTCGACGCGTCGCTCGCCAGAAAGATGGCGGCGCCCTGGATCTCCTCGATGCGAGCCCAGCGCTTCAGGGCGGTGGCTCCGACGACGAACTTCCGCCCATCCTCCGTATCGGCGATCGGCAGATTCATCTCCGTCAGGAACGGGCCCGGGCAGATCGCATTCGCGGTGACGCCGTCGGCTGCGGCTTCGAGCGCGAGGGTGCGCGTCATCTGCACGACCGCGCCCTTGCTGGCGGTGTAGGGCGTGCGACCCGCGAGTCCGACCAAACCCAGGGCGCTCGCGAGGTTGATGATCCGCCCCCAACGTCGGGATCGCATTCCCGGCAGGACGGCCCGGCAGCAGAGCCAGGTGCCCTTCACGTTCACATCCATGACCTGGCTGAACTGGTCGGGCGTGAGTTCCGCGATCGGTCCCCGAATGTTGAGGCCCGCGCTGTTGATCAGGATATCGATCCCGCCGAGCGCCGATTCTGCGGCGTTGAGCATGGACTCCACCTGATCGGGGGATGTCACGTCGGTGGCGTGGGCGACGGCGCGAACGCCGTGGTCCTGGCGGATCCGGGTGGCGGAGGCCTCGGCTTCGTCCGCGTGCCGGCTCACCAGCATGACATCGGCGCCCGCGGAGGCGAGGCCTGCGGCCATGGCGAAACCGAGCCCCTTCGAACCGCCCGTGATGAGCGCGGTGCGGCCGGTGAGGTTGAAGAGTCGGATCCCTGGGAGCGAGGTGGGTTGGGTCATGGAAGCTTTCGCGATTTCATCCAGTCGAGGCTCTGACGGTTGTGGGTTTCCTCCTCTTCGAGCACCTGGGCTCGGGGCTTCCCGGTCACGGTCGGCGGTGGCTGCATGGGCGGGTGCTCGTGGACCCAACGCAGCATGGCCTCAGCCCGAGTCCCGCGATGCCCGGGGAGGGTGGCGAAGTAGGCCTCGGTTCGGCAAGGGACTCGGAGCGGGTCCCGGGTCGCCATTTCGAGATTGAAGACGATCCCAGGTTTCGCTTCGGCCAGCGTCCTGACCACAAGGGGGATGTCCAACGCCCCGGTTCCGAGCGGCACCTCGCTCAAAAGAAATCCGTCGTCGTGAGGCTGAACCGCCATGTCCTTGAGATGCACGCTCAGGACGAAGGGCGCGAGCACCCGGAGCGTCTCCCGCGGTTCTTCAAGAAGGGCAAGGTTGTTCCCGGTATCGACGAGCACGCCGATCCATTCGCTGCCGATCCGACGCATCAGCGCCGCCAGTTCTTCGGCCGTGTGATCCTTGTGGTTCTCCATGGCGAGGCGGAGGCGGTGCCTCCGAAGGACGGGCTCCGCCAATCGCAGGGACTTTTCCGCCTGGGCGGTGAACGAGCGGAACTCGTCCATCGTCTTGAAGACTTCGTAACGCCGTCCCGAGGTGAAGACGGCGCGCGCCACCGCGGCTCCGGCGTCTCGATGCAATCCAACAGCCGCCTCGAAGCCAGCCACGTCCGAATCCGACCGGGGAAGGCGCAGGTCACCCTCGTAGTAGCCGCCGTCCACTTCGACGGCGGCGCGCATCCGTTTCGCCTGTTCCGCGTTGCCGGCCGGCAGCGCGGTCTGGACGCCTTCGGCCCCCAGCTCGCGGGCGTAGCGGTAGAAACCGACCGCGTCATGGAACTTTGACTTCGCGGCGTCGTCCCCCGACGCCACGGCTCGCCAGTGCTGATGACAGGAGAACGTGCAGATCCCGAGGCGGCATCTCGCAGCCCCGGCATCGGCGAGTACCGCCCTCGCGGCAGCGAGCGCTGGCAGGGCGGCGATGAATTGGCGTCGGTTCATCGAGCGCTATCCGATGAGGGCCTTCAGTTCCGCGTCCCAGGGCGTTCGGTACGGACGGGTCAGGCGGGCGCTCGCTTGGGGGTCGCCTTGAATGTCGTTGGCTGTGGCGTCCCAGACGACTTTGCGGCCCGTCTGGAGGGAAATGTTGGCGAGATGGCAGGTGGTGCTCACCCAGTGGCTGCTCGCAAGGTCGGAATTCGGAGTCTTCCGGCTCCTGATGCAGTCGAGGAAGTTCCGGGCGTGCAGCCGGTACATCTCCGGGGCGTTGCCGGTCTTGTCGCTCATCGGCTGGCACCAAAGCTGGCCCTTCGGCTCGTCGATCAACTGGGGTCCGCCGACCGGATGGCCCCCGATGATCGCGGCGAAGGTGTTGGTTGGCTCCACCTTCTTGTCCGGGAAGATTTCGAACCCGTCGCGCCCGAGCTTCATGGTGCCGCGGGTTCCGATGAACACGAGCGAACCCATGGACGACTCGCCGCCGCCGCCGGCCGCTTCCCTAAATTGAACGATCGCCGGGAACCTCGGGTACTCGATGATCGCGTTCTGGGTGTCGGGAGTCTCGCCGTTGTCCTTGAGGAACCAGCGTCCTCCCTGGCTCGAGACCGCCTTGGGCGCCTGGATGTCGAAGATCCAGTGCACGATATCGAGGGAGTGATGCCCGAGGTTGGTCATCTGACCCCCGGAGGAATCCCAGAACCAGCGGAAGTGGTAGATGCCCCGGTTCGGGTTGAAACGGCGCTGGGGTGCGGGTCCGAGGTGCATGTCCCAATCGAAATCCGGCGGTGAATCCCCGTCGGGCGGGGACCCGATCCCGGGCATGACGTTGCGGAAAAAATCGCACTGAACGCTCGTGATTTCGCCGATGGCGCCGCCGGTGAGCAGAGCCTTCGCGCGCTGGTAGTGCGGCGCGCTCCGTTGCTGGGTGCCGACCTGGACCACCCGCTTGTGGCGGGCCGCGACCTTCCGCATCCACTCGCCTTCGCGCACGAACAGGTGCAGGGGCTTCTCCACGTACACGTCCTTGCCCGCCGCGCACGCCATCATCGTTTGAAGCGCGTGCCAGTGGTCCGGGGTCGCGACGACCACGGCGTCGACGTCGCGTCTCTCCAGCAACTGTCGGAAGTCGCCGAACAACCGGGCATCGGGCGCCACTTCGCGGGCCGCCTCCATCCGCGGCTTGAAGGCGTCGGAAACGGCGGTCACCCGGGAATCCTTCAGCCCGGCGAAGGAACGGGTGTGGATCCGTCCGATCAGACCGAAGCCGAGGACGCCGACGTTGACGCGTTCATTGGCGCCCGCGACCTGCGCGTACGATTTCGCGGACATGGCGGTGGCGGCCGTCGACAACGCGACGTTGCGGACGAAGGCGCGCCGGGTGACAGAGGTTGGGTGCATCATGGGATGGTGCGACGGATCGGTGGGATGAAGGTTTACCGCGCCGGGCGCGGACGAGGGGAACGGGACGGAGCCTACCGGATTCCTGAGTTCTGAAAACCTCGTTTTCGAGTCGAAACGGGCGCGTCTCGGAGTTGTCGGCGCTCTCGCGACGAACGCCTGCCAGCGATGTGCGCTGTCGGGGTCGGAATCGGAATCGGAATCGAAAAGAACAGCCGCGTTCTCGACCCAGATCGGAGCGTCGGACCCCAAGACGATACGGATCCCGATTCCGATCCCGATCCCGACCGTGCAGAACCACCCCAGGACGGAAAGGTCCAGGACCCGCGTCCCACCGAGTTGATCCTTGCGGGCGAGCCCGCACAGCCCAGTAACATCCGTTCCATGCTCCCAGCGCTTCCCGAGTTCAGGACCCGCCGAACCCGTCGATTCACTCCGTGGAATCTCACCGTCCTGGCGGGGGCATTGGTTTCGGGGGTTCCCATGGCTGGCCTCTCCGCGGACCCAGGGACTTCGGCGGCGTCCGACGCCAGCGACCTTGCCAAGAAGCTGGCGAATCCGATCGCCGCGCTGATCAGTGTTCCGTTCCAGAGCAATTTCGATTTCGGGGGCGGCCCGAGCGACGACGGATTCCGGTACACGCTGAATGTCCAGCCGGTCATTCCCTTTTCGCTGAGCGACGAATGGAACCTGATTTCGAGGACCATCGTTCCGTTCATCCACCAGGACGATATGATCGGGACGGGGACGCAGTCGGGTCTGAGCGACACCGTGCAGAGCGCGTTCTTTTCTCCCAAGGACCCCACCGCGGGAGGGTGGATCTGGGGGGCGGGACCTGTGTTCCTATTGCCGACCGCGACCGACGAGCGGTTGGGTGCGGAGAAGTTCGGTCTTGGGCCCACGGCCGTCGCTCTTCGACAGACGGGTGGGTGGACCTACGGAGGGTTGGTCAACCACATCGAGTCGGTGGCTGGCGACGGCGGACGGGAGGACGTAAGCGCCACCTTTCTCCAGCCCTTCATCACCTACATCACGCCCAAGCAGACGACGTTCGTGCTCAAC
Source organism: Limisphaerales bacterium (assembly GCA_050250555.1). Classification (GTDB taxonomy): domain Bacteria; phylum Verrucomicrobiota; class Verrucomicrobiia; order Limisphaerales; family CAIMTB01; genus CAIMTB01. Next base: position 16,557 of record JBFWOK010000070.1, read on the forward strand.
ATGGAGTCCACCTTCGACTGGAAGAATTCGCAGTGGACGATTCCGGTCAATGCCATGGTGGCGCAACTCGTGAAGGTCGGGAAGGTGCCGGTCCAGTTTCAGGTGGGGGGTCGCGTCTATGCGGAAGGCCCCACGGGAGCACCCGAATGGGGGCTTCGATTCGCCGTCACGCTCCTTTTTCCCAAGTAGACAAGACAGTCCGCGAGCATCCGAAGAACGACAACGGCGTTCCGCCCTCCAGCCCAGCAACGGTGTTCACGCTGCAAGTGAAAGTGCGGTGTTCTCCATTTGGAGTGCGGCGCTTGGCGCCGCTGTGGATCGCCACGGAGGCCGGAGCCTTGCGAACCCCACCAGAGCGGTGCGGAGCACCGCACTCGTGCGCCTGAGAAGGTGCCCACATAGCGGGGCGTCGAGACAAAAGACCCGTCGAGACAAAAGACCTGTCCCTTAGTCCACTAACGCACGATGGGCTGCGACTGGCGCAGGTAGGCAAACAAATCCCGGATCTCGGTATCGCTCATCTCATCAAGTAGCGCCTCCGGCATCAGGCTTCGCCCCGCCGGTGTGAGCGAGACGATCTCGGATCGGCGAAGCGAAATGTCGTTTCCGTCGAACCCGCGGAGCACGATCACGTGGGCGTCCTGGTCCGCGAGGAAGCCGCCGAGAGTCCTGCCGTCCCGGGTAACCACGACGTGGTTGTCGAATCCCTCGCGGATCTCCGCATTCGGATCGATCACACTCACAAGCATCGTTCCCAGATCGTCCCGCTGATAGCTCGTCAGGTCCGGACCGATCTTCCCACCCTTGAAGAACAGCGTGTGGCAGCCTCCGCAGTGCTCGTTGAAAAGAGGTTCGCCCCGGTAGGGATCTCCGGGGTTCCCGCCGATGATCCGCCGGACTTCCTCGATCCTCGGGCGGAGCGCCGCGCTTCCAGCCGGCGCGTGGACTTGAACGTGCCTGTCCAAGAGAGCGGTCAGTTCCGGGTCGGCGCTTAGTCGAATTCGGGCTGTCAGGTCGGATCCCAGGGCGGACGGTGGAATCCGGCCCTCGGCGACGGCTTGCAGCAGGGCTCGACTCCAGCGGGGCCGGCTCCCCAGGAGATTCAGCGCCGCCGCCTGCGTCTCGGAAGGCAGGTCCGGCCAAACCCGGGCGAGCGTTTCGCCGATTCGCGGCTCGTCGTACCGCGATAGGGACGCGCAGGCCACGGTCCGGGAGGTTGTGTCGCCAGGGGATTGGACCCGTTCGAGCAGGACGTCGACCGCGGCCGCATGATGGACTTCGCCGAAGATCCGAATGGCGTCGAGGCGTCTGGCGGCTTCCGTCGCCGGATTGCGGATCTGATCCAAGGCTTCGGCGAGCGCTTCCGGTTCCCCTTGCCGAACGCGAAGGAGCAGCGTGAGACGGCCCGTTCGGGCGAGCGCCTTCAACAAATCCTCCGGCAACGCCGGCACCGGACGGCCCTTGAAAGCGTCCTCGAACCCCGCCATCAACGCCGCGCGGTCGGCATCCTCCGGGGCGAGTTCAAGGAGTGCCGCGCAGGCGCTCAGTTCCTGCCGCGTGCCCGACGCCGCGAACCGCCGCATCAGCCGCGGCACGAGGTGCTGACGAACCAATGGGCGCGACCAGAAGTCCCGATCCTCGAACAGGCGCAGCACGTCGTCCCGGTGCCGGGCGCAATGCGACTCGAGGACGAACCAGGCCATTAGCGGAATGAAGGGATCCGTCGTGTCGAGCGAGCGCTCGGCGATCGCACGCACCAGGGGCAACGCCTGGGCGGCGGGCAGACGCCGAGCCGTCGAAAGGATCTGGCAGCGGACCTCAGCGTCCGGTTCCGAGGCGGCAACCGACAGCAGCCGGGAGAGGAACGACGAGGGCAACACACTCGCGTCGCCGATAAGCCGGATGGTCCATGCGCGGACCGGGCCCGAAGGATGGTCCAGAAGGTGAGTCGCGAGGTTTTCGTCGAGGCTTCCCATCTGGTGAAAGGCCCAGAGCGCTTCGAGGGACGGATGAGCCGATGAGCCGCCCAGGGCCTTCACCAGCCCCGGAACCGCCGTTGGATCCCGGCGCTCTCCGAGGAGCCGAACCGCGGTCTGTCGATGCCAGGGGTTGCGATGGGACAGCGTTTCGACGAGTTCGTCCGTGGTGGCGCGTGAAAGGTCAGTCCTTCGTTCGAGCGGGATCTCTTTGCCACGAAGGCGGTAGATCCGGCCGGTGAACGGGTCGATCTGGCTCTGGTAGTTCTGCCCGTGCGCAATGAACTCTTCCCGAAAATCCGCGATGACGACGCTCCCATCCGGCGCGTTGGCGAGGTAGACGGGACGGAAGGTGAGATCGTCCGTCCGCAACGGAAACCCAAGGTCCGTGGTCTCGAACGTCGAGCCGTGCGGACGCCGCTCGGAGGCGACGAGGTGGTGGTGAAGCGGGTCCACGCCAAGGAAGCGACCGCGCCAGCGGTCGGGCAGCGCCGTTCCGTTGGCCAGGATCGTCATGTGGGTGAAACGCGGAATCGGATGGGTGCTCCGCATCATCGGCAGTTCGCCGAACGCGTAAGGATTGGGACCGGGCCCGAACTTGCCCGGGTCCTTGCCCTGCTTGAGATAAAGCCCGCTTTGAATGTGGTGCCACCCGCGCGTGTCGCCTCCGTTGTGGCCCGTGAACAGCCGGCCTTCGTCGTCGAACGAAACGCCGAAGGTGTTGCCGCTTCCATCGGCGAAGATCTCGTAGAGCCGCAGTTCTGGGTGGTAGCGCCAGACCATGCACCCCTCCACGTAGATCCCGGGCGCCTCGTCGGGATCGAGCCCCGGACGCGTGACCCGGCTCGTGGTCGTGCTCCCCTGCGCGCCGTACAACCAGCCATCCGGTCCCCACGCCAACCCGTTCGCGACGCTGTGCGTGTCTTCGAGTCCAAATCCCCGTAGACGCACTTCCGGCGGACCGTCCGGCACGTCGTCATGGTCCGCATCCGGATAGAATAGGAGGTACGGCGTGTGCATCACCCAAAGGCCGCCATGCCCGGTGACGATCGCGTTGGCCATGTTGAGGCCCGATAGCACGTTGCGATGCGTCTCGTACCGTCCGTCCCTGTCGCGGTCCTCATGCACGCTGATGATGTCCGCTCCGGTATCGTGATTCGGCGGGGCCGGCGGGGTGCGGTCGTACTTGGACCGGTAGTACTTGTCGCGGCTGATCATTTTCACGCCGGCGGGGTAGGGATACTGGCGGTACTGAGCGACCCAGAGCCGTCCGCGCTCGTCGAAGCTCACATGGGTCGGTTGGGCGACCTCGGGCTCGTGCAGAAGTTCGTCGACCACCAGGTCGGACTCGGGCCGGAGCAGTCCGAGCGCTTCGTCCGGCGAAACGAAGAGCCCACGAACCGGATCCGCGCTGGCCTGCATCACACTGGTCGCCGGATGGAAATCGGCTTCGGAATAGGCGGCGATGGAGGGGCGTTCCTTCGAGGGGACCAAGTCAGCAGGCGTGGGTTCCCGATCCGTCCATTGCCAGGGTCGATCCATTCGGACTTCGTCGAAGTACCCGTTGAAATGGGGAGGCGCGGCGAGACCCCGGGACGCCACAGAACCGTCCAGGCGGAGCACGATCGCGTTGTAAACCGCCTTCTCGAAACTTCCGCGAGGCACCTTGAAGCGACGCGGTTCCGACTCCGGCACATCCCGGGTTTCGACGATGGGCGTTCCGTTGATGCTCAGGGCGACGGGCCCGGGGAGATTCCGGAGGGTGACGGTCATGGAATCCCGCCAAAGATCGGGACCGGAGTTCCCCGCCATGTTGTCGGGCACTTTCAGCCAGGCCCGAAACCAGACCGTCGTCCCAGGAAGCGGAGGCGAATCCGCCGTGGCCAACGCGCGCTCCCGCCACGGCACCGCGGAGTCGTCCGCGGCGCCGGCGGTGGTGACGCACCCGGCGAACAGACAGTGCCCCGCCAGCACGAAGTGAATCCAGTTGGGCCTTCGCCCAGAACGTCGGTGGACCCGCGGTTCACCCGGGATGTGGATCGTCGCGTCGACCCCGCCGGACGCCGATGGATGCGTATGCGGTGCGGTCACCTCGGGAGACGGTACGTCGACATAACCTCGGGACATGCCCGGAAGACTAATGGGCCCGGACCGAGGGTGAACAGTCCCGCGCCATCTCCCGGCCGATGATCGGCGCCGATTGACGTCGAGGGCTACTACGGCCCTGAACCGCCCCGAAGGGAGCCCGCTCGAAAGGCTTGGCAGGGCTTTTTCGCTGATTTGGCGGGATAACTGTCCCTTCGCGAGGCCATGAGTGAATGGATCCGCCCGAACGCCAGTCTTGACGCTCCACGGGCCGATTGATCTAGTCGCGAAATCAGCCTAGCGCAATCCACGTACGGGGTTCCTTCTACGCACGTGGCGGATTGGCGGGTGTGGCTGGCTCCGCAACCTTCTTCCTTGCTGCCATGAACCTTCGAAAGTTCCTCGAGCGTCGTCAGTTGGGCCGAGTTCTCCATCGCATTTTGGTCTCCGTCTTGCTCGTGAGTCTGTTGGACATGAACCAGCAGACGGTCTTCGGCATGCCGGTTTCATGGGTCCGAGCCCTGCAAGTCGAAGCCGAGCCGCTGACGGCTGAGCCAAATCAAGGCACGGGCCTGACAGGGTTGGAATGGGGCACGACCGCTGGTGCCCCCAGGGCAAGCCAACGCGTCCTTCAGTTGGCGCAGGCCGTGCCCGGGGTGGCCGGGCAACCGGATGCCCTCGCGTGCTTTGGTCTGACCGCTCGCGCGAAGGGCACCAAGATTCAACTCGTCTGGCAACCGGTGGCAGGGACGACGACGTACGAGGTGTATCGCGGATCCGACACGGCCACCGTGGAGTTTTTCCGCGTGGGTCAGGTCGCCGGCAATTCAACGACCTTTCTCGACAGTCCCCTGGCGAGCGAACAAACGGTTTTGTACTTCGTCCGAGCCATGGGCCCGGGGCTTGCTTGTGATTCGACGGTCGCGGCGGGGCATCCTTCCCAACTCCGCGGCGTACGGAACCATCCTCCGGTCATTTACTCGATTCCTCCGGCTTCCGGCCGGGCCGGAGTGGAGTTGCTTCACCAGATCCTCGCCGTGGATCCCGATGCAGGTGATTCCGTCCTGTACGGACTGATTGAGGGTCCCGTGGGGATGCTTGTCGAGGAGTCGACCGGCCATCTGCGTTGGGTGGCCACGCCCGGGGTCCATTCCGTAACCGTCGCGGCCATCGACGGCGGCGGAGCAACGGATCTTCAGAGCTTCACGCTGGCGGTTGACGAACCGGCTGTGGAAGTCCCGGACGTGGTGGGTTTGGACGAGGCCGCCGCGGAAGCGGCGATCACGGGAGCAGGGCTTGTGCTCGGCGTGGTCACTGGAGCGAACAGTGACCTGGTTCCCGTGGGCGTGGTGATCAGCCAGGACCCTGCGGGAGGCGAGAGCGTGGCGCCCGGAAGCGTCGTGGACTTGGTGGTTTCACTGGGGCCGACGCCGGTCCTGGTGCCGAACGTGGTGGGTCTGTCCGAGGCGGCGGCCGAAGCGGCCATCGTCGGCGCTGGCCTGACGGTGGGAGCGGTCACGACGGCGAACCATCCGACGGTGCCGGCCGGCGAAGTGATTAGCCAGAACCCGGTGGCTGGCGCTTCGGTCGTCCTGGGGAGTTCGGTGGCGCTCGTGGTGTCGCTGGGACCCGTGCTTGTGACGGTGCCTGACGTGGTGGGCCTGACTCAGGCGGCGGCCGAAGCGGCCATCGTGGGCGCTGGCCTGACGGTGGGAGGGGTCACGACGGCGAACCATCCGACGGTGCCGGCGGGAGACGTGATCAGCCAGGATCCGGTGGGTGGAACGAGCGTGGCGCCCGGAAGTTCGGTGGCGCTCGTGGTGTCGGCTGGTCCAGCACCGGTGGAAGTCCCGGACGTGGTGGGTTTGGACGAGGCCGCCGCCGAAGCGGCGATCACGGGAGCAGGGCTTGTGCTCGGCGTGGTCACGGGAGCGAACAGTGACCTGGTTCCCGTGGGCGTGGTGATCAGCCAGGACCCTGCGGGAGGCGAGAGCGTGGCGCCCGGAAGCGCGGTGGACTTGGTGGTTTCACTGGGGCCGACGCCCGTCCTGGTGCCGAACGTGGTGGGTCTGTCCGAAGCGGCGGCGGGCGCAGCGATCACCGGCGCTGGACTGACGGTGGGAGCGGTCACGACGGCAAATCATCCGACGGTGCCGGCGGGAGACGTGATCAGCCAGGATCCGGTGGGCGGAACGAGCGTGGCGCCCGGAAGTTCGGTGGCGTTGGTGGTGTCGCTGGGCCCCGTGCTCGTAACGGTGCCCGACGTCGTGGGCCTGACTCAGGCGGCGGCCGAAGCGGCCATCGTGGGCGCTGGACTGACGGTGGGAGCCGTCACGACGGCGAATCACCCGACGATCTCGGCCGGGGAAGTGATCAGCCAGAACCCGGTGGCCGGCGCGTCGGTCGTGCTGGGGAGTTCGGTGGCGCTCGTGGTGTCGGCCGGTCCAGCGCCGGTGGAAGTCCCGGACGTGGTGGGTTTGGACGAGGCCGCCGCCGAAGCGGCGATCACGGGAGCAGGGCTTGTGCTCGGCGTGGTCACGGGAGCGAACAGTGACCTGGTTCCCGTGGGCGTGGTGATCAGCCAGGACCCTGCGGGAGGCGAGAGCGTGGCGCCCGGAAGCGCGGTGGACTTGGTGGTTTCACTGGGGCCGACGCCGGTCCTGGTGCCGAACGTGGTGGGTCTGTCCGAGGTGGCGGCCGAAGCGGCCATCGTCGGCGCTGGCCTGACGGTGGGAGCGGTCACGACGGCGAACCATCCGACGGTGCCGGCGGGAGACGTGATCAGCCAGGATCCGGTGGGTGGAACAAGCGTGGCGCCCGGAAGTTCGGTGGCGCTGGTGGTGTCGCTGGGCCCCGTGCTCGTGGCGGTGCCTGACGTCGTGGGCCTGACTCAGGCGGCGGCCGAAGCGGCCATCGTCGGCGCTGGCCTGACCGTGGGAGCGGTCGCGACGGCGAATCATCCCACAATCCCCGCCGGGGAAGTGATCAGCCAGAACCCAGTGGCTGGCGCGTCGGTGGCGCCGGCGACGTCAGTGGCGCTCACGATCTCACTGGGAGCCGGGGAACCGGCCCTGATTCTGGTTGAGGTCACTCCCGCCAATCTGGAGTTGGTCGCGGGACAAACCCGGCAATACACCGCCATGGGGACATGGAGCGACGGGCACCAGGAGGACATCACGTCCACCGTCACTTGGCTGAGCACCGAGTTTGCCGTCGCCAGTGTGACGGCTGGCGGACTCGCGACAGCCTTGGATTCCGGTTCGACCGCGATCCAGGCGACGCGGGATGGCGTCACCGGGGACACCTCGCTCACGGTCAATCCCGCCGAGCTGGTTTCAATCCAGGTCACACCCGACGTGCACAGCCTGCTGGTGGGGCAATCGCAGCTCTTTACCGCTTCCGGCGTACTGTCCGATGGCACGGGGGTCGACCTGAGCGGTCTGGTCGATTGGAGCAGCACGAGCGCCGGTGTTGCCGGAATCAACGCCGGAGGCACAGCCACCGGTCTCAGCGCGGGGGACACCACCATTCAGGCGACCCGCAACGGAATCACAGGAACCGCTCCGCTGACCGTCCACGCCACCGTCGCGGATGGAGTCCCGCCCTCGGTGGCGATCACTTCGCCCGCCAACGACGCCACGCTGACGGGACCCGTGGACGTGCTGGGAACGGCCAACGACGCGAATTTCCTGAAATACACGCTTCAGATCGCTCCCGCGGGCGAAACGGTCTTCACCACGATTGCCGAAGGCGATGCGCCGGTCGTGAACGGGGTCCTGGGACAGTTCGACCCGACCCAGTTGCTCAACGATCTGTACACGGTCGTTCTGACGGCGTTCGACAAGGGCGGCAATACGGCCACGACCACGCGTCAATTCCAGGTCGCGCGCGACCAGAAAGTGGGGATTTTCACGCTCACCTTCGAGGACCTGAAAGTCGGATTCGCTGGATTGCCCATTGTGATCTCCCGCGTCTACGACAGTCGCGACAAGGGCAGTGGCGATTTCGGGTTTGGATCGCGGCTTGAGATCCAGACGATGAAAGCGCGTGTCAACCGGGTCCAGGGAACCGGGTGGCAGGTGATTCGTTCCGGTGGGTTCATCCCGAGCTACTCACTCTCGGCCACCGACATGCACAAGGTCACAATCACGCTTCCGGACGGGAAGGTGGAGGAGTTCGACCTAAGGCCGACTCCGAGCAGCCAGCAATTGTTTCCGCTCCAGTTCATCACGGCGGCGTACGCCCCGCGCGCGGGCACCCTCGGGACGCTCGTTCCGCTCGGGAGCACCAGCCTGATCATTGTCGATCCCCAACCCGGTCCCGTGACGCTTCTCGACGATGACACTTTCGTTCCGTACAACCCGACCTCGTTCCAGTACACCAGCGTCGACGGACGGGTGTTCGTCATCACCACGTCCACCGGAGTTCAGAGCATCCGGGAACCCAACGGGAACACCCTGACCCTCGGTCCCGGCGGCATCACCCATTCGTCCGGTGGTTCGGTCGCCTTCACCAGGGACGGTCTGGGACGCATCACCCGGATCACGGATCCAAACGGTCATTTCCAGCAGTACGCGTACGACGCGCAAGGCAACCTCTCCAGCCACACGGACGCGCTCGGCCAGCGAACCCGATACCTGTACAACCTCGACCACGGAATGCTCGAGATCCGTGATCCCCGAGGCATCCGCCCGATCCGCAACGAGTACGACGCGGAAGGCCGGTTGGTGGCCCACATCGACGCCGCGGGAAACCGGGTTGAATACAATCACAACGTCGGCGCCCGGCAGCAGATCGTCACCGACCGCCTTGGCTTCCTCACCGTCTACAACTACGACGCCGACGGCAACGTGCTCAACAAGACCGACCCGCTGGGGAACACCACGTTCTACACCTACGACGCGCGGGGAAATCTTCTCACCGAGACCGATCCCCTCGGCAACGTGACCACATCAACCTACGACGCGCGGAACTTCCTTCTGACCCGGACCAACCCGCTGGGCCAGACGACGTCGTACACTTACAACGCCCGGGGCCAGCAGTTGACCGCGACGGATCCCGCCGGCAACACGACGACATTCACTTACGACGCGCGCGGCAACCTTCTCACCGAGACCAATCCGCTCGGGCAGGTGACCGCGAACACCTACGATGCCCAGGGCAATCTTCTCACCACGACCGACACCGGCGGGAACACCACCTCCCATGTCTATGATGCGTCGGGGCGGCGCATTCGAACCACCGACGCCCTCGGCCACCAGACCGTCTACACCTACGATGCGAACGGGAACCGACTGTCGGAGTCGACCACCCGCACCGACTTCGATGGCGCGGTGGTCCCTGTGGTCACCCGGTACGAATATGACGCGCGAGACCGGCTTGTCCGAACCATCGACGCCGAAGTCGGCGTCACGAGCCTGGAATACGACGCCTTGGGCAAGCTCAGCGCCGAAACGGATGCCCTCGGCCATCGCCGGGAGTATGTCTACGACAGCCGTGGCAACCGGATCGAAACCCTTCATCCGGACGGCACCTCGGAGACGGCCTTCTTCGATCCCGAGGGACGCAAAGTCCTCCAGACCGACCGTGGCGGAGCGTTGACCGAGTATGAGTACGATGCCGTCGGGCGATTGACGCGCACCGTCCTACCGGATGGCGCGACGCAGGAGCTGGAATATGACCCTGCGGGACGGGTCGTGGGATTGATCGACGAACTCGGTCGCCTGACCCGGCGGGAATACGACGCCGCTGGCCGCAAGATTCGTTCCGTGGACGCGCTCGACCAAGTGGTGGCTTACACCTACGACTCGCGTGGCAATCTGACTTCGACCACCGATCCCAAGGGTCAGACCCTGGTATTCACGTACGACGCCCTCAACCGGCAGACCCGCCGGACCTACCCTGACGGCACCTTCGTCCAGACGGCTTACACGCCGTTGGGACATCAAGGTTCCGTGACCGATCAGGCCGGGCAGGTCACGCAGTTCGAATACGACGCCCTCGGGCGGCTCATCCGGACGACCGACGCCCTGGGTGGAGTGACCAGCCACCAATATGACGAGCCTGGCAACCGGGTGGTCCAGACGGACGCCCTCGGTCGTTCCACCCGCTGGGGGTATGACAACCTCAACCGGCTGACACGCCGAACCCTTCCCCTGGGTCAGACCGAGACCTTCACCTACGATGCGGTGGGCAATCCGCTGGCGCGCGTCGATGCCAATGGCGCGACAACCGGGTTCACCCACGATTCCAACCGGAAACTGACCGGCATCGCCTACCCGGACGGCTCCAATGTGGCGATAGCCTACACCCCAGCCGGCCAGCGTTCCCAGGTGGTCGACGCACGTGGGATCACGACGTTCGCATACGACGTCCGCAATCGGTTGCTCCAAGTCAACCCACCCGATTCCGGCCTTCTCGAATACACCTACGATGCGGCAGGCAACCGCACCTTGATGACCGCGCCGTCCGGGGTCACCTCGTACGCCTACGATGACCTCAACCGACTCGCCAGCGTGACGGGGCCGGACGGTGGAACTTCGACCTACACCTACGATCCGGCTGGCAACCGCGCGTCCGTGACGCTCCCCAATGGTGCCCGGACCACCTACACGTACGACGCGCTCAACCGCCTGCAAACTCTCGCCAGCGAAACCGCCGGTGGAGTTCCCCTCGCCTCGTACACCTACACGCTGGGTCCGGCGGGGAACCGCTTGCAGGTCGCCGAAGTTGGCGGGCGCACCGTGGATTACACCTACGACGCCCTGTACCGGTTGGTCACCGAGGACATTTCCGACCCGTCGACTGGCGCGCGCACGTTTGGCTACACCTACGACGCCGTGGGCAATCGCCTCAGCCGGGCCGATGGCGCGGCGGTGGCGACGTACACCTACGACGGCAACGACCGGTTGCTCGACGACGGCTCAGCCACCTACACCTACGATGCCAACGGGAACCGGATCACCCGGACGACCGGCGGGGCGACCACGACCTACGCCTACGACTCAGAGAACCGGCTGATCCGCACCACGGGTCCCGGAGGCGTCGTCGAGACCGAATATGTCTACGACGCCGACGGGAACCGGGTTCGATCCGTGAGCCAGGGAGTGATCTCGGATTACCTCGTGGACACCGCTCAATCCCTCGCTCAGGTCGTGGAGGAACGCGATTCGACGGGCGCTCTGAAGGTCCGGTACACGCATGGGTTGGACCTGCTCACGCAGGACCGGGGGGGTGAGATCCGTCACTTCCTTGCCGACGGTCAGAATTCGACCCGCCAGCTTCTTGATCCGGCGCAGGCGGTCACCGACACCTACACCTACGATGCGTTCGGTGTGGAGTTGGGCCGCACCGGAGCCACCGTCAACCAGTTCCTCTACACCGGGCAGCAGTTCGATCCCAACGTCGGGTTCTACTACCTGCGCGCCCGTTACTACGACCCAGCCGTGGGGCGTTTCGCGACACCCGATCAGGTCGAGGGCAACATCTTCGATCCGCCCTCGCTCCACCGGTACACCTACGCGCACAACAATCCGGTGAACCGTCACGACCCGAGTGGCCGATTCCTGGCGGGATTCGCGATCTCGATCGCGATCATCGGGATCCTCGCGGGCATCGGGTACGCGATCTACCGCTTTGTCGGATTCGTTCGCGTTGAAAAGATCACCTACGAGAAATTCACCGACGCGACCCGAGGCGGATTGACGATCAAGCTCGGGGCGAAGCTCAAGGACAGGAAGCCGAACTATCCCGAGTACCGATGGGTGCAGTTTGTGACAAGCAACGTCCCGCTCGGCGGCGCGGCGGCCAATGCGCCGTACAACGATCCCCAGCCGCCCGACGACGCCAAGCCGTACTACTGGACCGATGCCGAACTGCCCGGAAAACAGAATTCGGGCGGCTACGACCTGATCTTCTCCGATCAGCCCACACGCTTCAAATCGTCGGCCACCGCGGCGTTCACCGTCTCGTGGAGTGCGGACCTGGCGCTCGTGGGTGTTTCGCCGGCGGGCGGCAGTTCATACACCGACCTGGTCAAGATCAGCTACGGCTTCCAGCTGTCGACCACGGGCGTGACCCTGTCCTCGCTCAGCATTGGAAGCTACTGAGTTGAACCGAGCCAGACGACCAGACTCAGCCTGGGCACTACCATGGGACGCCGACTCGGAATCCTGGGACTGCTCGGCGCGGCGGCCGGGCTTTGGACGGCCTGTGGGTTTGGGGTCCCGCCGGCCGCCACGTTGCCGAATCCACCGCCGCTGATGCGATCCATGGAACTCCTCCCGATCGGGGCCAGCGACAAGCCGCTGCCCCGAGTGGTGGTCGTCACAGTCGATGCTGCGGAAAACACTTCGCCTTCCGACGAACCGCGGATCGTCGCGGTCCTGCGCGACCCGGATTTCGATCGGATGGATCGGCGGATCCAGGACCTGTCGCGATCGGAAACCCCCGGGGATCTCGAACGTGCGGATTTTGGCAGCTACGAAGTCCAGTTCGCCGAGGCCACCGGTCGACAGCCCCGGATCCTGGATCCGCCCGCGTCCCGGACGATCCTGACCGAAATCCGAGCCGGGCTCGTGAATAAGGACATGAACGTAAGGTTCGATCACCTGCTCCGCCGCCTCGGCGGCGAAGCCACCAGCGGCTCTCCGAATCCGTGACCACGCGAATCCCCCATCCCCTCCCCCCGCCCATCGCCCGGATCCCCCGATGGCCAAACAGGGATCCAATCGAAGAGGAAGGCGGGGCGAACCTCTACGCAGCGTTCATGAACGCACCAACGCATAGATACGATGCCTTTGGAAACCAGGCTGATACGGAGCCCAAGACTCCAAATCCGCTCAACCCATTAGAGCTTGCCACAATCATAGAAGGCTACTTAAGAAATAGTCCGTTCCCGTGCGGCAAGGTCCAACCGGGCAAGAACGCTGGTGACTACAACCACTGCATGTTCGGGTGCCTTTTGACACGGTTGTCACCAAATGGAGCGTATGGCTGGCTTTCTGGACTGTCCGAGTTAACCGATTTTCAGTGGAATGATCTTTTCTCGGATTACGTAGGAACTGCTTTGGGGTTCCTCCGGCCCTTCGATTGGGGTAACCGCAACCTCAACGACATCGATTGGTGTAGAAAAAAATGCAAAAACTACGTGTGTTGCGACTAATGGCTGGCCTGATATTCGTACTCGTTGCGCTTGCAGTAGCTGGTCGGAATTACCTGCTGCTTGTAATTGAACGTGCGAAAACGCACGCCTTGGTTTCCATTATGCCAGGACACAACATATCCGACGTTCAGAGCCTAATCTCCACTCAGGGCCGCGCTCTTTCTCCAACCGAGAGTGAAAGTGCTGCCTTTCGGATGGCGCGCGCAACAAACACCATTGATTATTGGTTGAGTGGAGGATTGATGATTCGGATAAAGCACAGCGAGCAATCGGTGCTGGAAGTGGAGATTGGGAAATTGGAGTTTCGATAAGAGGACAGGCAAGAGACGAGGATTTTTGGCCAAACAGAGACCCTCTTGGGGAAAAAGGGGGGCTCAATCTGTATGCATTTGTAGAAAATGCGCCATGTGGCAGGATCGATAAAGACGGTCGCCTTTCTCTGCCTGTTTGGCTGCGACCCACAGTTGCAGGAGTGCTCGCAGGAGGTCTCCTTTACTGTACCAGAGATGAACGATGTTTGAATCATGTGGAAGCAAATCTGCGCCAAGCTACCCGCTTGGTCGAAGGGCTTGAAGAGTTCGTCTGGGAAGAATTTGACGACCTCCTAGACCCCAGAGCTCAAGGGAGCGAAGCGGATGCGGTGAGGCATTGCACTGGCGCCTGTGAGGCAATCCGAATCCCTGGAGTCTGCCTTACACGTGACCGAGCGTACGCGGCGATCCAAGGCCGGGAAGAAGCGTTGGCCGAACAGGGCGATTTCTTTAGCCAGCAAGACATGCTGAACAACGATGTAGGGGCGCAGATTGCCGCGGCTAGCGGAGACTGCCTCCAAGGCTGCCTCCAAGCATGGAGGGATGGACGGCTTTTTGGGGTCAATCGTACATCACTCAAGATCTATCGCATCAATCAACCTCAATGACAGTCAAACTACGTCCATTTATGCTCGGGGCAGCTGTTTGTCTGCTCCTCTCGACCTTCGTTGTCTATGTGATGTTCGTCAACCGCTGGAACCCACCAAAGGCTGAACTCGCCTTCGACAGAGTTTCTTGGATCGCTCGTCCGGATGAGCGGTTTCTCATGTGGCAGTCCGCAGCACATGAAATCCAAGTGCGCGCGCAGACACTGGAACGTACGCTTGACATCTTGGGGCTTCCGGACACCCGGTGGACGAATCGTTCCACTGTGCATCTGATGTATTCTCTAGGTTCGCGGAGCAGATTCCCTCTCGAAAACGCCTTTGGGTTCAAGAAGCACGGCGACATTGATATCTGGTATCTGCACACTATCTACACCAACGGCGTTGTTCTCTCCTGCACCTTAAAAGCCACGTAGTTTGGCCAAATAGAGATCCGATTGAAGAGGCTGGCGGGTTGAATCTTTACGCCTTCGTACTGAACTCGCCAACGCAGCGAATGGATACAAACGGACGCGAGTCCTTCGAGATGCTAAGTCCGATCTCGAGCAACGAGCAGATCAACGGTCCATTTGTAACAGTGAACGAGGCCCCATTTGCCATGTTCCAGTGCACATACGTCTGCGTCCGAATCGGATCGTTGGTTCCATTGTTTCTATGCGGTTTGGTTGAGGACACCTGTCCTTGTCATCCAATGGACGCGAAATCCAGAGGTTGCGATGCTGCCGTTGTCGTGTACGGCCAACCATCCTCGCCCGACCGCTTCCGGCTATTCTATCGCTTGGTGCTGGGTTGCGGAGCTCGTGCACTTCGGCCACCTCCGGAGATCTGGGACTGAAGAGATGAGAATCTTTATCCATGAATCGCCAAAACACCAAATGGACTTTCTTCCTGTTCATGCTTCCTGTCGTGATCGCGGTGGTTGTGGTGGTAATAACTCTAGTGCTTCGGCGATTAGGATGGCTCGGGTAAACAAGCTCGAAGGCGGAGCCGATTTCCGCCGCATCCAACCGCTCCCCGGCCACGCCAAACCCGACATCACCGCCATTTGCGACGAGGTCTCCATCCTCCAGATATGGTAAGTCCACGTCCGCTGTCACACTTCGGCGCGCTTGCCGGCGTCCACCATCCCCGATACCGTGTCGACGTGATCGCCACAGTCGCCAAGAAGGTCGTCGTGAACGATCAGGGCACGCCAGTGGAAGTGATCCTTTCGTGGAAGACCTTCCAGGAAATCGCCGAAGCGATGGGCTGGGATCTCGACGCCACCGCCAAAGGTGACCTGCGCCGGACCCGCCGCGACCTGGCCATGGCCAACCATGAGGCCTTCTTTCCGTTGTCTGCGTTGTTCCCGCAAGCCCGGGCATCCGGCGATGCGACGTTGAATGCCAATCCCGAGCCCCAATCCTAGCGCTATGACACTGACCGTGGAACAGATCGTCGAGGAGACGCGCAACTGGCCGGAGGAACAGCTGATCCGCCTGATGGATCGACTCGAAGAGCGGATGCACTCAATCGATCCGCAAATCGAGACCGCTTGGCGTGACGAAGCCCATCGACGGCTAGCCGAGTTGCAAAGCGG
>JBFWOK010000071.1:0-32015 GCA_050250555.1 Limisphaerales bacterium
CGGTGCGATCGCCCTGGCCGCGGTGTGGCTGGTGGCCATCGGGGGTTCCTTTTGGGCGCGATCCTCGAATCCGACCGCCGAACGGGTTTCCGAACACGTTCGGACCGTGCGGTTCGAGGAATTGACGGGTGATGCGAGGGCGGTGGCCCTGGCACGACTGGCCGAACTCCTCAACGCACTTTCCGCCGACGAACGTCGCAAGGCGCGGATGCAGGGGATCTGGCGGCCGTGGTTCGAACAGATGACCGACGAGGAGCGGCTGAGGTTCATCGAAGCCACGGCGCCGTCTGGTTTTCGCCAGATGCTGACGGCGTTCGAGAAGCTCCCCGAGGATCGGAGGACGGCGGCGATTGGGGACGCGCTTCAGCGGCTCCGTGCTTCGGGCGACGGGGCGGGCGTGGTTTTCGAGGGAGCCTCTGACGGATCCGCAACGGGCGCGCCGTCGTGGGCCCTCTCGGAGGAACTCCGGGACCGGGTGACCCGGATCGGGTTGAAGGCGTATTACTCGGGAAGTTCGGCCCGGACCAAGGCCGAGCTGGCGCCCTTGATGGAGGAACTCCAGGCGACAATGGAAAACGGGGGCATGCGGAAGGGCTGGCCCAGGCGAGGTCGGTCGGAGCCATGACACCTCGGGGCCCAGCGAGTTCGCGTCGCGCCTTCTCGCTGGTCGAACTGCTGGTGGTGATCGGGATCCTCGGGGTGTTGGCCGGGATGCTTCTCCCCGGCCTTTCCCGTGGCCGGGGCTTGGCCCAGGCCACGGCCTGTCTCGGCCATCTGCGGGAGATCGGGATCGCGCTGCAAATCTACGTGGCCGACAACGACAATCGGATGCCGTCGATGCGCGACCAAGCGCCCGGCGAGGCTGGGATGACCAACCCGCCTTCCGCCACGGTCATTCTGCCAGGACCCGAGAAGGGGCTTTCGAACGTTCTCGCGGACAAGCGCGTGTTTCGCTGCCCGGCCGATCGCTCGCGGGTCTTCGAACGAACGGGCTCGAGTTATTCCTGGAACAGCCTGCTCAACGGGCAGGACGCCGACCGGTTGAAGGTGCTTTCGCTGGATCTGTCCGCGGGCCAGGTGCCCGTGTTCTTCGACAAGGAAGGGTTCCATGCGGTCCGCGGGGAACGGCGCGCGGTGAACTTTCTCTACGCGGACGGGCACATTGGCAACCTCCTGGTCTGGGAGGGGGCGCGGTGACCGACGTGCTGATCGAGACGCGAAGGTTGGGGAAGCGGTTCGGGGACCGGATCGCGCTGGAGAACGTTTCGCTTTCGGTCAGGCGAGGCGAAGTGGTGGGTTTGCTGGGGCACAATGGCGCGGGCAAGAGCACGCTGATCGGCATGTTGCTCGGGCAGGTCTGGCCGAGCGAAGGCGAGGTCCGGGTTTGCGGCCGCGATGTCACCCGCGACCGGCGGGGCGCGCTTTCGAAGGTGGGCGCGATTTTTGAAAGCCCGGCTTTCTACGGCGAACTGTCGGGTTGGCGAAATCTGCAGATCCTCGCGAGCTACTCGGGACCGACCTGCGACCGGCGGATCCGTGAGGTGGTGGAATGGGTGGGGTTGTCGGGCCGGGAACGGTCGGCCGTCCGGACCTATTCGCATGGGATGCGGGCCCGTCTCGCGCTGGCGCAGGCGCTTCTTCCGGATCCCGAACTTCTGATTCTGGATGAGCCTGGCGATGGTTTGGATCCGGAGGGGATCCACGAGATGCGTGGGACGATCCAGCGGCTTCGGGGGCAGTTGGGGCTGACGTTGCTGTTGTCGTCGCACCTTCTCGGCGAGGTCGAGCAGCTCTGCGATCGCGTGGCGGTGCTCGACCGGGGACGAAAGGTCTTCGAAGGGTCCCTTGCGGAAACCCGCCCGGGACGCGAATGGATGCGCCTGCGAACGGACGACTTTGAAACGGCGGCG
Source organism: Limisphaerales bacterium (assembly GCA_050250555.1). GTDB lineage: Bacteria > Verrucomicrobiota > Verrucomicrobiia > Limisphaerales > CAIMTB01 > CAIMTB01. The sequence goes on from JBFWOK010000071.1 coordinate 1,911, forward strand.
GCCGGGCTTGGGCTCGATGGACTGGTCTCCGAAGCCCGCGGAGGAAGTCAGATCCGAGTCGCGCCGGGGGTGGGCTCCGACGCGATCGTGCGCTGGCTGGTTGAACGGGGAAGACCGGTCTACGAGATCGCGCCGGCCGAGGGTTCGTTGGAGGATTTTTATCTGCGGTTGATGGGGGAGGGTCGGGAACCGGGAGGCCGGGAATGATCCGTCATCACCTTCGGAACGAGCTTTGGAAGCTCCTCGGCAAGCGGCGGACCTACATCGGGTTCGGCATGCTTCTGATGGCGCAGGTGGCCGTGACGATTGTTTTTCGCTTCACCGGGGCGTCGCGCGCCGCGGTTCGCGCGCTGGAATCGAACGGGTACGAAGCGGCCTCCTATCTATCGGCGCTGACCGTCGCCGTGGTGATGCTGTTTCCCATCGCGTATCTCCTGATGCCGCTCTATGTGGCGCTCGTCGGAGGGGATATGGTCGCGAAGGAGGCTGAGGACGGAACTCTTCGGATGATCCTGGCGCGTCCCGTCTCGCGAGCGCGGATCCTGGTGGTGAAATGGGTGGCGGGCTGCGTGTTCTCGCTCGTGCTCGTCGGAATGCTCGGGTTGAGCGGGCTTGGCGTGGCATCCCTTTTTTTCCCGCAGGGCGGCCTGTTCGTCTTCCTTCCCGGGGAGATTTTCACGGTGCTGGAACCGGGTCCCGGGCTGGGGCGGTACTTCGCGGCCCACGCGGTGCTGTGTCTGAAGGCGGTGACCGTGCTCAGTCTGGGATTCCTGTTCTCCTGCATGAACGTCAAGCCGGCGGCCGCGACGATCCTGGCGCTCTCCGTCCTTTTCGCGAACGCCATCCTGATTCAGATCCCGTTCTTCCGCGAGATCCAGCATTGGTTCCTGACTTACCACCTGAATCTCTGGCAGACCCTCTTCGCCCAGCCAATTCCCTGGTGGCGGGTGGCCGAGTCGTCCTGCCTGCTTCTGGGATTCAACGCCTCGTTCCTGATCCTCGGCCTTGTCATCTTCCAGGCGCGGGACATCAAGACCTAGGCGGCCTGGGCGGGTCCGTCCGCGAGTCGCGTCCGCCTGTCCTTGCGGAGCTGTGTGGGGCTGTGCGGGGCTGGCAACGCGCCACCGCGCCGGCTACCGTGCCGCCGCGATGACCGATCCGCGTTACACGAAGCTGGCGGCGCTCCTGGTGGGGTACTCGACGAAGATCGAACCGGGCGATGTGGTTCTTCTGGAGATGTTCGATGTCCCGGACGAGTTCACCGTGGAACTCATGCGGGCCGTGCGCGAGGCGGGGGGGACGCCGTTGATCGAGGTCCGGCACACTCGGATCATGCGCGAGATCGTGCGCGGGACGGACGAGGCGCATGCGGGTCTGGTGAAGAGCCTTGAAATGCACCGGATGAAGCGGGTTCAGGCGTACATCGCCGTGCGCGGAAGCGCCAACGCGAACGAGGCGTCCGACGTCCCGCGGGAGCGGCTTCAGCTGTACTCCAAGGCGTTGCGGCCGGTGATTGACCACCGGGTGAAAAAGACCCGTTGGTGTGTGCTCCGATGGCCGACGCCGAGCATGGCGCAGGCGGCCGGCATGAGCACCGAGGCGTTCGAGAACCTCTACTTCGATGTCTGCACCATGGACTACCGGCGGATGGCAAAGGCCATGAAGCCCCTCCAGCGGCGGATGGCTTCCGCCGACCGGGTCGAAATCAAGGGGCCGGGGACGAACCTGGCTTTCAGCATCCGGGGCATCGGCGCCAAAATGTGCCAGGGCGATCGCAATATTCCGGACGGCGAAGTGTTCAGCTGCCCGGTCCGGGATTCGATCGAAGGCGTGATCCAGTTCAACACCCCGACCTTGTACGCGGGAACGCGGTTCGACGATGTGCGCCTCGTGTTCCAGGCTGGCAAGGTGGTCGAGGCGTCCGCGAGCAACACCCAGCGCCTCAACGAGATTCTGGATACCGACGCGGGGGCCCGGTACACCGGCGAGTTCAGCCTCGGTTTCAATCCGTACATCCTCAATCCGATGTGCGACATCCTCTTCGACGAGAAGATCGCCGGCTCGCTCCATCTCACTCCGGGCCAGGCTTACGAGGAATGCGACAATGGCAACCGGTCGGCGGTCCACTGGGACATGGTGCTCATCCAACGACCGGAGTGGGGGGGCGGCGAGATCTGGATGGACGGCGAACTCATCCGTCGGGACGGTGAGTTTCTTCCCTCCGATCTGCGCGGACTCAATCCGGATCAGCTCAAGTCGTCGACGCGATGAAGGTCCTTCTCGCGAATGCGGAAGTCGGTTTGGGACCGGGTTGCGTGGGGTTGTATCTTTCGCGATCCGCCACTTGACGGCCGGTTCTCCATCTCTTAGAACGACTTGCGATGACCACCTCCCCGCCGACCGCCTCGGAGGGTGAGTCGTCGATTTTCCCCTCGCAAGGGTTTCATTCGGGGCGCCCGCTTCCGACCCCGGTCGATCCATCGACAGGGTGACCGACCGGAGGACTGACCGGGAACGAATTGATGCGATGCGAAGCGATGCGATGGGACCTGACCTGGTTCGACGAACAACAATCCCAACTCCTCCACGCAGCGTGAGTATGAAGAAGATTCAAACCCGGATGGTGAGTCGTGCGTTGAAGCTCGCCCTTGCCGCGAGCGCTGTGGGTCGGTTCATGGCCATTCCCCCGGTACTGGCTCAGGACGCCGCTCCGGAACCCGAACCCGATCGGACCGAGCTGGCTCCGATTCTGATCACCGGTTCGCTGATTCCCCAGCTGGACACCCTGATTTCGAGTCCCGTCGAGGTTGTCGGCACCGCGAAGATCGAAACGGTCGGCGCGACCGATCCGCTCGACGCGTTGCGGCGAACGACGCCGGTGTTCCTGGGGAACGCGAATTTGGGCCAGCAGGTGAACAACGGCGGGACGGGTGAAGCGAACCTTTCGATCCGCAACCTTCAAACGGTGGTGCTCCTGAACGGGCGGCGACTCGCGAGTTCGGGGTTCTCGAATGGCTCCGCCGTCGATGTGAACACGATTCCCGTGGCGGCGATCGAGAGGATTGAAGTCTTCAAGGACGGCGCCTCGGCCATCTACGGAGCGGACGCCATCGGTGGCGTGGTGAACATCATCACCAAGAAGAATTTCCAGGGAGTCGAGATCAAGGGGCGGTACGGCGCGACGACGCGGTCCGACGGGTACTATGAGTACCTGGCTTCGGCGGTGGGCGGGATCGGCTCCGACAAGGGCGCGATCACCGCGGGGGCGAGCTACTTCTACTCCGACCCGCTCTACGCGAACGACCGGGAGATCGCGTCCTACGGGATCGCCGAGCTCGCCGCGCGGGGGTTGGGGCCGCCGTCGTACATCTCGCCGACCTTTTCCGGGCGCTTCGACGACTACGTGCTCGCGGGGTCGGAATTCGCCCAAGGCCATCCGAACTACAATCCGGCGATGACCACCATCCCGGCTTCCTTCCTTCAGCCGGGTAGGCAATGGACGACGGCCGACCTGGCCGCAGCCGGGGTTCTCGTGCCCCTTTCCGAGACGCCGCTGGGCTCGCAGGTGGGCGCGCCCTACTCCCTGTTGAACACCGCCCTCCTGGGGACGCCGTCCATCATGAGCCAGGATCGTCGCCAGGTCTTCGGGACGTTCGAGCACGACCTGATTGGGAAGCATCTTCAGTTCTTCGGGGACTTCCTTTATTCGGACACCCGATCGGAGGGGCAGCTCGCCCCGTCGCCGGCCCCGTTCCTTGGCCTGAACGACCTGACGATTCCGGCGGACAACCCGTACAACCCTTTCGGCATCACGCTGGGGGCCGACGGGTCAGCCAGCCCAAGGATCCGGAACCGCTTCATCGAACTCGGTCCTCGAACATCCCGGTACGATACGAGCTACTATCGATTCGTCGGGGGATTGAAAGGGTCGGTGGACACCCTTTCGGACTGGGTCGAGGACGTCCGGTGGCAATCGGCATTCAACTACAATCTCAGTGATCAGTTGAACCGGAATTTCAACGCGGCCACCGCGACGGCGCTGAACCGCGCGCTCACGCCCGATTTCTCGGCCAATCCCGACGGCACGATCAGCGTCCTGACGGACGGAAATGGCGCGGTTCCCACCTACAACTACTTCGCGCTTCCCGGGTCGAATGATCCCCGGACCCTGAACGCCCTGCGGACCACGCTCTTTTCGCAGGCGGAATCGGAGCTGTACACCTTCGACGCCTCCGTGAGCGCGCGAATGCTCGATCTCCCGGCCGGGAAAGTGGGCTGGGCGGTGGGCGGTGAGTACCGGCACGAGTCCCTGGAGCTGTCCAATGACTATCTGACCCAGACAGGGCAGGGAATCGGGTACGGCGACGTGGGGAATCTCCCCGGCGGCACCCGGCAGGCGCGGGCCGTGTTCATCGAAGCTTCCGTGCCCATCTTCTCCGACGACTGGAATCTTCCCGGAGTTCAAGGCCTGGAAATCTCGGCGGCGGGCCGGTTCGAGGAGCTGGAGCCGGGTGGAACGGCCGCCGTTCCGCGCGTGGGGATCAAGTGGAGGCCTCTTGTGGATGATCAACTCACCCTCCGCGCGACCTACTCGGAGGGATTCATCGCTCCCTCGATCTACCAGGTCTTCGGCCCGGTGGTCGCCAATGTCCCCTACGTCCTCCTCCCCAACGACGTCAACGATCCGGAACGGTCGGCGTCACAGCAGACCTATCTCGAGGGGTCGACGGCGGATATGCGGCCGTCGAGCTCCAAGAGTTGGACCGGCGGATTCGCCTTCAATCCGAAGGCTCTCCGCGGACTCCTCCTGACGGTGGACTATTACGCGGTCGAACAGACGGATTACTACAGCTATGACTGGCAGGGTTTCGCCGACAGCCTGAACCGACTGGGTACCGCGTCCCCGTACTTCAACCGCTACACCGACATCAGCGGGAACCGGATCACGGGGCCGAACCAGGTGACTCACGCGACCTTCGGCGAAGCCAGCATCGAGCGGACGCCGGGCGCCCAGCGCACCCACGGGTTCGACATCGGCGCGCAGTACAACCTCCGCACGGAGACGGCTGGTGACTTCACGTTCTACGGCAACGCCAACATCGTCCTGGGGTACGACTTCGAGTTCGGTGGGCAATACTACAGCTACCAGGGTCAGTACACCGAGGGCATCTACGGCGCCCAGGGTTCGATTCCGGACTACACGCTGGTCACCGGGCTGACCTGGGAATTGAAGGATTTCACCTTCAACGTGAATTCACGGTACGTGCCTTCGATGGATGATCTCGGATTCCGGCATCCGATCGTGGGTGATTCGATCCACGGAACAACACTCGACGACCAGGCGTGGGAGATCGAATCCTGGTTCAACATCGACATGCAGGCCGCCTACGAATTCGGGAAGACCCATCCCAGCGCGGCCTGGTACGACGGATTCCGGGTGGCGGTTGGCGTTCAGAATCTAACGGACGAAGACCCCCCGCTGGTGGCGTCGAGCACCGAGGATTACACGGACAAGGCGACCTACAGCATCCTCGGGCGTCTGATCTACGCGGAGATCTCCAAGCGGTTCTGACGCGGGGCGCCCCGCCCGGGCTCACGGAACCGACTGCGGCAGGAGTTCGCCGCGGTCGAATCGGATCTCGCTCCCGCGGCTTCCCCGGCAGCGCGCCCGGATGGTCACGGTGTCCCCGCTTTGAAGGACGGTCCGGTTGGACCGATCGCCGCGCTCCACGAGCCGGGAGGCGTCCCCGGACGCGAAAACCGCCGGCCACGAGGCCGGGAAAACGATCAGGGCCCGAAGCCGTGGCGTCGGTTCGTTGGTTCGGAATTCGACCCAGAACCGCCGTTGGAGGAGCGCGGTTTCGAGGCGAAGGATCTCCCCGCGCACGAGGAAGGTCCTGTCGGAATAGTTCGCCGTGGCGGCATCGGGATCCTCGGCAAACCGGGCCATCAGATCCCCGGCGTCAACGACATCCCCGGGGGAGGGTGCCACGAGCGGCCCAAGGGTTCGCCGCGGGCGATCCGGAATCGCGACGGATTCCGGTTCGCGGGATTGCGCGCCCGCTGGAGGCGGGGTGGGCGGCGGTGATGCGGAGCGGTTTTGTTCCTCCCGGAGCGCCTGGTTTTCGCGCCGCAGGAGTTCCAATTCCCGTTCCTGCGCCCTCAGGGCGTCGCGGAGTCGGCGGACTTCGGCTTCCTTCGCTTCGATCGCTTGGTCGTTCGCGGACGAATCGGCGGCGGAAAGTGGCAAGGGACAGGTGGTTCCGGCAAGGAACAGGGTGGCCGCCAGGAGGGATTTCATGCCGTGATGCGGGGAGTTATCCAAAGTTTGGAAACGGATTGGAACTCTGAACCCGAGGGGGGGGCATTCCACGGAGACACAGAGGCACGGAGGGAGAAAGAAAGCATCCGCCGCACTCTCCATAGGGGGACGGTTCATCGAGATGCCGCCACGGCGGCGGATGGCTTGACCGTTGCCCGCACCCTTCGGAAGCTGGGGTCTCCGAACCGCCCACCATGCCGACTTCTTCCAGCGTCATTGACCGCCTGCGGGCCCTCGTGGGAGCCGACCACGTACTCACGGCGCGCGAGGACCTGATTCCCTATTCCTTCGACGGGACGGCGGCCCTTCAGCAACTGCCGGGCGTGGTCGTTCTGGCGCGGTCCGCGGCGGATGTCGTCGCGGTCCTTCGGTTGGCCACCGAAACGCGGACTCCGGTGGTCACCCGGGGTTCCGGAACGGGTTTGAGCGGCGGAAGCCTGCCGAGCCCGGGTTGCATCGTGCTGTGCCTCGTGAAGATGGACCGGATCATCGAGGTGGACGCGGCGAACCTCACGCTGATGGCCGAGGCGGGAGTGACGACGATCCAGGTGGCGGACGCGGCCCTGGCGGCGGGGCTGTTCTACCCTCCGGACCCTGGTTCGATGAAGATCTCCACGCTCGGAGGCAACGTGGCTGAGAACTCCTGAGGGTTGCGGGGGTTGAAGTACGGGATCACGCGAAACTACGTGATGGGGCTGGAAGTGGTCCTGCCCGACGGGGAGGTTCTCTGGACCGGGAACAAGTGCGTGAAGGACGTCGCCGGGTATTCCCTGCGGGATTTGTTCATCGGTTCGGAGGGAACGCTGGGGGTCATCACTCGCGTCCTGCTTCGGCTCCTCCCCAAGCCCGCGGCGAAGAAGACCCTGGTGGCCACCTACGATCAGATGGATCGCGCGGCCCAGACGGTGTCGGACATCATCGCGGCGAAGATCATTCCGTGCACCCTGGAGTTCCTCGATCGCACCACGGTCCGTTGTGTCGAGGACTTCGCGAAGGTGGGTCTGCCGGTGGACTGCGAGGCCGTGCTTCTGATGGAGACGGACGGCCATCCGGCGGCGGTTGCCGAGGAGGCCGCGCAAATGGAGGCCTTGGCCCGGCGAAATGGCGCGTTGGACGTGCGGGTCGCCCGCGACGAGGCCGAAGCCAATCGCCTCGCGGCCGCGCGACGATCGGCGTTTTCCGCGCTCGCCCGCGTGGCGCCGACCACCATTCTCGAGGACGCGACGGTGCCGAGGTCCGAACTGGCGCGGATGATCCGGTTCGTGGAGGGCATCGCGCGCAAGTATTCGCTGAGAATCGGGACCTTCGGACACATGGGAGACGGGAATCTGCATCCCACGTTCCTGACCGATGAACGCAACACGGCGGAGATGGAGAGGGTACATCAGGCCTTCCATGAGATCTTCGATGAGGCGATCCGGCTCGGGGGAACCATCACCGGGGAGCACGGAATCGGCGTGGCCAAGAAGGGCTTCCTGCCGAAGTTCGCCGGGGACGCGTCGATGCGGGTGATGCGTGAACTGAGGAAGGTGCTGGATCCATGTGGAATCCTGAATCCGGGAAAGATCTTCGACTAGGGGCGGCTCGCTCGCCGCCGGGAACAAGCCGAAGCGAACCGGGCCGGGATGGATGTACCGATGAAGGATTCGCGGAACCCCGATCTGTGGGTGGTCGTCGCGCCCCTCTGCGCGGCGGCGAGTGTTGGAACTCTGGCGGCGATCCTGGTGGCCATTCGCCAGATCCATCCCGTTCTTCGAATCGACTTCGACCTTCTGAGCCTCGCGGCGGGTTTGGTGACCGCGGTGGTGGGCTGGGCCCTGGGACGCGGCCTCTGGCGGTTGGGGCGGACCTTTCCGGAGTCGGCGGAATCGGAGCGTCGGAAGCTTCGGCGAAGAGTGGTTTGGGGACTGGCGGGCTTGGGTCTGCTGATCGTCGTGGGTTTCATGGTGGCCGCGATGGGGATTCCCGACAGCCGACGGCGGGACATGCTGGCCGGGGGTGCGCTCGCCGTCCTGGTGATCGGCGCGATCGGCTGGATCCTTTGGAAACTCGCGCGGCTGTTCGGTCCGGTCGACGAACCGGAGGGTGAGGATCGATGAATCCGCGCCGGACCGGCCGTGCGGGCTCCCGGACGATGGACCTGTGAGATCGGGTTGGGCGAAGGGACTTGAAGGGCGCGCTCAGGAACATCGGGCTAGTGCCGTGATTCGGAATCTGATAAGCGATCGTCTGCCTACCGAATGGCCCGTCCCGTCCAGGTTCCACCGCCACCGCAACCTTTGCCGCCATTGTCACCAGGTTTCGAGCCGATCGCATGAGCGCCCCTCCTTCGTCGTCGTCATCGACGGTCTCCCACCTGAAGGGGCTCGATTACTCCGTGGTGCAGCAGTGCATGCACTGCGGGATGTGCCTCCCGACCTGTCCCACCTACGACGCCACGAAGCTGGAGCGGAACAGCCCGCGGGGCCGGATCGCCCTGATGCGTGCGATCGCCGACGACCGGTTGGAGGCTTCGAAGGCCTTCGCCGAGGAGATGTATTTCTGTCTCGGCTGCCTGGCCTGCATGACGGCGTGTCCCGCCGGCGTGGACTACGCGGAACTGTTCGAGCACGCGCGGGCGGAGGTGGAATCGCGTCAGTTGCTGGCCTCACCCAGGCGGTCCCTGATTCGCGGCTTCACGGTGAAATGGCTGTTCATGGATCACCGGCGTTTGACGGCGGTGGGGCGCGCGATGCGGCTGTACCAGGAGCTGGGCGTCCAGGATCTCGTGCGGGGTAGCGGGGTGCTGAAGCTCCTTCCGAAGCGCCTGCGTGAATTGGAGGCGATGACCCCGAAGGTGCAGCCAAGGTTCTCGAACGAACTGATTTCGCGGGTGACGCCGCCCGAGGGGCCGCGGCGGTTCACGGTGGCCGTCCTGACCGGGTGCGCGCAGGATCTCATTTTCAGCGACGTCAACCGGGACACCGTGGAAGTGCTGGCCCGGAACGGCTGCGAGGTGCACACGCCGCCCGACCAGCCCTGCTGTGGATCCCTGCACGCCCACAACGGCGAGTGGGCGCTGGCCCAGCAGCTCGCCCGCCGGATGATCGACCTCCTGCCACCCGAACGCTTCGACGCGATCATCACCAACGCCGGCGGGTGCGGCTCCCATCTCAAGCACTACGCCAAACTTCTGAAGGACGATCCCGCCTACGCCAACCGCGCCGAGCTTTGGGATCGAAGGCTCAAGGATGTGCACGAGTTCCTCGTCCCCGCCGGGATCGTTCCGCCTCCGCGGCGGCCTTCCGACACCGGAGCGCCGATCCGTGTGACGTATCACGAATCCTGCCACTTGAGCCATGGCCAGAAGGTGGTGACGCAGCCCAGGCAACTGCTGAAGGCCATCCCTGGGATCGAGTTGGTCGAACTCCCCGAGGCGACCTGGTGTTGCGGCAGCGCGGGAATTTACAACCTGACCCAGCCCGAGATGGCGGGGGAACTCCTCGAACGGAAGGTGAAGCACATCCGGTCCACCGGGGCGCGTGTCGTCGCCACCGCGAACCCCGGCTGCCTTCTCCAGGTGATCCAGGGCTGTCGCGCCGCCGGCCTCGCGGTTCGTGTGGCGCATCCGATCACGCTTCTGGCGGAGGCGTATCGTTCGGGGCGAACCGCTCCGGACGAGGCCGGATCATGACGGACGCTTGCGGTCGAACGGCGAGTTCCCCCACCCGATAGGAAGAAGAAGAATTCCCATGACGAAACGCCAGGAACGAGTTCACCGAATCATCGACGCGGCCATCATCGCCGTCGTCCGATCGCCCCGGCGCGACCTTGTGGTTCCGCTCTCCGAAGCGCTGGTCGCCGGCGGGGTCACCCTCATCGAGGTGACCACGACCACGCCCGACGCCCTCAACGCCATCCGCGATGCCCGGACGGCCCTCGGTGAGTCCGCGATGATCGGCGTGGGAACCGTTCTCGAGAACATCACCTGCCGTGGCGCGCTGGATGCGGGCGCGGAATTCGTGGTCAGTCCGATTCTTCGGGCGGGCATGGTGCCGGTGTGCCATGCCGCCGACGTCCCGGTGATGTTGGGTGCGTACACTCCGACGGAGGCCCAGATGGCGTATGAAGCTGGAAGCGATTTTGTGAAGCTGTTTCCCGCGGAGGGTTTGGGGCCCGGTTTCGTGAAGGCGCTTCGCGCGCCGTTGCCGCACCTTCGGATCGTACCGACGGGTGGGGTGGACGCCGGCAACGCCGCGGATTTCATCCGGGCGGGATGCGCGGCGCTGGGGGCTGGATCGTCGCTCGTTTCACTGGAAATCCTGAAGAACCAGGATTGGCCCGAACTGACCCGTCGCGCGGCCGCTTTCATGGCGGCGGTTCGCACGGTGCGTCCGGCGCGGTCGTGACCCGGTTCCGGTGAATCGAGGTCCTCAACGCGACCGAATTCGGTTGGCGCCGCGGCGGAGCGCAAACGTCGTGAATCGTGGTTTCCCGGGCCGGCTGTTCCGGACGGGGAGATGGAAAAAGAAAGCGATGTGAAGACCTCGAGTTCCTTCGGGCGAATGGTCGCCCGCCCGCGACGGGATTTCCTGCGGCGCGTTCTGGGCGCGACGGCGGCGGGTTGGGGGGCTTCATCGATCGGGACGGGCCTGTCCGCCGGTGCCGCGCCGGTTTCGTCGGAGCCGCCCGGCTTGCCGCCAGGCAACGACGTGTTCCTCGAGGAATTGGAGCGTGCGTCGTTCCAATACTTCCTGGAGGCGGCGCATCCGCGAACGGGTCAGGTGCTTGATCGCCGGAGGGCGGACGGCGCGGACGATCGGCGCTCCGTCGCGAGCATCGCGGCGACGGGATTCGGGTTGACGGGGTTGTGCATCGCGGACCGGCGGGGGTGGATTGGAACCGGGGAGGCGCACGAGCGGGTTTTGCGGACGCTGCGGCACCTGGCGCACGAGATGCCGCACGTCCGGGGTTTTTTCTATCACTTCCACGATTGGGCGACCGGAGATCGGGTCTGGAAGTGCGAACTCTCGTCGATCGACACGGCGATCCTGATGTGCGGGGTGCTGTGTTGCCGTTCCCATTTCAACGGTCGTGAAGGCCGGGAAATCCGCCGTCTCGCGACCGAAATGTATGAGCGGGTTGAGTGGCCGTGGATGTTGAACGGCGGCGCGACGTTTTCGATGGGTTGGTTTCCCGAGGCGTCCCCGCGTGGCGTCGCCGGCGACGGCGAGGGGAAGGCCGGGGTGGAAGGCGAGGGGGGCGGCGCGGATGGCGGCCGGTTTCTGGAAAACCGTTGGGATCACTACTGCGAGTTGATGATGCTGTATCTCCTGGCGCTGGGATCGCCCACGCATCCGGTCGGGCCGGAGACCTGGAGCGCCTGGAGCCGTCCCGTCAGGGAGTTTCACGGTCATCGGTTCGTCTGGTCTCCCGCGCCGCTCTTCGTGCACCAGTTCTCCCACGCCTGGTTCGATTTCCGGGGGCGACGTGACGCGGGAGGCGTTGATTGGTTCCAGAACTCGATGGCGGCGACGCTCGCCCACCGGGCCTGGTGCCTGGAGCGTTCATCGAGGTTCCCACGCTGGTCCGAGGATCTCTGGGGGGTGACGTCGAGCGACTCGGAGAAAGGCTACACCGGGTGGGGCGGGCCGCCGGACTCCGGGCCCCTCGACGGAACGATCGTTCCGTGCGCCGCCGCGGGTTCCATGCCCTTCGCGCCGGTTGAGTGCCTGCGCACCCTTCGTCATCAGCGGGAGCGATACGGGGACCGGATCTGGACGCGGTACGGTTTCGTGGATGCGTTCAATCCGCACACGGGCTGGGTGAACCCGGACGTGATCGGCATCGACGTGGGGATCACGATGCTGATGGCTGAGAATGCGCGAACCGGGTTGGTGTGGCGAACGATGGGGAGCGACGGAGATCCGCGGCGCGGAATGAAACGGGTCTTCCGGACCTGAGTGGGCGGGAGGGGGGATCGCCCCATGGTCCATGGAGGGACCTTTTCGCGGGTCCGCCGGCAGGCGGTTCGTCAGGCGAAGAGATCCTTCACGAGTTCGCCATGGATGTCGGTGAGGCGGAAGTCGCGTCCCTGGAAACGGTAGGTGAGCCGGGTGTGATCGATGCCCAGCGAGTGAAGGAGCGTCGCGTTGAAGTCGTGAATGTGGACCGGGTTTTCGACGATGTTGTAGCAGTAGTCGTCGGTCTCGCCGTACACGAAACCCGGTTTGAATCCGCCACCGGCGAGCCAGTTGGAGAAGCACCGTCCGTGATGGTCGCGGCCGTGGTTGTCCTTGGTCAATCGGCCCTGGCTGTACACGGTGCGCCCGAATTCCCCGCTCCAGACGACGAGCGTGTCATCGAGGAGGCCCCGCTGTTTGAGGTCCTGGACGAGCGCCGCGCTGGGTTGATCGACGTCCTGGGTCTGGCCCCGGATCTGTTTCGGGAGATCGCCGTGCTGGTCCCAGCCGCGGTGCATCAGCTGAACGAAGCGGACACCGCGTTCGATCATGCGCCGGGCGAGGAGGCAGTTCCGGGCGAATCCGCCGTCGGTGGGATTCTCCTTCAGGCCGTACATTTCCTTGATGTGGGCCGGTTCGTCCGAGAGGTCGGTCAGATCCGGGACGGACATCTGCATCTGGTACGCCATCTCGTACTGCGCGATGCGGGTCTCGATTTCGGGGTCGCCGAACGCCCGGGCCGCGAGTTGGTTGAGGTCGCGGACGCCATCGAGCATTTGCCGCCGGTTGGTTCGATCGATTCCGGACGGGTCGGAGAGATAGAGAACCGGATCGCCCGATCCCGATCGGAAGCGGACGCCCTGGTGCTGGGATGGGAGGAAACCCGGGCCCCACATGCGGGAGACGAGGGGTTGGTCGGTTTTGTTGCCGCTCCCCTGGGAGATCATGACGATGAAGGCGGGGAGATTCTGGCTCTCGGACCCGATGCCGTAGCTGAGCCAGGCGCCGAGGCTGGGGCGGCCGGGTTGCTGGGCCCCAGTCTGGATGAAAGTGAAGGCGGGGTCGTGATTGATCGCCTCGGTGTGCATCGACTTGATGAGGCAGAGGTCATCGGCGATGGAGCCGATGTGGGGAAGCAGTTCGCTCATCCAGATCCCGGACTTGCCGTGTTGCCGGAAGTCGAACATCGACGCGACACAGGGGAAGGACGACTGGCCGGACGTCATTCCGGTGATGCGCTGGCCCATGCGCACGGACCCGGGGAGTTCCTCGCCATGGTGCTGGCGCAGGGCGGGTTTGTGGTCGTAGAGGTCGATGTGGGAAGGACCTCCGGACATGAAGAGGAAGATGACCCGCTTGGCCTTCGGCGCGAGATGGAAGGCCGGCAGGATCCCATGGGTGCCTCCGGGGCTGGCCAGGGGTTCGGCGAAGAGGCGGGGATTCAGGAGCGACCCGAGCGCGGCGGTGCCCAGGCCGAGGGCGGTGCGTCGGAAGAAGTGGCGCCGGGTGAGATGGGGATCGAGTGAGATCATACGAGTGGGCGGATCGAATTGCGCGAACCTCCGTTACTGCCACGAACGTCGTTCAGTTCCTTCAAGTTGGTCCCCTTTAGGAAATGGGGAATTCCTGGTTTATCCGCTCAACCCTTGGTGACGGTCTCATCCAGGTTGAAGATCGTGCTGGAGAGCAGGGTCCAGGCGGCCAGTTCCGCCGGGTCCAGGGTGAGGTCCCGGGGGGCCTCGCCGGTGGTGAGAAGTTCCTCCGCCGCCTGGCGATTGGCGCGGTAGTGGGCGCGCTGCTGCTCGAGGACGCGGAGGAGAATCGCTTTTTCTCCCGCCGAGGGCATCCGCGCGGTGGCGAGACGGAACGCCCACGCGACGCGATCGGCGTCGGTTCCTTCGCGGTTGAGCAGTCGCTCGGCGAGCTTTCGGGAAGCCTCGATGTAGGTCGGATCGTTGAGGAGGACGAGGGCCTGGAGCGGGGTGTTGGTCCGGGGCCGGCGGACGGTGCAGGTCTCGCGGTCCGGCGCGTCGAACGTGGACATCTGGGGGGGCGGCGAACTGCGCTTCCAGAAGGTGTACATCGAGCGGCGATAGAGGTCCTCTCCCTCGCTCAGTTCGAAGAACTGCGCGGAGAAATTCCGGGAGTCCTCGCGCATCGAGAGTTCCTCCCAAAGGCCGAGGGGTTGGTAGGGGGAGACCGATTTGCCGCCGATGACCCCGTTGAGCAGCCCCGAGATGACGAGGGCCTGGTCCCGGATGAACTCGGCCTGGAGGCGGAAGCGGGCTCCGCGGGCGAGCAGGCGGTTTTCGGGATCACTTTCGAACTGCGGGGTCTCGGCGCGGGACGATTGGCGGTAGGTGGCGCTGGTGAGGATGAGGCGCTGGAGCTTCTTGACGTTCCAACCCGAGTCGACGAATTCGCGGGCGAGCCAGTCGAGCAGGGCGGGGTGGCTGGGCCAGTCGCCCTGGGACCCGAAATCCTCGGCGGTCTTGACGAGGCCCGTCCCGAAGAACATTTGCCAAAGTCGATTCACGGCGACTCGGGCCGTCAGGGGGTGATTCGGGGCGACCAGCCACCGGGCGAGTCCGAGGCGGTTGAGGGGTTCGCCCTGGGGGAGCGGCGGCAGGGCCACGGGGGTTCCCGCGGTGACCTTCTCACCGAGCTGATCGTAGGCGCCCCGCATCCGGATGAACGTGTCCCTGGGTTTGTCCAACTCCGCCATCACCATCGTGCTGGGAATCTGTCGGTCGAAGTCGTCACGGGACTTCCTGGCCGCGGCCACCGCCTCGTTTCGCTGGCGATATTCCGGCGAGACCTTGTCGCGGTAGTGTTGCCGGATCTTCTTCTGCTGGTCCGGCGTTCGTGAAGAAGCGTCGATGGCGAGGAAAGTCCTGATCTCCTCGGGGAGGGCCTCGACGGGATGCGGCGTCGCGGATCCGGTCAGGCTAACGCGGAAACGTCCGATGGCGTGCTGCGGGTAGATGGACTGGAATTTCAGGGTCAGCGTGAGGCGTTCGGCGAGGACGGGTTCGGCAAACTCGAATACGGCGGCGTGCCGTTTTCCTGTTTCACCGTGGATGCCCCAACCGGACGCGGGATCGGAATCCAAGGTGTGGGCGATCGGGAACTCGGGTTGGCTGAAGTCGGCGGACGCGCTCTTGAGGGCGACCCGGGCGTCGGCGCCATCCACCTGGACGGTGGAGAGCACGAAGTTGCCGTTGGCGGATCGGCCCGGGCCTTCGCCCGACAGGCTGGGATCGGGGAGGACCTCGAGCTGCAGGGCCGTGGCGCGGGTCAGGGGATTGGGAATCGCGAGGGTGTAGCTGTCCGTCGGCGAATTCGCGCCGGTGACGAGGATCGAGCTGTCTTCGAGGGCCTTGAATTCGGCGCCTTCGGAACTCCTGAATTCCTTGGGGACGGAGTGGATCCAGGCGGCGGGTCGGTTTTCGCGAACGGAGTCCTCCCACGCCACCTGGGCGGCGTCGATCGCGGGGAGGGAATCCGCGAGGGACTTCTCGGCGTCGCTCACGGCCTGGTTCAGGTCGGCGAGCCGTTGTTTCTGTTCGGGTGTGGCGAGTTTCAAGGTGGGGGCCGCATTGCCGCGGTTTCCGTCGAGACCCCGTTCGGGCACGTTGTTGAAGAAGGCGAGGAATCGGTAGTAATCGGCGTTCGAGATGGGGTCGTACTTGTGATCGTGGCACTGGGAGCAGGCCATGGTGAGCCCCAGCCAGACGGTGGCGGTGGTGTTCACGCGATCGACGAGATAGGCGTACTGGTATTCGTCGGCGATGGCCCCGCCCTCGTAGTTGATCATGTGGTTGCGGTTGAACCCGCTGGCGATCTTCTGGTCGAGGGTGGCGTCGGGAAGCAGGTCGCCGGCGAGCTGCTCGACCGTGAACTCGTCGAAGGGTTTGTTGTCGTTGAACGCGCGGATGACCCAGTCGCGCCAGGCGGTCATGTCGCGTCCCGAATCCAGGTGGTACCCGTGGGTGTCCGCGTATCGGGCCGCGTCCAGCCAATCGACGGCCATCCGCTCGCCATAGCGCGGGGATTCCAGCAAACGGTCCACGAGATGCTCGTAGGCCTTGGGCGAACTGTCGGCGAGGAAGGCGTCCACCTCCTCCGGGGACGGCGGCAGGCCCGTGAGGTCGAGGGTGGCCCGTCGGACCAGGGTGGTTCGATCGGCCTCCGGCGCGGGTTGCAGACCGGCTTGGCGGAGGCGGTCGGCGATGAAGGCGTCGATCGGGTGGACGGGGCCGGGTTCGGAAGCCGGCACGGGAGGTTTTTCCGGGGGAATGAACGACCAATGTTCGCGGTAGGGGGCTCCCTGGGCGATCCATCGGCGGAACAGCTCGATCTGTTCCGGCGACACCTTTTTGCCGGTCTTTTCCGGCGGCATGATGTCGTCGGGATCATGGGTCGCGAGTCGCTTGATCAGTTCACTCGACGAAGGGTCGCCCGGAACGATGGCGGCCGCGCCGGATTTCGCGGGGCGGATGGCGTCGTCGCGGTGATCCAACCGCAATCGTGCTTTGCGCTCGTTGTCGTCCGGTCCGTGGCAGGCGAAGCAGCGGTCCGAGAGGATCGGGCGGATGTCCCGGCTGAAATCCAGGGGGCGTTCGGCGACCTGGGCCGCGGTCGCGGTCGTGATCGTGGTCAAGTTCGCCGCGGCGGCCGCCAGAACCGCGATGAACAGGGTGGAGAGGATGACGCGGGGACGAATCATGGCTTTCAGGGGAATAGGTTGGGGGAATTATGGGCCGTGTCGAACGCGAAGTGGCGGGGCGGGGTTCGGTTCGGATTGGCGCGATGGTGTTGCGGGCGATTCCGAGGACGCCGTTGCTTCCCATCTCCCGACGCGCTGACCTAGGTTCGGAGGATGACGGGCGGCACACGGCGCGGGATGCGGATCGACCAGATTCTGTCGAACTTCGGTTATTGTTCGCGGCGCGAAGCGGCGATCTGGGTGCGGGGAGGGCGGGTGGAAGTCGATGGGCGAGTCGTGGACGACGCCTCGGAGCGGGTCGAGCCGGTTCGGGTCCGGGTGGATGGCGAAGCGGTGGAAGGTCCTACGGGACTGCTGGCGCTGCTGCACAAGCCGGCCGGGGTGGTGTGTTCGAGGTCCGATGGGGAGGGTCCGGGAGTGTATGGGTTGCTTCCCGAGCGATGGTCTCGGCGGCATCCGCCGGTGACGACGGTGGGACGATTGGACAAGGACACGACGGGTTTGCTGCTGGTGACGGACCTTGGGGAATGGGTTCATCGATGGACCTCGCCGAAGCACCATGTGGAGAAGACCTACGAGGTGGTTCTCGACGGACCCGGGGAGGCCGCGTGGGTCGATCTTTTCGAATCCGGCACGCTGGTTCTCGAAGGCGAGGAGAAGCCATGCCTTCCGGCGCGTCTGGAATGGGTGGGGCCCCACGAAGCCCGGTTGCACCTGGTGGAGGGGCGGTTCCACCAGGTGAAACGAATGTTTTCGGCGGTGGGACGGGAGGTGGTCCATCTCCATCGGTCGCGGTTTGGAACCTACGAACTCGGCGACCTCCCCGTGGGCGCCTGGCGATTCGAGGAGTTTCCACAGCAACCCGGGCTTCCGGGAATCCCCGCGCGCACGCCGGGATCCGCCGGGCGGAGCCCGGGTGCCGGCTAGAATTCGGGGGTCAAATCCCGCCGGGAGGAATTGCCGATTATTCGTTGGCGCCCTTGGGAGGGGTTCCGTCGCCTACCGATTCGACCCGGCGGAGGAGGTCGCTCCGTCCAGCCCGCGCGGCGGCTTCGGCTTCGGTCGCGCTCAGCCTGCCGTCGCCGTCCATGTCGTGCCGCTGGATCCATTCCTTCTTGCGCTCCGCGGCTTCCGCCCGCGCCGTCGCCTCCTCGTCGGCGCTCACCTTTCCGTCGCCGTTCCTGTCCATCTGCCGGACCCGCTCCTCCTGGCGGCGTCGAGCCCTATCCTGGAGCGCTGTGTCGGCCGTCCGGCGTTCAGCGGCGTTCAGCTTCCCATCGTGGTCCGCGTCGAATTCCTTGATGATGGCGCGTTCCCGTGGGGTGACATACCCATCGTCGATCTCGTGGAAGACGTATCGGTACACGACGCCCAGGCAAAGCATGATAATGCCCAGGAGGGCCGCGATGGTGGCCTGCTTTTTCATGGCTGAAAGCGCGTTGGCGGGATGACTGAAAGGGGCGGGTTCACTCACGGATCCTTCTTCGGCGGTGCGACGCGCCATTGATCGGTCGCGGCCCAGAGATTCTCGGGTGTGAGGGTGGTTCCGTATTTCATGTAGCGAACGCTGCCGTCGACGAAGGCGTAGTTCGAGCCGCCGCTCTGGCGGTTGGGGGTGTTGCCGGGATGTTTGCCTTGGTCGACCTCCTCGATGTCATTGCCGTCCCCCTGATAGAAATCCATGTGGAAATGGGGCGAATCGCGGAATTTCTCGCCAAAAAGGATGGTTTCGGACGGTCGGGGAATGTTGGCGAGCTTCATGGTGGCGGATCCGCGCCACCTCTTGAATTCCGTGAACGCTTCGGGAGAGAGGTTCAAGGCGAAGTAGTCGTTGAATCCATTGACCAGGTAGCTGCTCCTGTTTTTTGGCGGATCCTTGGGGCAGAGGAGGACCCGGGGGTCGGAGTAGTAGGGGGCGAGCGTGGAGACCCAATTGCTTTCGCCCGAGATGCGGGGCGGCATGGAGTCCGCGTGGTCGTCGGCGTAAAGCTGCAACGCGACTTGAAGCTGCCGGACATGATTGAGGCATTTGATCCCGGCGGCCTTGGCCTTGGCGCTCCCCAAGGCTGGGGCGAGCATCGCGGCGAGGATCGCGATGATGGCGATCACCACCAGCAACTCGATCAGCGTGAAGGCCTGACGAATCGCCGGGCTCTTGGGATGGGTGGCGTTCATGGTGGGTGCGGGGCCTTCGCCGCAGCCAAGCTTCCGGCAACCCGGAACCGCGTCAAATCCCGAGACGGGAACGAAGCCCGCTTCCCGCCCTTGAGGGACGCCCACGGTCGGGTTCGTCGTCGGGGCGATCGGGGAGGCGTCGACGGCCGGGTGGTCCTCCCATCCGACCGCCGATTCTCCCAGGATTTACGGTTTGGCGAGACGGTAATAGGCGTTGCCCGGTCCGACGGGGATCGTGGCGGTGGTTCCCGAAACTCCCGGGACAGGGAGCCAGGTTCCGCCGGGCAGACGGTCCGTGGATTCAAGGACGTAGTCGGAAGCGTCCGCGGGCCATTGAATGGTGATCTGGGTGCCATTCGCGGCCCGGCTCACGGTGAGTTGTGGCGGGCCCGCGGCGACGGGAATGCCGTATTTGGTTCCCAGATAGCGGACGACCGATGCCTGATCGGCGTCGGACAGGGAGGCGTTGTAGATGATGAGTTCGGCCACGTCGCCCCGGAGTCGCGTGACCCCGTCGTCCCGGGTGCCGATCCGCAAGGGGCGTCCGGTGTCGGCGAAGGTGCCGCCGATGATTCCCTGTCCATTGGGGGCTCCGTTCAGGGAGTGCCGAAGGGCGGTGCCGCGCATGTCGAATCCGACGATCGCGAATTCACCCGGCACCAGGGGTTCGAGGCCATCGACGGATCCACCTCCGGATCCGCCGCGGAGGGCTCGCGGGATACCGGTGGTGGGAACCACGTAAAAGTCCGTGGCGCGCGGCTGGTTCCCGTCGGTCTTGGCCCAGACGGCGCGGAACGTGTCGAAGTCGTCGACTCGGACGACGAAGTACGTGGTGAGATCGCGGACCATGGCGAGGCTGAGGGAGTGGGGGATCTCGAGGGAGTCATTGTCACCGTCGAAAAACAGCGAGGGCCGGCCGCCGATGGAATCGGGGACGAGTTGAGGGCGCAGATCGGCGCCGGATTGGGTGGCGTGATTGAGGTTGCCCGATTGGTCCTCCCAGAGACTGACGCCCCCGTCGGCGGTGGTGACGCCGGCGTCGGCTTTGAGCCAGAGCTTCAGGCGCGCGGCGGCGGGCAGGGCGATGGGGGTGTCCGAAGTGATGCTCAGCGGCACTTCGGCGGAAGCGGCGCGCCCGCCGAGATTGTCGTGGGCGACGGCGGTGAGGACGGATTCGTCGGAGGTCGGGAAGGTGAGGCTGGCGGTGTAGGGCGCGGTTGAATCGGACGCCGCGAGCGCTCCGTTGAGCAGGAAGTCCACGCGGACGATCGAGCCATCGGGATCGGTCGCGGTGGCCTGGATCTCGACCGTGGCGGGGGACGGCGACGAGGCTCCCGGAACCGGGGCGGTGATGGCGACGGCGGGCAGCGAGTTGGTCGGGGAGATCAGGCCGATCCCGTATTTCTGGCCCAGATAGATCTGCGCCTTCTCGAGGTTGGCCTCCGAGAGGCCGGCGTCGTAGATGAGCAATTCGGCGAGGTCGCCCTGGAGCCGGGTCACGAAGTCATCGCGCGTCCCGATCTTCAAGGAGGTGTCGAGATCGGCCGGAGTGGCGGAGATCACACCGGTCGAGGTGACCTTGCCGTTGAGGACATGGGCGACCGCCCCGCTGGCGACCGAAAATCCCGCGACCTGGAACGCTCCGGCGGTGAGCGCGGATCCGCCGTCGGCGAATCCGAGGCTTCCCTGGGCGTTGCCGCGATAGAGCCGGGGAATGCCGCTTCCGGGAAGGGTGTAGTAGTCGGTCGGCGCGGGTTGATTGGCCTGGGTCTTGCCCCAGACGGCCCGGAAGGTCGCGAAGTTTTCCATCTTCACGACGAAGAGCGACGTGATGTCACCCGCGATGGAAAGGCTTTCCGAGTCGGCGACGTCAAGGTAGTCGTCGACGCCGTCGAACCGGATGACGGGGAGGTCACCGATGCCGTTGTCGACGTAGGCCGGGGCGAAGCCGGCATCGGCCTGGCTGGCGTCGTTGGATTTGCCGGACTGATCGAACCAGGAGTTCACCTTGCCTTCGCCGTTCGCGATGACTCCGGAGTCGGCGCTGAGCCAGAGTTGGAGGTTGTCTTTGACATCCAGGACGGGCGCGGTGGGTGGCGCGGAGGCGGTGACGGTGAGTTCGGTCGATGTGGCCCGCGCGTCCTTGTCGTCGATCGCCCGGGCGGCGAGCCGGAATTCGCCGGAGGTTTTGACCGTGACCCGGGCGCGGAACGGGGGCGCGGTCGCGGTGGCGACGACGGTGCCGTTGGCGATGAATTCAACCCGTTCGACGCGGCCGTCCGGGTCGGACGCGGTGGCGGTGAGGGTGAGCGTGGTTCCGGTCTCGACGGTGGCTTCGGGCGGAGTCCGGGCGAGCGACACGCTGGGGGGTAGATTCTGAATGTCGTACTTCGTGGCCAGGTAGTCGGCGACCGTGGACCGTTCGGCGGGCGAGAGGGCGCGGTCGTAGATAAGGACCTCGGCCAGGTCACCCTTGAGTTTGGTGAAGAAATCACCGCGCGTGCCGATGAAAAGCGATGTGTCGGCATCGGCGACGTCGGCGGTCAGCGTCCCCGTCGTGGTCACCTGACTTGAAAGGAAGTGGCTCGCCTGATCCCCCTCGATGCCAAAGCCGGCGACCAGGAAGGCGCCCGCGCGAAGCGCCGTTCCGTCGAACGAGGCGAGGCCGGTCCCGGATCCGTTGCCTCGGTACAGCCGGGGCACGCCGGAACCGGGTTGGGCGTAGTAGTCCGTGGGACCGGGCAGGTTCACGGAGGTCTTGGCCCAGACGGCGCGGAAGGTGGCGAAGTCATCGAACCGGACGACGAAGAAGGAGGTGAGATCGCCGGCGCCGGAAAGGCTCTCGGAGTCGGCGACCTCCAGGTAGTCATCGGTGCCGTCGAATCGGAGGACCTCCTTGCCGTTGATGGCGTCGGCGACGAGGGCCGGGGCGAACGTGGGATCTCCCTGGAAGGCGTTGTTGTTGTTTCCGGATTGGTCGGCCCATTGGGTGACTCCCCCGCCGTCGGCGGTCACGCCGGCATCGGCCTTGAGCCAGAGGGTGAGGCCCTGGGTGACGGTGAGATTCTGGGCGAGCGCCGGGAGCGTGCCGGGCAGGAGCAGCGCGGCGAGAGCGGAGGCCGCCATCCGTTTCACGGGGAGGCGCCGGGGTGGGGTTGGGCGATTCATGATCGGGCTTGGGGCTTGGGGCTTGGGACCTGGGATTTCGGATTTGGAGGGGGACGACGGAGCTTTCAATCGCGCGAAAGACTTGTCGAGTGATGATTCCTTGGAGGCTTCGCGGGCCGGTTGCGGATTCCTGCGACGGACGAAGCGGGTGGGTGGGGGAAACCGGCTTGGAGCCGGCTGGAAAGCTGGAGGGACGGACCTGGAATCAGAGCACGGCGGCGATGCGGCGTTCCTGGCCCGAGGGCAGTTTGACCTTGTCGCCGGATTTGTGTCCCGCGAGTTGTTGTCCGAGCGGCGAAGCGGGGGTGATGACGGTGATTTCCCGGCCGTCATGGGTGACTTCCGTGCCGCCCATGCTGGGTCCGATGAAGTAGTAGTCCTTTTCCCGTGGGCCCTTGAGTTCGACGATGGCGCCGAGGTCGATGGGTTCGTCGCTGGTGAAGTCGCGAATGGTGAGCGCGCGGAACTGGGCGACGGCCTCCTCGGTTTCGGCGGCCTGGCGGGACTGTCCTCGGGCGAGGTAGGCGGCTTCGAGTCCGCGGGTGTCGTATTTGTTCTCCGCCTTGCTCTGTTCGTCGGTGGCCTCGGACTGAGCGGACCGGGCGGCGCGGAGGTAGAGTTCGGCGTCGTCGATGAGTTGGGCGACGAGTTGGTTCAGGACTTCCTGTTTGTTCATGATGTCGGGACGCGAATTCGGGATCACCCGATGGGTGCGAATAAGAAATCGATGTCTTCTTTTTGGAGTTGGTGGGAGCCGCTGGCGCCGTCCTCCAACAGGGCTTGCACAAGTTCGCGTTTTCGCACCTGAAGTTCGGACATTTTTTCCTCCACGGTGCCCGCGGCGATCAACCGGTAGACGAAAACGGGTTTGTCCTGGCCGATACGGTGGGCCCGGTCGGTGGCTTGCGCCTCGACGGCGGGGTTCCACCAGGGATCGAAGAGGATGACGGTATCGGCGGCGGTGAGGTTGAGGCCGGAGCCGCCGGCCTTGAGGCTGAGGAGAAAGAGCGGGACTTCCTTCGCCTGGAAGCGCCGGACCGGAGTGGCGCGGTCCGTGGTGTCGCCGGTGAGCAGGAGCCACGGGATGCGGGCGTCGTCGAGGCGGCGCTGGAGCAGTTCGAGCATGCTCGTGAACTGGGAGAACAGGAGGATTCGTCGGCCGTCCTCGATGAGGGTCGGGATGAGTTCCATGACATGATCGACCTTGGCGGATTCGTCGACCTGCCGGGCGGCTTCGAGGGGGACCAGGCGCGGATCGCAGCACACCTGCCGGAGTTTGAGCAGGGCATCGAGGATGATGATCTGGGAGCGGTTCACCCCCTTCTTTTCGACCTCCTCGCGGACGCGGTTTTCCATGGCGAGGCGGATGGTTTCGTAGAGGTCGCGCTGGCGCCCCGCGAGTTCGACCTTCCGGACGATCTCGGTCTTGTCGGGAAGGTCGCGAGCCACCTCGTCCTTTCGCCGACGGAGGAGGAAGGGGCGGACGCGGCGGGCGAGATGCGCGCGGCGGGCGGCGTCGTTCTCCTTTTCGATGGGCTGGCGGTAGACGGCGCGGAACCGGGTTTCGTCGCTGAGGAACCCTGGGATGGCGAAATTGAACAGCGACCAGAGTTCGCCGAGATGGTTCTCGATGGGGGTGCCGCTGAGGCAGAGACGGTGGCGGGCTTTGAGCTGGCAGACGACCTGGGCGGCGAGCGTCTTGGGATTCTTGACGTACTGGGCTTCGTCGAGGATGACGCAGTGAAAGTCCGCCTTGGTGAGTGTCTCGGAATCGCGTGGGAGCAGCGCGTACGAGGTGAGGACGACGTCGGCGCCCTGAATTTCGCCAAAGAGGGTGTGTCGGGTTCCTCCGTGGAGCGTGACGACGCGGAGGTCGGGCGCGAATCGGCTGATTTCATCCCGCCAATTGACGAGGACGCTGGTTGGGCTGACGACGAGGGCGGGGCGGTCGAGGCGGCCCTCCTCTTTTTCAAGGAGGAGATGGGCGAGGGTCTGGATCGTCTTGCCGAGCCCCATGTCGTCGGCGAGCACGCCGCCCAGCTGGAATTCGCGGACGAACTGAAGCCAGCGGAGGCCTTCAAGCTGGTACGGACGAAGCGAAGCCCGGAGGCCCGTGGGGGCTTCGGCTTCCGGGAGCTTGTCCATGTTCCGGAGCCGTTTGGACAGGTCCCGGAGGAACTTGTCACCGGTCCAGACCCATTGGGGGGCATCGGTGAGTTCGCCGAGTTGGGCCGCGCGGAGGCGGTGGACCTTGAGTCGGCCGGATTCCGCGAGGGCGTTGCCGGAGTGGAGTTCGACCAGCGCGGTCAGGATTTCCCGAAGCCGGCCGGCGGGGAAAGGGATGCGGCGTCCGTCTGGGAGCTGGATGAGGACGGTTTCCTTCGGACCCTGTTTCTTGAGGAACTCGGTTCGGAAGACTTCGAGGTCGCTCTGGAGTCCCTGAAGGAGGACGGGGAGGAGGTTGATTTTCTCGTCGCCGACGCGGACGCCGAGTTCGAGGCCGAACCAGTCAGTTCGATTGTCGGACTCCACCGGGTCGGTTTCGACGTACCACTCCGAGGGTTGGCAGACCTCGAGGGCGAACCCTGGATCCCGTTCGATGCGCCAGCCCTCGGCTCGAAGTGCCGGGACGACCCGGGTCACGAAGTCCAGGGTGGCTGCGTCGGAGTGATTTCGGAGCGTCCACGCGGATATCAAACGCGGGTCGCTGGCGATCCGGAAAACCTCCCGGGCGGGGACGAGCCCGGCCGACCCGAGGGTCTTGACGGCTTGGTCCTCGAACGAACGGTCGCGTGGAGTCAGGACGAGTTCCTGCCCGTCAAAGTTCCGGAGTTCGGATCCCTGCTGATCGACGGAAACCTCCTGGTTGCCATACCAGAAGGAGGCCTTCGCGGCGAGGACGGGAAGCGGTGCTCCACCGGATCGTTGAAATCCCCACGGAGCCTCCCACCAAGGGATATTGACGGTGGAAAGGTGGAGGCTGGGAACGGGAGGCGCCTGGGGTTGGCGGCGGACGGGAGACGTGGGAGGGGCTGGGAGCGAGAACGCTTGGAACCTCTCGGCGATCGCCGGGCCATGGGCGGTGGCGTCGAGCGGATCCAGGGAGGGAGCCCCGAGCCATAGCGAGACGACCGCGGGCGTCATGGGCGTTTCGAGTGGGCCGCATTCCCCGGCGCCGACATCGAGATACCAGGGTGGATTGAAAGCGAGAATGTGATCGGCGGGCGGGTCGGATTGGAGGCAGGTCCGCAGCCTTCCCGCGGTGGTGCGAACCCACTGAGGGGTTCCCGGGCGCGTTGACCCGAGTCGGAGTGGCGGGGACCGGTGATCGGCCCAGTGGCAACGGCCGGTGGCGAGCAAGGCGGGCAGGAAATCGACGACCCTTTCCCCTCGGAGGACGACGCTTCCGGACGCCATCGCGCATTTATCGGGGATCAGAAGGAACAGCCGGCGGGCGATCTCCGTGTCCTCGGCCTGAACGAAGACCGTCGAGGGACGTTCGAGGCTGTTGTAAAGATTGTACGGGGACGCCGAGCCGTTGGAGCCGTCGCGTTTCTTCCGGCTCCGGACGCATCGCAGGGTCACGGTGGGGACGTTGGGGCCTTCGGACGCGTTGCCTTCGAGGACGTACAGGAGTCGGTCGACCGGCTTGGTTTCCGGGGCTTCGGGGGGAGGCTGCGGAGTCGCGGCGGCTTCGGCCATTTCATCCAGCCAGTGCCGGAGTTGCGGGGGAAGCCCAAGGGCTGCCTTCCGAGCCCCCGCGGCTGCTTTCGCGTTGGAGTTCGCGGGTTGGGCGCCGGACACCTTGTGGAGCAGCGCGGCGGCATGAACGCATCCGTTGGATGTCGGACAATCGCACTCGGTGTACGCGACCTCCCATTCCCCGTCTTCGTCCTGTTCGAATCCGATGTCGACGTGGAAATGCCGCCCGGGGCCGGTGCGAACGGAGGCGGAAACGTGCTCCGATGCTTCGTCCCACGATAGCGGGCCAACGGCGCCACCGGACGCCAGAATGCCCGCGCGTTGCAAAGTCGCGATCGGGAACATGCCCTTCCAGGAGGACACGGAGAGATGAAAGTCGCTGGATCCCATGGTGGGCGGCTCGCGGAAACGGAAGGCGGACTCAATTGGTTCGCGGATTCAGGGTGAATCCGGACCGGGGATGGGGACGAGCGAGATGTCGACGAGCAGGTCGGCCGCGATGCCCTCGAGGGAGGCTCGGAGTTGGGCGATGTCGGAAGTGGGCGGAAGGGCGAGGCGGGCCTTCGCCTTGAAGAGGGATTCACCGGACATGGGCGCGCTGACGCACTCGGTGACGAGTTCCTCGACATTGGCGCCGTGGGTGGTGAGGGCGGACGCGATCTGCTGGACGATGCGAGGCCGGTCCTGTCCGACGAGTTCCAGATGAATCCGGGTCGCGGACGAGGGGTCGCCGGTGGCGGGTTCGTCGCGGCGCGCGAAGACGGTGAGGCCCGACGACTCGAGGTGGGCGAGGTCGGCGAGGAGGGCGGACTCCCGAGCCGCCGGGAGGGTCAGGCGGAGGATTCCGGCGAACTCGCCGCCAAGTCGGTTCATCCGGCTTTCGAGCCAGTTCCCGTTGTGTCGGGCGACGACCGAGGCGATGCGCTCGACGAGTCCGGGGCGGTCACGGCCGATGAGGGTGAGGACGATGGCGAGGTTCACGGGACGAGTCGTTAGCGGAAGCCGGGGGCCGCGTAAAGACCGTTGCGCGGGGATCGGATCCTCGGTGGAGAAATGCGGTGGCGCCGGGGATGTGTCCGCCTAGACTGCCGGCACGATGACGACGATCGAAGCGCCGGAGCGGGTGCGGCCGCGGCTGCCGGAGTGGCTGCGCCTGCCGCTGCCCACGACCGCCGCGTATGCGAAGACGCGCGGTCTGCTGCTGGATCTCAAACTGCACACCGTGTGCGAGAGCGCCCGGTGTCCCAACCACTGGGAGTGCTGGAGCCGTGGGACGGCGACTTTCATGATCGCAGGGGATCGTTGCACGCGGGCCTGCGGATTCTGCGCGGTGAGCACGGCGAAGCCCATGGCGCTCGAGGACGACGAGCCCGCGCGGGTGGCGGAGGCGACGGCTCGCATGGGATTGAACCACGTGGTGATCACCGCCGTGGCGCGGGACGATCTGGCGGATGGGGGCGCGGATCATTTTCGACGGACGATCGAAGCCGTCCGGGCGCGGAATCCGGGGATCGTGGTCGAGGTTCTGGTCCCGGATTTCCAGGACAAGGAGGAGGCGATCGACACCGTGCTGGCGGCGGCCCCCGACATCTTCAATCACAACATCGAGACCGTACGCCGGTTGACACCCTCGGTCCGGCATCGGGCGACGTACGACCGCTCCCTGGCGGTGCTTCGGCGGGCGAAGGAGAAGCGTGGCGGGGCGATGCACACGAAATCGGGGATGATGCTTGGGTTGGGTGAGACGACGGAGGAGGTTCTGGAGGCGATGCGCGACCTAAGGTCGGCGCGGTGCGATATCGTGACGCTCGGGCAGTACCTGCAGCCGACGCTGAAGCATCTGCCTGTGGTGGAGTTCGTGCCACCCGCGCGGTTCGCGTGGCTGGGCGAGCGGGCGGAGGCGATGGGATTCGTTCATGTGGCGAGCGGACCCCTGGTGCGGAGTTCCTACCATGCGGACGAGTTCAAGGGGGCCGACGTCGCCCGGGACGAGGGAACATGCTGACCCAACTCGGAATCTTGGATCCGACGGATCTCCAACATCCGACCCAAGGGGTCGGTTCTTGTTATTGACAACACCTCTACCCCGGCCGAGACGAATCCCCAAAGTACAAGGCGACATTAACAAGAACTGACCCCTATGTCCGGGACGCTCGGCGCAGGTCGACGACGCACTCGACGTGCTGGGTCTGGGGGAACATGTCCAGCGGGGTCACCCTTTCGACGCGGTAGACGTCGTCGGCGCAAAGCGCCTTGAGATCGCGGGCGAGGGTCGCGGGGTGGCACGAGATATAGAGGATCTGGGAGGGTCGGGTTTCCCGGAGCGCCTGGATGAAGGGCGGCGCGCAGCCAACCCGGGGCGGGTCCGTGATGACCAGGGTCTGGTCCGCGGGGAAGCGCTGAAGCAGGGCTGGCATCCACTGTTCCGCGGCACCGGCCACGAAATCGCCTTTTGTGACACCGCGTTTTTCGAGGTTGAGGCGGGCGGCCTTGATGGCGGTTTTGTCAATCTCGACGCCCGCGAAGCGTTCGACGAGCGACGCGCATTCGAGGGCGAAGAAGCCGATGCCGCAGTAGGCGTCGATCAGGAAGCGCGCGCCGCCGGCCTGGACCGCGGTGCGGACCGTTTCGACGAGGGCGGGGAGCAGGTGGAAATTGTTCTGAAAGAACGAATCCCGAGGAAGCTGCCAGTCGTCGGGGGTGACTCGGAGAGTGACCTTGATGCCTCCCTTGGGGGGTGGGTCGGCGCGGACGGCGAGGAGTTGCTCATTCAAGGCCGGTTCGGCGATGGGGCAGTGGTCGACATCGACGACGAGGCGGTTGTCGTGACGGATGAATCCGAGCACGAGACGCTGCGCGAACTTGTCCCACTGTGTTCGGACCATGATGCGGTTCCGGTACGCGTACGGTGAGGGGCAGGGGACGACGGGATCGACGCGGAGGTCGGCGAACCCGCCGAGGCGCCGGAGGAGGTTGAGGATCTGATCGTGTTTGATTCGGAGCTGCGCCGGGTACGACACGTGCTGGTACTGGCATCCGCCGCAGTCGCCGAAGTGCCGGCAGACGGGTTGCGAACGATCGGGGGAGGGCTGCAGGACTTCGACGATCCGGGCGCGGGCGAAGTTCTTCTTCACCTCGGTGAGTTCGACGAGGAGGAGCTCCCCCGGGATGGCGAACGGAGTGAAGACGACGAAATCATTGATGCGCCCGACGGCGTCGCCGCCGTAGGCGATGGAATCGACGGTGAGACGGATCCGTTGTCCGAGGGTGAGTGACGGTGACGGTGACGATGGGGCTTCTCCCTTCATGGGCCTGAGTGCGGGAGTGAAACCGGAAACGGGGTGTGCGACCAAGGAAAACCGGGGTTCCTCCCGGCCCGGGCGCGTTTCCATCCTGTGGGTGTTCCCGCACGGTCGGGATCGGGATCGGGGTTGGAATCGGTATCGTTCAGGGTCCGACGCTCCGATCTCGGTCGAGAACGCGCGTGTCCGTTTCGATTCCGATTCCGATTCCGATTCCGATTCCGATTCCGATTCCGATTCCGACCCCGACAGCGCGCATCACTGGCAGGCGTTCATCGCGGGAGCGCCGACAACTCGGAGATGGGCCCCCCGCCCGAGAAGGACGGGGCGACGGCGTGGGGGTCGGGGGATGGTTGCCGCGCGCGGGGGCGTTGCTAGCGTGGCGCGGTGATTCGGAACGTGATTTTTGATTGGTCGGGGACGCTGGTGGATGATTTGCCGGCGGTGCTGGAGGCGACCAACCACGCGTTGAAACTGGCGGGATGCGAGCCCCTGACGCGGGAGAGGTTTCGCGCTGAGTTCAGGCTTCCCTTCACGGGCTTCTACGAGCGCCACACGCCGCAGGTTCCGATGGAGCAATTGGAGGCGTGGTTTCACGGGCGTTTCCGCGAGGTGCAGGATTCCGTGGAGGAACTGCCCCATGCGCGGCGTTTCCTGGAGTTCTGCCGGGCTTCCGGCCTGAGGACGCTGCTCCTGAGCACCATGCATCCCGACCATTTCCAGGTTCAGACCCGGGTGAACCGGCTGGATGAGTTCCTGGAGCAC
>JBFWOK010000072.1:0-31961 GCA_050250555.1 Limisphaerales bacterium
GATGGCGTTGTAACCGTGGTAGAGCCGCTGGAAGAGGCGGGCGGTTCCGCCTCCGGACGGGGGATTGAGAACGATGAGCCGCAGGGGGAACGCGGAGGCCGTGGGCTTCAACAACGTGTTGATGTTGGTGACCACGTAGGCCCCCGACGTATCGACGATGGGCGCGCTGGACTCGTCGCGGGCATAGGCTTTCAGATACTGACCTACGCCGGTGATGGCGGCGCCGCCGACCCAGAGGCCCGCGTGGGAATGGACCTCGGCGGAAACACCGACGTCGATCCGGGTGTGGGCGAGTCCGTCGGTGAAGCGGAGGATGCCGGCCAGAAGTTCGCCGACGTCATCGGTGAGCGTGGCGCGATCGAGGCCGATGACGACCTCGATTTCTGATCCCGATTCGCCGCGGGGCGGCAGATTCCACGTGTGCGGGGTACCGACGATCAGTTGTTTGAAGGTGTGCGTGAGGTTCGTCGTGTTCAGAGGACCCCGGAGCAGCAGGAGCGGGACGCCGACAATGGCGGTTTGGCCGGTCGGCGGCGCATCCGAAGCGAGGAGGTTGGCGGAGACGACGAGATTGCTCCCGGTGAGATTGCGGAGGCGGAAGGAGAACGTGCTCACCGAGTCCCCGAAGACGAGGCGGCCACGGGCGAGGCCGGAGATTTCGAATGGACCGTAGTAGTGGTTGTAGACCTCACCGGCCCGGATCCAGAACGCCTGGCCGCGGACCACCGGCGTCCCGCGGCGCGCGAAAATGCGGATGGGATTCGTCGGGCCGAACTCCCCGCCCGGATAGCCGAAGATCTCGCCGATCTGAAGGGAGGGGACCTCGGCGAGGAACTGCTCGAAATCCGGCGGGCTCGAGGGATCGGTGGGGAACCCGAAGAAGTTCAGGCCGGAGGTCGACCATTGGTAACTGGGGGCGATGGGGATTCCAGTGAGTGTCCAGGTGTAGTCGGCGGTGGTGTAGACCAGGTAGGCGCTATTGGCGGTCAACCGTTGAAGGGTGGAGGCGGGTCCGTCCGCGCGCTTCCAGCTCGACCATTGGCTTCCCTCCGGGACGGGTTCCTGGGGGGACTGAATGAACTGCCCGGTGGCGGGCGCGGGATTCCAGCGCCAGACCTGGTCGACGGGTGTCAGGGTTGGGGCCGAGATGCCGACGAGTTGATCGAGGGTGGCGTGGGACGCATCGACGTGCAGGAAGACGGCGTTCCAGCCGGCCTTGAGCACGAACGTCTGGGTTGTCCACTGGGCCCGGGCCGCGAGTGGACTGGCCGCCAGGAGACAGGCGAGGACGGGGAGGAGTCGGAGATTCATGGCTTGCGATAAAAGTGCCAGGTGGGCTGGGGATTGAGCCGCTGAAGGGAGGCGACGGGGGTATTGCCCTGAAGGCCGCCAAAGACGAGGAGTTCGGTGCCGCTCCAGGCGGCGGTGGCGTCATGCCGGGCCACCGGACCGCCGGTGCCGGGAAGCGAACGCCAGGTGCCTTTGGCCGGGTTGTAGGCCGCCCCGGTGGCGAGATCGCCGCCGGCGTCGCGGCCGCCGAAGATCAGCATCTCCTCGCCGGTCCAGACGGCGACATGGCCGGTCCGGGCGGACGGGGCATTCACGGAGGGGAGTGATTGCCAGGAATTCTGGTCAGGATCGTAAGCGGCGCCCGTTCCGTGGAAGAGCGATCCCGAATGACCGCCCCACACGATCACGCGCTGGCCGGTCCAGACGGCGGTGTGTCCGACCCGGGCGGACGGAGCGCCGGTGGTTGCGATCGCGGACCAGGCACCGGGAACGGCGCCGCCGGTGAGGGGCAGACGGGCGCCGGTCCCGAGTTCGCCCGAAGTGCCGAGGCCGCCCCACACCACGAATTGGGAGCCGGTCCATACGCCGACCGCGTCCTGGCGCGCCTCCGTCACGGCCGTCGGCGCGAGGGAAGTCCATTGTTGCGCGACGGGGTCGTAGAGCGCGCCATCGGCGAGCAGGCCCCCCGCGTTCCGGCCTGCCCAGACGATCATCCGGCTTCCCGTCCAAACCGCGACGTGTTCGTCGCGCGCGGAGGGGGCGTTGAGCGATGGGAGCGGACTCCAGTTCGCCGTATCGAGCGAGTATCGGGCGCCGGACGCCAGGAATCCTCCGCCGAATCCGCCCCAGAGGAGCATGCCCTGGGGAGTCCAGACGGCGGAGTGCCCGTGTCGCGCGGCGGGCGGATTGATCTCGGAAAGCGGGAACCACTGATCCGACGCGGGTTCGTAGCGGGATCCCAACGCCGAGGGATTGCCGCCGCCGGTGGTGCCTCCCCAGAGGATCAGGGCTTGTCCCGTCCAGACCGATGAATGGGCGGAGCGCGCGCTCAGACCGCCGGCGGCTCCTGGAACCCAGCCGGTTGCGGGGATGGTCAGGAACCGGACGAATCCCTGGCCGAGAAGGCCGGCGTCGGCGGGATCGGCCGAGACGACATTGATGCCGGCGGGGATGGTGGATTGGGCGGCGTTGGAGATGGCGGTGAGCGATTCGGTCAGGGTGGTCAGCCGTACGGAAAGGTCGCTCCACAGGGAAGCGAGGCTGTTGCTCGTGGACAGCAGATCCGACGTGCGTGCGATGGTGGGCGCGAGCCGCGCGTCGGGAACCGTGCCACTCAGGAGTTCCGACGCGTTGCCCGAACCGGAGAACGCTCGGATCGCGTACGGGACCGCATGAATCGTGTGACGCGGACTGAGCGTTTCGGCGGGGTTCGCGCTGCCGCTGGGACGGGCGGCGAGTTCCAACCAGCGGGCGGCGCCGGGAAAGGCGGCGTCGCCGAAATCGAGTTCCACCGTGAAGAGCCCGTTCTGCACGGTCACAGGATCCTTCACGAGACTGGCGCCGATCTGGGAGCCGGCCGTGGCGTCGTCGAAGAGGCGGAAGGTGATTTCGTAGGCGCCGCTGGCGAGCGTGCCGCCGTCAACGAGTCGGCCTTGATACGAGATGGGAGTGGCCGAGGCGCGCCGGGAAGTCGCTAGAGAACCCAAGGCGAGCACGAACGCGAGCGCGGCGACGCGGACATGGAACGCTCGCGGAAGGATGGGGATGGCGGTCGGCGCCGACGATCCGGACCCGTGTTTCACGGGGCTGGGAGCGTGGACGGAAGGACGCGTGGACGAGGGCCCGGCCGGGTTCGGATCCGAGACATTTTGGGCAGGCGAGGTGGCGATTCGGCGCGTCATGGGATGGCGATCGAGTGCGAATCCCCGATCGATTCCCTGGTCCAGCCGCCTGCCGAATCAACCGACGCGAGCGGGTCAAGAATTGGGGTCGTGGAGGAATCCTGCTGGCGGGCAGGATAGTTGCCGAATCGAGGCGAGAGGTGTCGAGGGTTTTTCCCCCGCCTTCGAATTTTCTTAGCCCGGGACCGGGTGGAACTGCGGAAAAAATTTGCAGCTACGCGATGACGGTTCGAATCACCTGGCTGCCGGGTTTGGTGACATTTGTGAGACGCATGTTCACGCCGGAAACGGGATAGGTGAACCGAAGGTGATCAAATCCGAGGAGGGCCAGCAGCGTGGCGTGGAAATCGTGGACCGAAACTCGGTCGATCACGGACTGGTATCCGAAGTCGTCGGTTTCGCCGTGGGTATGGCCCGGGCGCACGCCGCCGCCCGCCATCCACAGGGTGAAGGCCGCGGGGTTGTGGTCGCGGCCGACGAGCTTCATTTCGACGCCGCTGCGGTTTTCCCGCATCGGAGTGCGTCCGAATTCGCCGCTCCAGACAACGAGGGTGTCATCGAGCATCCCACGCTGTTTGAGGTCCGTGAGGAGGGCCATCAGGGGGCGGTCGATGCTTTCGCACTTTGTTTTGAAACCGTGGTGGAGGGCCTCGGATTCGCCCGCGCCGTGGGAATCCCAGCCCCAGTCGAAGAGCTGGATGTAGCGCACGCCGCGTTCGGCGAGTCGGCGCGCGAGAAGGCAGTTGTTCGCGAACGACTCCTTGCCGGGCTGAGTGCCGTAGAGTTCGTGGATCGAAGCGGGTTCGCGGGAGAAGTCGAACGCGTCGGTGGCGTCGACCTGCATGCGGAACGCGAGTTCGTACTGGGCGATGCGGGTCAGCGTTTCGGGATCGCCGACCTCGCGGGCCGTTCTTTCGTTGATTTCGCGGAGGGCGTCGAGCGATCGGCGGCGGAGTCCGCGGCTGATTCCCGCGGGGTTGGAGAGAAAAAGGACGGGATCGCCCTGCGACCGGCACTGAACGCCCTGGTACACGGAGGGGAGGAATCCGGAGCCCCACACGGATTTGCCCGCGTCGGGGTTCTTGCCCCCGCTGGTGAGGACGAGGAAGCCGGGGAGATTCTGGTTTTCGGCGCCGAGTCCGTAGGTGGCCCACGCGCCGGCGCTGGCGGCCCCGGGATTCTGGGTCCCGGTGTGCATCAGGAGCTGGGCGGGGCCGTGGTTGAACTGATCGGTGACCATCGACTTGATGAAGCACACGTCGTCCACGACCGAGGCGAAGTGAGGGAGGCGATCGGAGACCCATTGCCCGCTTTGGCCGTGCTGGCGGAACGGGAACTGGGGACCGAGCATCTTGGGAACGCCCTGGATGAAGGCGAACTGTTTGCCGGCGAGCAGGGACGCGGGACAATCCTTGCCGTCCTGGCGGGCGAGTTCGGGTTTGTAATCGAACAACTCCAGTTGGCTGGGCGAGCCGGCCATGTGGAGGTAGATGACCCGTTTGGCCCGGGCTGGAAGCGGCGGCGACGTGGGGGTCAGTGGGCGGGCCATGTCCCGGGCAAGGGCTCCGTCGGCGCCCCAGGCGCGTCCGGATTGGGTGGCGAGCCAGAGCGCGCCGAGTCCGGTGCCGCAGTCCCGAAGAAAATGACGACGAGTCCGGTGAAGCAGCGCGTCGTGCCTCCAAAGGGCCGGGTCAGAGGGTTGTTTCATGGCGGGCGTCGAGTCGAGGGTTCAGCGGTTGAGGGCGAGGTCGAGGTTCAGGAGCGTGTTGGCGACCAGGACCAGCGCGGCCCGTTCCGGGCTTGGGGCCAGCGGGTCGGACGAGGCGGGGTCGGCCCGGAAATCGTCGAGGGCGCCCTGGTAGAGCTTCAGCAGGCTGTCGACCATGGGGCGCGGCGGCGCGTCGAGGGTGAGGAGTCGGCAGGCGTACCGGATGCGGTTCCGGGGAGAGTCACCGACGGCTTCCATCCGGTTGGCGAGCGATTGGGCCATTTCGATGAAGGCCGGGTCGTTGAGGACGGTGAGCGCCTGAAGCGGGGTGTTGCTCGGCATGCGGCGCGCGGTGCAGGTGTCGCGGCTCGG
The DNA here is from genome assembly GCA_050250555.1 of Limisphaerales bacterium. Lineage (GTDB taxonomy): Bacteria > Verrucomicrobiota > Verrucomicrobiia > Limisphaerales > CAIMTB01 > CAIMTB01. The sequence goes on from JBFWOK010000072.1 coordinate 5,272, forward strand.
AGCGTCGAACGTCAGGAACACCGGATAGCCGCTGGTCCGCTTCTGATAGGTGTAGATCGCGCGGCGGAATCGGTCGGCATCCTCGGAGGTCTTCCATCGTTCCCCGCTGTAGACGGTGTTCCAGACGCCGTCGGGCTGGGGCGGGTAGACGGGCGGTCCGAACGCCTTGGGGGACAGCGTGCCGGACAGCGCGAGCGCTTGGTCGCGGATCATCTCCGCCGTTAGGCGCGCGCGCGGACCGCGGGCGTACAGCAGGTTGCCGGGATCCAACTCCTGGAGTTCACGTGGAATGCGGTTGTTCTGGGCGTACGTCGAGGACAGGGCGATCTCGCGGAGGAATCGTTTCACGGACCATCCCAGTTCTCCGCGAAGGCGAAGGGCAAGATGGTCGAGAAGCTCGGGGTGCGTGGGTCGCGCGCCGGAGGTGCCGAAGTCCTCGAGGGTTTCCACGATGCCGTGGCCGAACATCTCGGCCCACAGCCGGTTCGCGAGAACCCGCGCGGCGAGGGGATTCTGTTCGCCGACGAGCCAGCGCGCCATATCGAGGCGGTTGAGGGTGTCCGAAGCGCGGGGTGGGCGGACGATATCGGGGATTCCGGGTTCGACGGCCTCGTCGCGATTGATCCGATTGCCGCGAATAAACACGCGCGTTTCGCGCGTGGCGGCCGCGGAGCGTTCGAGCAGGACGGGGACTCGCGGACCGGGGACATCCTTCCAGCGCGCCTGGAGGTCGCGGAGTTCTTTCCAGCGGGCGAGGCGTTCGGGGGCGTTGACCACGCGCGTGAAGCGCGTGTCGGCGGATGCCGCGAAACCGAAATGACGTAGGGCGCAGCCCTGGACGCCGCTGTTGGAGGCGATCCCGTGTTCGAGGGTGATCTCCAGGGTCGCGTTCGCGGGGGCCTCCAGCGGTTCGGAGAGAACGAGGATTCCCTGCCGGGGCCCTTTCATGACCGGGTAGCTGCCGAACCCACCCCCCGCGTCGATGACCTGGGTCGGATCGAAGGGTCCCGCGAGGTGGTCGGCGATGACTTCGCTGAGCCGGACCGGCCTGTTGGTGGTTCCGGGTGAAACGAGCGCGACCCGGATCTTCGAGAAAATCTGCCCGCGCTCGGGCGCGGCCTTCGGATCGTCGGAATCGGGGAAGATTCCGATTCGGAGCGCGGTCAGACCTGGGACCGCCGGAACGGTGATCGTGTAGGTGACCTGAACCGGCAGGGTGCCACCCGAATGGATCCGGCCATCCTCGGCGATCGTGAGCGTTCCGCCGGTGGTCTTGGCGGACGCGGGCTTCATCGCCACCCAGTCGGTCACGGTGCGGGCCACGTCGAGGGCGTCGTCATGGAGGGCGGCGCGGAGGTTGCGCGCCTTGCCTTGAAGTCCGACGATCTCATCGCGGCGCGCGGAGTCGTTGGGGAAAAGAACCCGTGGGAAGTCATCGTTCTGGTCGCAGTCCTCGGTGTTGTCGAAGAACGCTGCGAAGCGGTAGTAGTCGCGGTGGGGAATGGGATCGTAGGGGTGGGCGTGGCACTGGGCGCACCCGAAGGTTGTGGCCTGCCACGCGGTCCAGGTGGTGTTGACGCGGTCGAGCACGGCGACGGTGCGGTACTCCTCGTCGTCGGTGCCGCCTTCCGTGTTGTTCTGCGTGTTTCGATGGAACGCCGTCGCGAGCAGGTCGTCGGCTTCGGAGGATTCGAGAAGGTCGCCGGCGAGCTGTCGGATGGTGAACTGGTCGAAGGGCATATCGGCGTTGAAGGCGCGGATGACCCAGTCGCGCCACGGCCAGATGTCGCGGTGCGGATCCTTTTCGAAGCCATAGGTGTCGGAGTAACGCGCCAGGTCGAGCCACACCGCGGCCCAGCGTTCGCCGAAGCGAGGCGAGGCGAGGAGGCGGTCGACGACCCGTTCACGGGCCGCGCGGGGATCTGATTCCCGGTCTTCGAGATAGGCTTCGTACTCCTGGACGGTCGGAGGAAGGCCGGTGAGGTCGAGGGTGACGCGTCGAAGCCATTGGGCGGCGTTCGCTTCCGGGGACGGCTTGAGTCCGCGGGCTTCCAGCGCGGCGAGAATGAAGCGGTCGAACGGGACGCGGCTCCAGCGGGTATCGAGCGTGTCGGGCAGGGGTGGATCCCGGGGTGGGACGAAGGACCAGTGCTCGCTCCAAGGGGCGCCCTCGGCGATCCACGTCCGGAGGGTGGCGACTTCCGCGTCGGAAAGGGCGGGTCCGTGGTCGGGTTGGGGCATGCGCTCGTCCGGGTCCTTGGACACCACGCGCCGGATCAGTTCGGAGGCGTTGGGATCGCCGGGGACGATGGTGGGTTTTCCGGACTTGCCCTCGGCGAGCGCCTGGTCGCGGTAAACGAACGAGATCCTTCCGGCGGCCTTCACGCCACCGTGGCAGGCCGTGCAATGGCGGGCGAAGAGCGGGCGGATGTCCCGGTTGAAGTCCGTGGAGCCACCGGCCGTGGCGGGCGGAGCGGACGGGGTGGACGCGGTGGACGCCGTGGACGTTGCCGAACCGGCGTTGAGCGGGACGACGAAGGTCCCGAAGAGCAAGCCGACGCCGACGCCGAAGCCGAGCCACGCCCCGAACGCGGACCTGGATATCATGGCGGCGAGTATCGCCCGCCGGGCGGGTTTGCGGCGAGTTTTTTGGGTCAACGGCGCCGGGTGCCCGTCAGGACGAGGAGGACGGAGGACAGGAGCGTGAAGAGGAAGAGAACGGAATAGACCTGGAACGGGAAGTCGAAGACGGCGTGGGTGAGACACCCGGCGAGCGCAAGCCACCAGAAGGCGATGAGAATGGCGAAGACGGGAAGGCCGCGGCCGATCCACGAGCGCGCGAAAAGCAGGGCCAGCATGAGGGCGATCAGCGTGAGGCCGACGCGTCCGAAGGTGATGCGGGTCTCGAGCCAGTCGTGGTGCGCGTAGGCGGCCCAGGCCTGGCCGGGCTGGAGATAGAACTGGTACAGCGTCGTGAACGTGCCCGCTCCGCTCCCCCACCAGACGTAGTCGTCGGCCATGCGCCGGGCGTTCGCGTAGATCTCGCCACGACCCGACATGCGATCGCTGAGGTCCGAGAATTTCGGCTGCTGGTCAAGCGTGCGGACGAAGAGCGTTCCGTCGGTCTGGAGTCGGAGTTCGCGAAGGGCGAAGTGCTTCCCCGTCGGGACATCCGTGATGGCGTTGCCGTCCTCGTCGGCGAGGTAGACATCGAGCACCTTCGGGGGTTGCGAATGGGGGGCCCGGACGGGAGCGTTGACGGCCAGCTCGGAACGACCCTGGATCTCGACGAGGAAGGGATTCCCGCCGTCGAGGGTGACCGCGAGGATGAGCGGGTCGTTGGACGGGTTCAGAGCGGAGAAGCGGGCGCGCATGGGACCGCGAGCCCTCTTCTCGAGTTCCGGCAGGAGACGGCGGACGGCGACAAAGCCGGGGCCGCCTTCGCGACGGATCCGCATCCAGCGGGTATTTGGGTCCGCCGGACGGGTCATGAGTTCGCCGGTGACCCCTTCCGCGAAGGCGAGTTCGTTGGTGTTGAGCACGGCGTCGTTCGCCAGCGTGTTGCGGCCGAGAACTGATTCGGCGAGCCCCGAGGCGGGGAGCTTCGAGACGAGGGCCAGGTCCTCGATGTCGGTGGCGCTGTTGACGAGCGCGACCGCGGTGACGGACGGGTCGGAGCCGTGGACAAACCGGGTGGACGCGAGGCCGTCCCAGCGGAAGGAGGTGGTGGACGGCGAAGGCACCATGGGCACTTCGGTTTCATCGACGAAGAGGCGCATGCCGTCGTGGCGCACGAGGGCCAGTTGAATCTCCCTGCCGGCGTGGTTCTGAACGAAGTTCTCCGCGGTCAGGATCCCGACATTGGTTCTCGAGGCGCCGTAGAAGAGAACCTGAAAGCCGCCGTCGCGGGTGAGCCGCGCGATGACCGAATTCGGAAGCCACAGTTGCCTGGAATCCCGGGACAGTCCGGCCAGGGCGGTCTCCTTGCTGGGCGGTTGGTCGGGAACCCGGAGACGAAGCAGAAATGTGAAGTCGTCGGTACGGCTTTCGATCCCGGTGAAGAACGAACGATCGGTTCGGAGAAGCCGGTCGCGAACCGAAGTCCAGCCGCCGACGAGCGCCGCGGTGGCGGCGACGAACATGGCGCCGACGGTGATCCAGCGGAGCGGGGGCGAGATTTCGCGGCGGCCGGTGAAGAGGAGCAGGAGGATGGCGAAGGCGCCGATGGCGATGCTGATGATCGCGCCGCCGCGGCTGCTGGAGATCATCGGGCACGCCGCCATGAAAATGGCGCAGGGAAGGAGCAGGATCTGGGGGCCATCCAGTCGGCCCAGGCGGGGAACCACGGCGCGGTGGGCGCGTTCCTGCGCCCAGATCCAGAAGGCGAGGCAGACCGGCCAGAGGAGGTTGAAATACTGCGACGCGTTGCCCCGGTAGGACCAGGGACCGAAGACGTGGTCGGCGGGCTTCTGGGCGGCCGATTCGAGGATCCAGAGAAGCCGGCTCGTGCCGCCGGCCCGTTGGAGGATACCGATCAGCGCGAGCAACGCTCCGTTCAGGCAAAGCACCCAGAGGAGGACCTGGAGCCGGGCTGGAATGACGACGTGCGCCTGGGTGTCCGCCCAGCTCGGGGCGTCATCCTGACGGGTGTCACTCCCGAAGCGCTGAATCAGCCAGTCCCGGATCGCCCAGAACGCGCAGGCGATCCCCAGGTACTGGAAAAACGCGAACCATGTGGCCGTGCGGTCGTAGCTCTGCGGCAGCCACGGGATCGGGTCGCGCAGGTATTCGAACGAGCGTTTGACCGGATCGTAGGCGGCTCGCGCATTCAGCGCGCTGACCAGGATGTAGAGCAGGAGAACGCCCGTGAGAACCGCCATCGCCCGGGTGGCGCCGTCCGTGGGCGCGCGGGGCGCCGCCAGCTCGCCGGAACCCTCGGCGAGAACGATCGGTTCGCCCCAGCGTGGCGGTTGGAAGCCTTCCTGGCGGCGGATGATCCACTTGGCGGCGAGAAGGATCCCCAAGGCGTAACAGGCGATGTTGGCGACCCAGACCGACCATTCCTGAGTCGTGCCGAAGGCCCAGGGGGTGAAAACCGCGAGGAAGAGGATGAGTCCGCCGGAAAGCCGGTCGCACAGGGCGTGGGACTTCGGGGCGCGGTCCGAGGAACTGGAACGCCGCTTCCGGCGGCGGCGGCGTTGGGAGTCGTCCCCGATGGCGCGCGCTTTCGTACTTGGGTTTGGCCGCGGGGGCGTTTCGGGGGCAGGCTCCATGGACGGGCGGCATGTTCGATAAGCCCGCGTCATGTCTCAAGCCGCAATCGCAACCCGTCTAAGAGATGAAACCGGGGCGACCCCGAGGTCGCCCCGTCGCTTCTTCGCTTCGCCGCCCCGCGGCCTTGTTCGCCGTTACTGTGCGCCCACGGCGATCAGCCTCATGTAGCGCTGGATCCGTGGGGTGGTGGCGACGGAATCGATGACCGTGATCGCGCCCGACGCGTCATGGAACTCGACCACGGCGGCTGGGTTTTCCAGCGTCCACACGGGGGAACCTCCAACCCATGTCGCCAAGGGCTCCCAGACGCCGGCCTCGAGATCACCGCAGGCTTCGACCCGCACCGTCACCCCGTCGGGGATCGGGCTCGAAGTCCTGAAGGTCAGGGCGAGACGATCCTCGATCATGTGGGCTTCGAACACGATGGGACTCTCGGACGTCGAGGTGGAATCCAGGGGACTCCCAAGAACCTTCCGGAAGTCCTCGGCGTCCGCCCGAATGGTCGGCTGGTCGTCGCCCAATTCCGGTTTCGACTCGGTGTCCGGGCTTTCACCCGAAGGAACCGACCCGAGATCCGCGTTCTCCGTTTCCACTTCCTCGACGGACCACCCAGGCTGGGTGTTGACGGACTGGAGGCTGGGCGAGGTCGGATTGGAATTGGGATTGAGCGGCACGACCTGGAAGACCGGCCACGTGACTCCCCCCTGGGCCGTGGTTCCGCCCATGGCGGTGATCCACGACCTCAACAGCCGCTTCGCGAGCGCGCTCGTCGACAGGTCGGGTGAATTCGCGACGACGAAGCCGTAGAAACCGCCCGGGAGCCGGACAAAGGCGCTTCGGAAGTTCTCGTCGACGCCCGTGTGGTACGGGAGGTACCGGATTCCGTAGGTGTCCTGGACGAAGCTGAACTCGTTGTCGGTATCCAGGGTCGTCTGCCACCCGAGGCGGTTGTCGCGGGTGGTCGCGGACGAATCGTCGAACATGAGATCTCGCACGGCCTGGCTGACGAACGTGCCTCCGCCCCCGAAGGTCGCCGCCCAGGCCGCGTACTCGACCGATGAGAACCAGTAGCCGCCCGCCGAATTGCATTCGTCGATGGGATCCCGCTTGTGCTTCACCGGGATGCCCGCGTCCGCGTCCACGTTCGGGTACCCCATGGCGTACCGACGGCCCGCGGCGCTCCACCGGCCCGTGTTGTTCCGGAAGGTCACCAGGTCGTCCTGACCATCCCCATCGATGTCACCGAGGAGCGGTGTGACCACCCCGGCGCCCCAGGCCATACCCTGGAAGAGAATGCGGTCCTCGAGATCGCGGCACCACCATTGGTGCGTCGATGGGCGGTACACGACGAATTCATCGCGTGAGTCGCCGTCCATGTCCCCCGCGAGCAGGATGTCACCCGACTTTCCCCAACTCACGGTCTTCGTTCCGAGCGTCGTCGTGGAGGTCATCAGGGTCACTTCGAATTCCCCTTCGGCCGGCCGCCATGCGACAGGCCCCAGGATCTCATCGCCGTTGGGGTCCGCCAGCAGGGGTTGGTAGCTTCCATCAAGGGCGAAGTTCCGGTTGCTGAACACCACGGTTCCGTTCGCGCGCTTCGCGAACCAGCGCTTCGTCGACGGCCGGTAGATCACCAGCTCGTCATCGGACTTGTGGACGTCGACGTTTCCCAGCAAGGGAATGTCCCCCGAGACTCCCCAACTCAGTCCGGTGAGGATGACCGCGCCGTTCAGCTTCTTCGCGTACCATTTTCCGTTGGACGGCCGCCACATGACCAGGTCCTCGGCGCCGTCGCCGTCGACATCGCCGACGAGCGGCTTGTCGCCGGCGATTCCCCACGAAAGCCCACTCACAAGGACTCCCTGGGTCCACGAACGAACGAACCACTGGCCGGTGCTCGGGCGCCAGACCACGAAATCGTCGGTTCCATCGCCATCCATGTCGCCAAGCAGCGGCACGTCGCCCGGCAGGCCCCATTTGAGCAGGGACACAATCGGAGCGGTGACATAGGTCTCGTGCGAGCAACCGGGGCGCAGATGGGATTTCCACTGGCCGTCGGGCAGTGAGATCGCCGGACTCTTCTCGACCTCGACGCGGTCGAACACCTCGGCCTGCATGTAATTCCGGAACCAGCGCTGCAGCTCGCCATCCAGGAATTCGTCGCGGAGATCGGTCGCGTTGCGGTTCGCGACGGCCTGATCCAACTGCTGACCCCAGAAGGGATCGACGAGATAGGGAAGGCAGATCCGGATCAGGGTGAAGTTGTTGTTGTGATAGTTCCGCTGGATCCCGAGGTTGGCCGGGTTGACGCCGTCGTCGATGATGTTCTTGTCGTCGTCGATCCCGGACTTGTGCTGAAGGATGTGACGGAAGGTGACATTGGCGACCGCCTGTTTCCAAGGATCCGAGGACCCGAGGAAGGTGTTGCGCCAGAGTTGGGGCATGTAGTCGATGACATTCTCGTCGAGCCACTGGCTCACCGTCCGGGAGGTGTCCTTCTCGAAGAACGACAAGAGCGCGACGGCGGACACCATCTTCACGTTGCTGCCGACATTCATCGGAACGGACACATTCATCGGCATGGGATCGCGCGCGTCGTCGCGGTCAACGGCCACTCCGTCGGCGGCCCAGCCCAGGATCACGCCGTCCTTGACGACGGCCAGTTGGTAACCCTTGACGAACCCGTCGAACTGCGTCGTCGCGGCGGTCCGGAAGAGGTTGGGATCGAATCCGGGGAGGGGAGCGTCCGCGATGACTCCGGCGAGCGCGACGTGGCCCGCCGAAGCGATTCCGAGCATGGAGAGTGCGAGTTTTGTTTTCATGAGGATGGTTTGATGACGATTGAGGTTTGAGTTGAGTTCAGTCGGGTTGGGTTGAGTTGAATTGGGTTGGGTGGATCCGACCGGGGCCGCCCGCGTTTTCTTTTTCTTCTTCAATTCAGGGGCCTCCTTGGCCTGGAGCCGGAGGGTTGGGAGCGGTTCGCTCCGCGAGCCGCACTCGGGCTTCCAAGGAGGAATTAAGGGCCCGCGCCGCGAGGTAACACGCGGTTCGAAGTTCCCCTGGGAGAACCGAAGGCGCCGCCGGCGATCGGGGTAGTCGATTTCTGCTTGGACGAGTCCTGGAATGAGGTGGAACCCCGAGGACGCCGCCGATTTCGGCGCAATCCGACACCGCGGCCGAAATGGCTTGCCCGTCCGATGGCAGTCCCTAGGTTCGCGCCCTCTTCATGGCCACGGGTACGAAAACCAAGGTCGGTCGGGCATGGCGTGGATTCGAATGGGTGGGAGCCTTGGTTCTCGCGTGGATGACCCACCTAGGTCTCCCCAGGGAGGCCACGGCCCAACAACCCAGGATTGAGGACTACGCGATTGGAGCGAACGGGCGGCTGGTTCTTCGCCACGATTCCGACCCGGATTCCTACTACATTCTCCGCAAGGGGGAGCAGGTTCACGCCATTCTGACGGCCAGGGATGTGCAGGCGGGAGTCTCGGGCGTCGGGCAGTTGTCGGATTCGACTCCTTTGGGCGGAGCCGCCTTCTACCGTGTTCAGCGAGTTCCCGTTTCGGCGCCCCTCGACACGGATGGCGACGGCTTGGACGACATTTGCGAACTGAAACACAGGCCGTTGCTCGACCCGCTCGTCGTCAATGACGCCTCCCAAGATCCGGATGGGGACGGCAAAACCACCTTGCGTGAATGCGCTGAAGGAACCCACCCGTTCGTCCCGGACCGTCCCCCGGTTCCGGAAACGCCGACCCTCACGTATCCCACCAACGCGACCACCTCGAGTTTCGTCGTCTTCTCGGGCCGGGGACCGACGAACACGCTGATACGGGTGGAGGGCGGCGCGGCGTACGTCACGAACAGGGTGGACGGGGGTGGGGGATTCGAACTCACGGTGCCGCTGACCGCGAACCGTCTGAACCGACTGTTCGTCAGCGCCGTGGATGAAGCCGGGTTGTCCAGTCCGCTGGCTCCCATCGACATTCTGCAGGACTCCACCCCTCCCTACCTGTTCATTGATACGCCCGCCAGCAACTCCGTCCTGACCACGGAAACGACGGTCGTGGCGGGACGGGTCGGGGATGCGTTGAGCGGCTTTCTGGGATTGAGCGTGATGGTCAACGGCGAGGCCGCCCGGGTGGACGTTGGCATTGGGCCCAACGGTACCTTCGAGCGCGGGCCGGTGCCATTGAACGTTGGAGTGAACACCATCGTGGTCGTGGCGGCGGATCGATTGGGGAATTCCATGACCCGCCGGTTGACGGTCACCCGGCAGGTGCCATCGGGCCCGAGATTGCTGGCGATTTCCGGGGATTTGCAGGAAACGGACATTCGGGAACGCCTTCCCGCGCCGCTCGTGGTGCGGGCCACTCAGGCGAATGGCGCGCCGATGGCGGGACGAGCGATCGAATTTCGGGTGACCCGAAGCGACGGTCGGTTGCTCGCGGTCAACCCCGAACAACTGGCCGAAGACATTCTCACGCGAAGCGACTACTCCACCAACGGCACGATGTCCGTCGCGTTGCGCACCGACGCCAACGGCGAGGCTCGGGTCTGGTGGACGACCGGCACCGATGCCGGCCACGCGAACAATCGCGTCACCGCGTCGGCGGAGGGCATCGATGAGAGGGTTTACTTCTGTTCGTCAGCGCGCGCGCGACCGGCGAGCCAGATCAACATCGGATCGGGCAACCATCAGCGCGGAGAGACCTTCGCTCCGGCTCCCGAGCCGCTGAAGGTCTGGGTCAGCGACGGAAACAACCCAGCGGCTGGAATTCCCGTGACGTTCAGTGTCGTCCAGGGCGGAGGATCCCTGGTGCCGATCGCCGGGCCTGATGGCGCCAGTCCGGCGGGTCCGGGGCTGCGGGCGAGTCGCCCGGTGGGCAGCGTGGCGCTGCACTCCGTCGGACAACATGCCGCCGGGGGCAGCCCCGAGGTGACCGTGCTGACGTCGGTCACGGGCCACGCCGAGGTGGATTTCACCCTGGGCCCACAGGGGGGCAATCAGATCGTGGAGGCGACCTTCCCGGGCAATCCAGGAATGCCGGCGACCTTCGTCCTGCACGGTCTCCAGCGAGTCGTGGGCCAGCCGACGTCCTTCGTCGGTCTCGTCCAGGACAACGCGTTCCAGCCCTTGGGCGGCGCGACCATCGATCTGGAAGTGGCCGGAGCGATGTACAGGACGGTTTCGGATGTCGACGGACGTTTTGGACTGCAGAACGTCGCCTCGGGAGCGGGACACCTCCACGTGAATGGTCTGACCGTGACGACGGTGGGAGACGACCCGATCCCCACCAATTCGTTTCCGTCGCTGCAATACACCCTCGTCGTCGTGCCGAACGCGGAGAACTCCTTGCCGCTCCCGGTCCTGCTTCCGCGCCTGAACCCCAACAACGCCCGCTGGTACGCCGGCACGAATGACATCGTCCTGACCTGCGAGGGCATGGAAGGCCTGCGGATGACGATCGCTGCCAATTCCATGAAGCACCCCGACGGCGAGATCGTCAGTCCGTCGCGCCCCGCGCTTCTTTCCCTGAACCAGGTCCATCACGACGACATTCCCATGCCCATGCCGGATGGCGCTTCCCCGCCCTTCGCGTGGACCCTGCAGCCGGGCGGAGCGACGTTCGACCCACCGGTTCAGGTGGAGTACCCGAACATGAGCGGCCTCGCGCCGGGTGCGGCCGCCTTTTTCCTGACGTTCAACCACGACACCGAGCGCTTCGAGATCGTGGCCAGCGGGCATGTGGTCGAGGACGGTAGCCGGATCGTCTGCGATCCGGGAGCGGGACTGACGATTTCCGGATGGGGCTGCAATTGCCCTCCGTACTCCGTCATCACCGAATGCTTGAAGGACCTATGGAGGGATTTTGTGGAGTACTTCTTTCCCAAGGAGAAGGATCCGGACGCCCCGCCACCCGAAGAACCGGACCAACCGCCCAGTTCGAATACACCGAACAACAGCCCGGGCTCCCAAGCGGCCCCGCTGGATGACAACGAGCATACCGCAGGCGATCCCGTGATTGCCGCAACCGGGGAACTCATCGTCGAGGAGACCGACCTGGAAATTCCCGGACGGGGTTTTCCCTTCAAGTTCACCCGCGTGTACCGGAGTCAGTACAACTACAACGGACCCATGGGTTTCAACTGGGACTTCAACCATAACCGCCGGCTGTTCGTGCCTTCGCCGGAAGCTGGCACCCGCGACGTGGTGCTGTTGAACGGATTCGCCCGGACGGACACCTACGCCTTCGACGGGGCTGATGGAAGGTTCGTTTCGCCGCGCGGGTACTTCGACCAGCTCTTCGCCAATTCCGACGGGACTTTCACCCTCCGCGACGCCGACGGGTTCAAGACGCACTTCGACGTCACGGGGCTGATGACCCGACAGGAGGACAGATTGGGCAATACCATGACGTTCCTCCGTGACGCGTCGGGCCGCCTCACCACGGTCGTCGACACCCTGGGGCGCAGCATTGAGTTCACTTACAACGCCCAGGGCCGTCTCAAGCGCCTCCGGGATTTCATGGGTCGCGAGGTCTTTTTCGGCTACGACGCCGAGGGCGATCTGCGCGCGGTCAGTTCCCCCGCCGTGACGGGAACCTCAAACGGCAACGACTTCCCCGACGGCAAGATCGTCCAATACGAATACTCCGCGGGATTCAATCCGGCCTCGGATCCACGCCTGGCGTTCCTCAATCACAACCTGATCTCGGTCACGGATCCGAAACGCCAGCGCTATCTGGTCAACCGCTACGGCGAGAATCCGAACGCGTACGACTTCGACCGGGTCATCTCCCAGCAGTCCGGTGGTCCGGAGCAGGTCTACACGTTCAGCTACCAGCAGCTCTCTCCCGGAGTCACGCCCCCGTCGGCGGATCTGCCGGTCAATCAGACCACGGTCGTCGATCGCAACGGGAACCGAACCGAAACCATTCACAACGCCCTGGGGAATGCGTTGGAGACGCGCATTTACACCGATCGCAACGTCAACCCCGAGGACCCCGACGTCTTCGTCACGCGCCATACCTACAACGCGGATGGAAGACGCCTGAGCACGACCTTCCCGGAGGGGAACCAGGTCCTGTACACCTTCGACGACGCCAATCCGGACCGGTACCAGCAGGGCAATCTGGTGCGCGTCACCCAACTCCCAGGCCCGCGGGGCGGCGATCAGACTTCGCGCGTCATCACGCGTCGTTACGAGCCGATCTTCAACCAACTCCTGTCCGAGACCGATGCGAGGGGCAACGATCCAGCCTACGTCCCGCCGAACGGCGGCGATCATTCGCCCGCGCGCTACACCACGCGGTTCACCTTCGACTATCAGGAGGGAAACTCGCTGGGAGCACTCGCCGCGGAAATGCGACGCGCGCCCGCTGAAGTCCAGGCGCTTCTGGCGTCCGCCGGAATCGCTTTGAACCAGGGTGACCTCAACGGGGACGCCCTCGCCGACCAGGCTCGCGGTCAGATTGTTCGCCGGGAGGATCCCACGGTGCGACTCCTCGCGGATTCGGCGGAAGCGGCGCGCGAAGGGGGGGTGTCCCAGCCGATCGTCACCACCTTCGCCTACAATCGTTTCGGGCAACTCATTTCGAGGAGCGATCCCGAGGGGAACGTGGACGACTACCTTTACCATCCGGAACGCGATCCGGACGGGGACGGCACCTCGACCGTCACGACGAGCGCGCTCGCCGCCGACACGGGTGGATATCTGTTCGCTGTTGTCGAGGACAGCCGGTCCGGTCCGCGTCGCCGTTCGACCTCACCTCCCGTCAGGATCCGGACCGAGCGATTCTATGACCCGGTCGGGAATCTCATTCGATCGGTGGACGGGCGGGGCAACGACACCCTTTTTGAGGTCAATTCCCTGAATCAGGTGGTCCAGCGGCAGTCGCGTTTGGTCGAAACTTCCGCGGGTCCCCGGCGCTACCGCCACTTCTTCACCTACGATGCGAACAACAAGCTCATTCAGGAGGATGTCGAGAACGTCGATGCGACCGGACCTGGCCTGGATGGCTTCGTGACCACGACCTACGCGTACGACCACTTGGACAATCTGGTGGAGAAGAACGAGGAGGCGGCCGCCGGTCAGATTCTCATCACGCGCTACGCCTACGATTCCAATGACAACCTGGTTCGCATCACCCAACCGGAAGGCAACAGCGTCGAGATCACCTACGACGAGCGGGACCTGCGGTTCGCCGTGACGCGCGGGGCGGGCACTCCGCTGGCCAGCACCCGGACGTTCACCTACGACGGAAACGGAAAGCTTCGACAGACCCGGGACGCCGCGGACAACAACGGCGACGGGCAGGGGGAGGAGATCGTCCTGAATTACGACGGGTTTGACCGCCTTGTCCGGGCCGTGGATGCCGTTGGGAACGAATTGCGACTTGGCTACGACCCGGCTAACCGGCGCGTGCGCGCCCAGCGGTTCGGAGTCAATGGCGGTCCAAGCCCGGCCGATGCCTCCGGCGAAGGCAATGTTCTGCTCTCGGGTGCGGAGGCGCGCTTCGATGAACTGGGGCGCGACTATCAGCGGGATACGCACCTGTTCTCGAACGTGGCGCCGGTCGGTCCGGAGGGTCCGCTCACGGCGGGGGATGGCAAGGTCAGCACCCGTTTCGAATACGACCGGAACGGACGTCTCAGCCGGGTTCTGGACGACAACCAGCACGCGCTCCGACTCGAGTACGACGGCGCGGATCGCCTTATCCGGCAGATCGATGCGCTGAACAACGAGCGCCTGTTCACCTATGACGCCAATCACAACCGGGTCGCGACCACGGAAATTGAGCGCAGCCCGGAAGGAATCGTTCCCGAGGAACGGTTCGTGACACGACGCGAGTTTGACGCCTTGGACCGCGTGGTGCGGGAGATCGACAACCTCACCAACGTGGTGTCGCTGGCCTACGACAGCCGGAACAACGTCTTTCGGAAGACGGATGCGCTCGGGAACACCACCACTTACCTCCAGGACGGCTTGAACCGACCGCTGGCCGAGATCGTCACCCTGCGCGTCGGCGGCACCGGTTCGGGGGCCGTCGATCCATCGAACCCCACGAATCCCGACGGCCGCATCACGACCCTTTCATCCTGGGACGGCAACTCGCGTTTGATCTCCCTCATCGACGACAACGGCAATGCCACGCGCTACACGTACGACGCGCTGAATCGGCGGGTTCTGGAGACCTTCGCCGACAACACGACCAAGGCCTACGAGTACGACGGCGACGACAACGTCGTCCGCTTCACGGACAACGCGGGCAACGTCCATCAGAATCGCTACGACGGTGTTCACCGGCTCGTGGCGAAGGACGTCACGCGGGCGCCCGGGGTGGAAGGCACGACGCAATGGAAGTTTGAATACGACGGCTTGTCCCGGCGCACGCTGAGCTTCGACAACAACGATCCGGCCAACGCAGGGGACGACGCGCTCTGTCGGTTTCAGTTTGATTCCCTCAACCGGCTCGTGAAGGAGATCCAGGGAAGCCACGAGATCCTGTCGACCTTCGATGGCGTCGGAAACCGGGTGTCATTGCGGTATCCCGGCGATCGTGTCCTCCAGACCACCTACGATGCGCTGAACCGTGTCGAGAGCATCCGCGACGAAGGGGCGGCGACATTTGTCGCGGAATACGACTACCTCGGCCCGTGGCGCGTGCTGGAGCGGAGGCACGGGAACGGCACCCGCATGACCTTCCACGACGGTGCCGGGCGCGACATCGGCTACGACGGCCTGAGGCGGCGCGTTCGCATCGAACATCGGCGCGCGGACGATTCGCTCATCGCGGGATTCGCGCACGCCTTCGACAAGGCGGACAACCGTCGTTACGAGCGGGACCTGTTCCGCGGGACGGTCGACGTGTTCGAATACGACTCCTCGTACCGCGTCACGCGGGCGGCGCTGGAGCTGCCGGAGGCGTCCGTGGCGGCAATCCGGAACAACGACACCGTGAACGCGGACGTGACGGCGCTCACTTCGGCGCGGCAGGCGGACTACCAGTTGGACGGAGTCGGGAACTGGACTCGACGCACGCAGGACGGCGTGCCGACCGTCTACGCCGTGAACGAGATGAATGAGTACACGTCCGTGGGCGGCGTGCCGGAGGTCCACGATGACAACGGCAACCTGGTCAACGACGGCTCGAGGCGATTCCACTACGACTTCGCGAACCGATTGGTGCGGATTACCGACTCCGCCGACGCCGAGATCGCTCGTTACGTCTACGACGCGGGTGGCCGGCGCGTGATGAAGACGACGGGCGGTGTGACCACGGAGTTCCTCCTCGACCGGGTCCACGAGATCGAGGAGCGCGAAAACGGCGCGGTGGCGAGGCAGTACGTTTTCGGGCCGCGGGTGGATGAAGTCTTGGAGCTGACGAGCGGCGGAGACCGCTACTTCTATCACCAGAATCACATAGATTCGGTGACAGCCTTAACCGACGGGTCTAGCGCGGTAGTTGAACGCTATTCTTATCGCGAATATGGCAAGACAATCGTTTTGGATAGCGAAGGCGATTCAGTGCGAGGGATGAGTGAAGCTGTCAACTTCTTGCGCTACACGGGGCGGAGGTTGGACGGTGAGTCAGGTCTTTACTTTTACCGTGCTCGATATCACTCATCGGACCTAGGACGCTTTCTTCAGCGCGATCCGAGAGGTTATGTGGATGGAATGGGATTGTATTGCTATGTTCGAAGCAACCCGGTTTCTTGGACAGATCCGACCGGATTTCAGACCAAGAAGACTGGGGGTGGCGTGCCAATCCCGCCAAAGCTCCCGCGGGATGGTTTTGGGGAAAGGCAGACCAATCTTTCCGAACAACATCCGAGTTTCGGTGGGCCGTGCGATGATGATTGCGAGGATCAGAAGAAGCGGAACCAGATTGAAGAGTTGGATGCTCAGTTTGAGGACCTGTCAGAACTAGAAATCGCGGCGGAAGAAATTCGTCGGCGAGCAGAAAAGGAAAGAGAGGCACACAAGAAGGATTTTGAGAAGGCAAGGAACGACCTCACTGAGAAAAATGCAAAGGATTTGGGAAACGCTGCCAAGACACTACAATGCCTTACCAAGCCTGATCCTAGAGCCTGCTACAAGGCGCTAAGAGATCTGGTCTTGAAGAGCGTTATCAACCTGCACGAGAAACTAAACGTGCTTGAAGAAGGTATTCGTGCATTCGAGAACTTCATCGACTCGAATGACGATGTTCAAAACAACTCCAGGCGTAAAAGGGAAATCGAGAGACAATTGGAAGAGCTCAAGCGGGAACGTGATCGCATCAAGAAGGAATTAAATGAGGAACCTAGCGCTCAGGAAACTTCTGGCTCGCCATCGGTCTGATAGTTTCATTGCAAAATGCAAGTAGCTGGTTTGCCGATGAGAATAGAACACGCAATACTTCAAAGGAATTTTCGCGAGAGCCTCGTGTTTTTTGTGCCATTGCGTGGTAAAATTGAGTGCGAGTGCCGCGAATCTACCGGTGTCGTGAAACAGCCGCCCTCGGCCGGCCCGGTGCTCGATTTGCCCGCTGGACGGTTAAGGGCGGGTTGGATAGCGAGTGGACACATTTCTGATGACGCTGGCATTGTTCAGAGTAGTTTTTCTGTGCGGCTCGCCCGCAGCCAGTCCTATGTGCTGTCTCAGGTTTCTCCGCCGCGCAGCTTGGAGGCAGGAGTGTACTTGCATGGGTTGAGTTTTCGCGCCTTGGACAGGAGGACATCTTCTGGCTGGTCGAACATTTCAGCTGTGCAGCTCGCTGGTAGTCCGTGTTTCTGGCGGAGTACATGCGGAAGGGTTTCCTGGCCTAGGCAGGTCCCTTTCTCGGAGGGCCCCATTTCTGCTGGTCCGCTGGCCTTCAACGCGCAGACTAGGGGACGTGGGTTGGGCGATGGAGCGGATGCGATATTTAAGCGTTTGTCTGAAAGATGGGATGGGCCCTGGGACGAGGGATTGTGGGGGAGGTCGTGGCCGCTAGACCGGAGCATCCGCGCAGCGGGCGGTGACGTTCGAGCCAAGAAAGGCATCGCCCGAAAGAACCGTCGCCCGGAGGGTTTTCACAAAAGGGGTCAGCTGGCTTCGTTGCTCCTCGGTCACAGACCGCTGCCGGGTATGCTCCCTCGTCACTCCTCGCTCTCCAGCCCTTTTTGTGAAAACAGGCACCATCCGATTTTTCAGACACTTTCCAAGGCACGAAACCCACTGGCATTGACGACCGCAGCATGCAGCGTCCGCATGAGAGGAGGAGGACTGTGAGGAGGAGTCTTTTGAGATTCGTGGTCATCGGCACACTAGGGCTGATCGGTGGTTCTGCCTTACCCGTCATCGCCCAACCCCTCGACCAGACATGGACCCTCACGGTGGCGGGGCAGACGGTGCAGGCCAACGCGGACGGGAGTTTTCGGATCCCGAATGTCTCGGCACCGGACTTGTTCGGGGCGAATGGACCGGGCAGCACACCGGATTTTCTCAGTGACGATTTCGTCCGGTTGACGGGTTTCAGCACGAAGAACGGTCGGACCCGGTACGTGTTCACGGATCCATTTCAGATCCGACAGGGACAGGCGTTTCGGCTGACGGACGCCGATCTCACGTTCACGGACACGCCGCCGGCGTTGCCGGAGGCGCTTCGCGCGGTGCCGGATGCGCCCACGCTCACGCGATTGGGGCAGACCACCCGCCTTCGGGTGACGGCGGGCTTTCCAGGCGGTTCGACCCGCGACGTGAGCCGCCGCGTGGATTGGACGGTGTATCGGACGAGCAATCCCAACATCGCCACCGTGAACCGGGATGGGGTCGTGACCGCGGTGCGCGAAGGCACGGCTTTCCTCACCGCCGTGAATGAGGGCGCGACGGCCGTGGCCCGTGTCGATGTCTCCCCCGGCGATCCGCTGACGACCGTCACCGGGTTCGTGCGCAACTCGGACGGTTCAGCCGCCACCGGGGTGACCATCACGCTGGTGGGCGCGGGCGGCACTTCGACATCGGGCGCGGAGGGCTTTTTCAGCATCCCGGGCGTCGCCACGACCACCGAGATTCGAGCGGTCGTGGCCCGCGAGGGGGAGGGGGAGTCCCTGAAGATGGGTGTGGCCACTCCGGTGACCGTTGTCCCAGGGGGATCGACGGGCGTGGGGAATGTGACCCTGAAGGGCCTTTGCGAGGTGATCCAGCCTTGCGTGGACTCCGACAAAGACGGTTTGCCCAATCATCTCGAGACATTCCTGGTCCTCGATCCGCAAAAGCCCGACACCGACGGAAACGGCATTTCGGACGGCGACGAGGACTTCGACGGCGACGGTCTTCCGAACCTGGTGGAACTGTTTGCCGGCACGCCCATGACGTGGACCGTGGTTTCGGGCGGTTTCGTCGAAGGCGGCATCACCAATCGGCCTGTCCGCGGGGTGAACCGCATCGAACTGGAAGCGCTTCCGGGCGACACGCTCGCCTTGAACGTCGGGAAGGTGTCTGGAACCAGTGATTTTTATCCACGGATTCGGTTGTTTGGCGCGGACGGGGCTCTCCTGCTGTCGGATTATGGCGACAGGGAGGGTCGGGTGACGCTGCCCGTGACGAACGCGGGTCCTTACATGGTGCTGGTCGACAGTTTCTATCCGGACGGTGTTGGCGTGTATCGGCTTCATTTCGCGAAGGTCCCGGGCGCGTTCATCACGCCGCGTGGCGATGAAGGCGGGACCTTGACCAACGGGCTGGCGCACAACGGAGTGCTCACGATCGGCGACATGGACTTCTGGTCCTTCACCGCCAACGCGGGGGACGCGGTGCAACTCCGGGGTGTGGACCGCACGGCGAACGGGACCTCCTATCCGTGGCTGAGGCTCCACGGTCCGGGAGGGGCGTTCATTGGGTCGGATATTGCGGATACGGACGAGGCGCGGTTGAATTTCACGGCACCGACGAACGGTACCTATAACCTTCTGGTGGCCAGCTATTTCAAGGGATACTCGGGCCTCTACGACGTCCGCTACACGAAGGTGCCCGGGGCGTTCATCATTCCGCCGGGGGACGAGGGAGGCCCGCTCACGAACGGGGGCAACCACGGCGGAACGAACACGCTGGGGGACGAGGACATCTGGACGTTCACGGCGAATGCCGGCGACAACGTGGTGCTGAGGGCGGGGCGGGTGTCCGGGAGTGGCAGCTACTATCCCTGGCTGAGGTTGCACGGGCCGGACGGGTCGGTGGTGAAGGATGAATGGAACAACGACGCGGACACGTTGCTGACCTACCGCGCGACGAATGGCGGGCCCTACACGCTGCTGGTCGGCAGCTATTACACGGGGCACCAGGGGGTCTACAACCTGCGCTATCTGAAGGTGCCCGGGGAATTCGTCATTCCGCCGGGGGACGAGGGAGGTCCGCTCACGAACGGGGGCAACCACGGCGGAACGAACACGCTGGGGGACGAGGACATCTGGACGTTCACGGCGAATGCCGGCGACAACGTGGTGTTGAGGGCGGGGCGGGTGTCCGGGAGTGGCAGCTACTATCCCTGGCTGAGGTTGCACGGGTCGGACGGGTCGGTGGTGAAGGATGAATGGAACAACGATGCGGACACGTTCCTAAGCTACCGCGCGACGAATGGCGGACCCTTCACGCTTCTGGTCGGCAGCTACTACACGGGGCACCAGGGGGTGTACAACCTGCGCTACCTGAAGGTGCCCGGGGAATTCATCATTCCGCCGGGGGACGAGGGAGGCCCGCTCACGAATGGGGTTACCCACGGCGGAACGAACTCGTTGGGGGACGAGGACATCTGGAGATTCACGGCGAATGCCGGCGACAACGTGGTGCTGAGGGCGGAGAGGGTGTCGGGGAGCGGGAGTTATTATCCTTGGCTGCGGTTGCACGGGCCCGACGGGACGGTGGTGAATACGGCGTGGAACAG
This sequence comes from Limisphaerales bacterium, assembly GCA_050250555.1. Classification (GTDB taxonomy): domain Bacteria; phylum Verrucomicrobiota; class Verrucomicrobiia; order Limisphaerales; family CAIMTB01; genus CAIMTB01. The sequence continues at coordinate 25,455 of JBFWOK010000072.1, forward strand.
TAGTGGGGACGCGGTTCTCGAATACCCGGCGACGGTCGGCGGGACCTATACGTTGCTGGTCGGAAGTTACTACACGGGGCACTCGGGTGTTTATCGAGTCTCGTTGACCGGAGGGCCGTGAGGTGGGTTCCGCCAAACTGCGAAGGCCGATTTCCACCGGAACCAACGCCCGATTCGCGTTGTGGATTTTGGTGTTCGTTGTCCTTCGACCGGTTCTCCGCAGCGATGCTGGTTCCGACCTGATCGCCGTCTGGAACGACCTGACGCTGGGCGCCATCCGCCACGCCAACGTCCCTCCGCCGGCGGCCGTCCGGCAGCTGGCGATCGTGCACCTCGCGGTTTACGACACGGCCAACGGCATCGACCGGCGCTATCAGCCCTACGCCGTGGAGGAGGGCGTGGGAAGGGAGGGTTCAATGGAGGCGGCGGTTTCCATGGCGGCGCATCACTGCCTGAGGGCGTTGTTGCCGAAATCATCCGACGAAGCGGATTCGCATCTCAGGGCGATTCTGGCCGCGATCCCGAACGGTCCCGCAAAGTCCAACGGAATGGATTGGGGGAGGCGTGTGGCCGCGGAGATCCTCCGGTTGCGGCAGTTGGATGGCGCGGGAAGGAGCGTGCGTTTCGTCTACGACGGCGGCCCCGGTTTTTGGGTGCGGACTCCCCCCAACTACGATCAGCCCATGCTTCCCAATTGGGGGAGCATGAAGCCTTTCGCGATTCCCGGGGTGGAAGGATTTCTTCCGCCGCCGCCTCCCCGGCTTTCGAGCCCTGAATGGATCGAACAGTTGAGTTGGGTCCGACGAATTGGCGCGACCAACAGCGCGGTCAGAACTCCGGAGCAGCGCGAAATCGCTCTGTTCTGGGCGGACGGTCCGAGGACGGAAACGCCGCCGGGGCATTGGAACCGCATTGCCCAGCAGGTGGCGCAAAAGAGGAGCCTCGACATGATCGACGCGGCGCGGCTTTTCGCCGCGTTGAACGTGGCCCTTGCGGATGCGGGAATCGTCTGCTGGGAGGCGAAATATCGCTTCAATGGGTGGCGGCCCATCACGGCCATCCGGCAAGGGGAATTGGATGGAGGAGGGGCCCCGGGCGCGGATTCGAAGTGGACGCCCTTGGTCATCAATCCGCCCTTTCCCGAGCATCCCTCCGGGCACAGCACGTTCAGCGGCGCGGGAGCGGCTGTGCTGGCGTCGCTGATCGGCACCGACGAATTCGATTTCGTGACCACTTCGGATGGATTGCCCGGAGTGGTTCGTCGATTTCATCGGTTCTCGGATGCGGCGGCCGAGGCGGGAGTCAGTCGCATCTACGGCGGTATTCATTTCCCGGCGGCGAACGAGGGAGGGTTGGAATCGGGGAGGAAGGTGGGTGAGTTTGTCGCATCGAATTGGTTCCGCCCCATCGGCGAGCCGATGAGGCTGGGGGACGAACCCCTCCAGAGTTCACCGTCGGGCCCGAGGCCCACATCACGGAAGGGTGGACTGGAAGGTGAAGGTCGGGCGCTTCGCGCGATCCCCTGATGGGAGGCCCGAGGACATGGATTGAAGGTCGCCGAGGCTGAGGCGCGGTTGCCCTTGACTCGGCGATGCCCTGGCCGAGTGTCCCCCGGACCGGCGCGTGACCTCCTGAATGCGGAGACGATTTGAAGCGCGCGGGTCACCGCCACCTCCCCTATATGATTCGATCGTTTTGTTCCGGTCCTTGGGTTTCCTCGCTTCGGCTCGCTGCGATGCTCTCCGTGATCGCCGGTCTCCCGGCGGGTGCCCTTGTCCTGCTCAATGCTTCCGGGCACGTCACGGGCATCAGCGGACTGCACGTGGTTGGAGGTGGGCTGAATGGGACCTTTGACGTCCGATTCGCGGCGGACGGTCTCGTGACCGCGCTGACGTCGACGCCGGAACTCCTTCCTCTGTACGACAACCCTTCCCTCGGCGAGGCCGCGGCCCTGTCCGTGGCGGCGTCCATCAGCCAGGTTCTGACCGACGCGGAGCGCCCGCTGATCGACGACGGCGGTTCGGGAAGCAGCTTTTTCAGCGTGCCCTATGGTTCGATCGATGGGCCGGATCCATCCCTCTCCCGGTTCGCCCACGCGTACGACGAGAACAGCCCGGGTTTTCCGCCCGACTGGGTGGTGTCCGGGAGCGTCGAGCTTTCGAACTATTTTCTTGGTCCGTACGTCCTGATGTCCGCGGCGATTCCCGAGATCACGGCGACCGCCGCCATCACGGGAGCGGTCCTGGCATTCTTCGTCTGGGGACGGCTGATCCAGCGGCACCGGAGGGAGCGGGAGTGATTCCTTGATGAAGCCCCGCCGGCGCGCGCCGGGCACGCGCTGGTTGCGGCGCGAGGGGTCCTGGGTCAGGCTGCGGCGGAGTGAATGATGCTGCGACGTTGGATGAGTTGCTGGTCTGCCGGCTCGATTCGGGGCGGAAACTGCTCGAACCGTGCACGATCATCATTTTCGGGGCGAGCGGCGACCTGACCGCGCGGAAGCTGGTCCCGGCTTTGTACCACCTATTCCTCGGGCGGCAGATGCCGGCGCCGTTCCGGATCATCGGGTTTGCGCGGCGGGAGAAAACGGACGCGGCCTGGCGCGCCGAACTTCGGGAGGCCTTGGGGAAGTTTTCGCGCACCCAGCCCGTGGACGAGACGGCGTGGGGCGAGTTCGCGGGGAGCGTGAGCTACTGTCAGGGCGAGTTCCACGACCCCGCGGCGTACCTTCGGTTGAAGGGCATGCTGGAGGATTCGGGGCGGGAACATGCGGGGCTGGCCCGGAATCTCCTGTGTTATCTGGCCATTTCGCCGTCGCAGTTCGGGGACGTGGTTGAACGGCTGCACGCCTCGGAGCTCGTGGACAGGGCCCAAGGCCGCGAGGGCTGGCAACGGATCGTCGTCGAGAAACCGTTCGGATCCGATCTGGCGTCGGCGCGCGCCTTGAACGCCGAACTGACGCGGTACGCCCACGAATCGCAGTTGTTCCGGATCGACCACTATCTCGGGAAGGAAACGGTTCAGAACCTGCTGATGTTCCGTTTTTCGAACGCGATCTTCGAACGGCTGTGGCACCGGGACGCGATCGATCACGTGCAGATCACCGTGAGCGAGCGGCACGGGGTGGGAACGCGGGGCGGGTACTACGAAGAGGCGGGAGCGTTGCGGGACATGGTTCAGAACCATCTCCTCCAGGTGCTGTCGCTGATGGCGATGGAACCGCCCGTGACGCTTGAAGCCGAGGCGATCCGCGACGAAAAGGTGAAGCTGCTCAAGGCGCTTCGCATCTGGGAACCCGAGCAGGTGCTTCGTCAGGTGGTGCGCGGGCAATACACGGCGGGAAAGGTAGGATCGGAAGACCGTCCCGCGTACCGGGGAGAGACCAAGGTGGCTCCGGAATCGAGGGTGGAGACCTATGTGGCGCTCCGGGTGCTGATCGACAACTGGCGCTGGTCGGGCGTGCCTTTTTACCTGCGGACCGGCAAGAGCCTGCCGTTGAGCGCGAGCGAGGTTCGGGTGCAGTTCAAACCCACGCCGAACGTGCTGTTCGCCGCGCAGTGCGGTCCGCGATTGGACGCGAATTCGCTGACCCTGAGACTTCAGCCGAACGAGGGGATCAGCCTGCGATTCAACGGCAAGGTGCCGGGCACGAGCATGCAGTTGAGGCCGGTGCGCATGCACTTCAGCTACGACGCGGAATTCGGCGCCTACACGCCGGAGGCGTACGAGCGGCTGTTGCTCGAAGCGATGGCCGGGGACGCGACCCTTTTCATCCGGAGGGACGAGGTGGAAACGGCGTGGGCGTTTGTGGACGCGATCCGGGAGGGATGGCGGGACCGGCCGTTGGAGGAGGCCGCGTTTTATCCGGCCGGCGGCTGGGGGCCGGAGGCGGCGGACGAACTCCTCGCGCGCTACGGCCATGCGTGGCGCAACCCGCAGCCCGTGTCGTGAGTCGAATGGCGCCCGGCTTTTTTTCGAAATGACCCTGGTGACCATGAATGACGTCCGGACCACCCATGCCGCGAGTGATGGGGCGGCGGCGGCCGAGGCGGCCGGATCGGTGTTGGACGCCTTCGTGCGGGCCGGCGAGGGCGACTTCGGGCTGGCCCTTTCCGGGGGGCGGGCGGCGGAGGTTTTCTTTGGCGAACTCGTTCGGCAATCGCGGCTTCGGGGGGTGGACCTCGCGGCGGCGGATTTTTTCTGGTGCGACGAGCGGTGCGTTCCGCCGGACCACGAGGACAGCAATTTCCGCGGGGCCCGACGCGCGCTCCTGGAACCGCTGGGAGTGCCGGAGGCGAGGATTCACCGGCTCGAGGGAGAGCGGGATCCCGCGGCGGGGGCGGAACGGGCTTTGGAAGACTGGCGGGATTGGATCCGGGGTCGGCGTGATCGGGGCCGGGCGCCGGCCTGGGATTGCGCCGTGCTGGGGGTTGGAGAAGACGGCCATGTGGCGTCCTTGTTTCCGGACAATCTCGAGCGGGACCTGGCGGCCACGGCGGTCTTCCGAGCGGTTCGAGGTCCGAAACCGCCTCCGGACCGTCTGACGGCGGGATATCGACTGCTTTGGGAGGCGTTGACGGTGGTGGTGTTGGCGACGGGGCGGGGGAAGGAATCCGTGGTGCGGGCCAGCCTTGGGGGGGCGGCCGGGACACCGCTGGCGCACGTCCTCCGGGGGCGCGTCGGGCGGGAGACACGCGTCGTTTGCGGATTCTGATTCTGATTCGGATTCTGATTCTGACCGCGAAGGGCGGGGCGAAGGGCAACCCGGGAATCTTGGAGTTGGAATGGGTTGGAACCTGTGCCTGAAATCGTTTGGGGAATGCGTTTGACCGGGTTTTTGTCGGGCCGCTAGTCTCCCCGCTCTTTGTTCCGGCACGCGTATGTTTCAATTCATCCGCAAACACCAGGCGATCGGGCTGATCTTCATCGGCATCGTGATCGTCAGTTTTGTGATTTTCTTCTCTCCCAACCAGGGCGGTCAGGCCGGCGGAATGCCGAAAGGCGCGCTCGGCTCGATCAATGGCAGGCCGATCGACCGGGCGGAGTACATCGCCGCCATGAAGGAGGCGCGGGTGACCTACATGCTGCGGAACAATGGGCAATGGCCTGGCCGGAGCGGTCGCGACTGGGATGAGGGCCGCGAGGTGCTCAACCGGCTGTTTCTCCTGGACGAGGCGCAGCGTCTCGGGGTGGTGGTCGCGGACGACGTCGTGGCGGAGCGGATTCGGGAACTTCCGTTCCTGAACGACGAACGGACGGGAGGGTTCAGCCGTCCGGCCTACGATCGTTTTCTGGCGATGCTCCAGACCGAGGGGGGCTTGAGCCGGAGCGATTTCGAGCAGTTCATGCGGCATGAAGTGGCCCTGGAACATTTGGTCCAGGTGGGGGGTATGAGCGGGTCGCTGATGACTCCGCGGGAGGCCGAAGCGCGGTATCGGATCGGTAGCGACCGTTACACGGGGCGGTTGGTGTACTTCTCCTCAACGAACCATCTTGCGACGGTGAACCTGAGCCAGACCAATCTCCTTCAGTTCTACAGCAACCGGGTGGCGGCCTATCGGATTCCGGAACGGATCCAGGTGCGGTACGTGAAGTTCGCGGTGAGCAACTACCTGGCCGAAGCCGACCAGGAACTCGCTTCGAACACGAACCTGACGGCGATGGTGGAGGCCCAGTACACGCAGCGGGGCGCGGATTCCTTCCGGGACGCCGGGAACAACGTGAAACCCGCGGAAGTGGCGAAGGAGGAAATCCGCGGCGAATTCCGCAAGGGTTTCGCGCTCAACCTGGGCCGAACCAAGGCGAACGAATTCGCGAACCGGCTGTACCAGATGGAGCCGACCGCGGAGTCCCTGACCCGCCTCGCCACGGAGACGGGAATGACCGCCGAGTCGAGCCCGCCGTTCACCCAGGGCAGCATTCCGATCGGTCTGGCGGTGAACACCGAGTTCACCCGGAAGGCTTTCGCGCTTTCCGCGGAGGAGCCCTTCGCGACGCCGTCGATCGGCGAGGATGGGGTGTACGTCTTCGCGTTCGAGCGGACGATTCCCAGCGAGGTCCGCCCGTTCCAGGATGTCGAGGCCTCGGTCATCGAGGCGGTGCGCCGCACGGAGTCGAGGGCCGCCGCCGAGGAGGCCGGCCGAAAGTTCGCCGACGCGGCGGCGGCGGCGGTCGCGGGCGGGAAGGCGTTCGAAGCCTTCGCGACCGAGGCCGGATTCCAGTCGCTGGCGGTCACGAATTTCTCGAATGAGACGCGGGTTCTCGACGGTCTTCCGTCCCGCCTCACGGTGGGCGAACTCGTGCGCGTCGCGGCGGATCTGACGCCGAGCAAGGTGAGCCCGTTCACGCCGGCGGCGGATGGCGGATTTGTCCTTCATCTTGAATCTCGCGAGCCCGTCCCCGACGAGACCGTGAAGGAGGCGCTCCCGGAGTATCTCACCCAGCAGCGGTTGTACGGGCGGTACGCGGCCTTCTCGGATTGGGAGCGCAAGCGCCTGGCCGTGGCGGATG
>JBFWOK010000073.1:0-31882 GCA_050250555.1 Limisphaerales bacterium
GACGTTCCCGGCTTGAATACGCGCGTCCTGGTCATCTCCTTCCTGCCGGAGTGCGTGTTCGCCCCCGGCTGTCCGCCGGCGGACAGCGCCTTCCTCCTCCCGTTCTTCAGGCGCGTGGAGGGAAGGCCGCAGGTGCTGCCGACCCGGTCCCCCCGCGCCGGCGAGGCGCACGAGGCCCTTCGCCAGCTGATCGCCTCCTGGTTCGGGGACCCGGGGGGGTATCGCGAGGCCGGCTGCAAAGCCTGGCTGCTCGTGCTCCTTCATGTCCTCGTCCGCGAGTTCCGGGGCTCGGCGGTCGAGCGCGCGGAACTCCTCCGTCGTCAGGAGAAGGTGCTCCGGCTCCGACCGCTTTTCGATCATGTCCGCGAGCACTACGCCGATCCGATCTCCCTCGCCGCCGCCGCGACTCTCTGCGGCATGAGCCGGGCGGCGTTTGGTCGAGCCTTCAAGAAGGCGTCCGGGATGACGCTGCGGAGGTACATGAATCACGTCCGCATGACCCACGCGGTCGAGTTGCTGGAGGAATCCGGGAAGTCGATCGCCGAAATCGCATCGCGCCTCGGCTTCAGCGACCAGAGTCATTTCGACCGGCGATTCCGCCAGGCCTTCGGGCGAACCCCCAGCCAGCATCGGGCTGGTGTTGGCCGGGAATCGCGGGGCACCGCCCGAGGGTCACTTTCGTTCTAGCCTGCGAGCGGCCGGTGCAAGCCGCCGCCCGCGGGCTCGCGTATGAAGCGCGGATGCGAACCCGCCCTGCTCGGCCTGCGCCCGCTTTCACCTTGATCGAGCTGCTGGTCGTCATCGCCATCATCGCGATCCTGGCCAGCATGCTCCTTCCCGCCCTGAGCCAGGCGAAACTCAAGGCGCAAAGCATCAAGTGCATGAGCAACGTCAAGCAGCTCGGGCTCGCCTGGTACCTCTACGCCCAGGACAACGACGACAAGACGCTCGGCCCTTTCTCCACCCGGACCGCCCCCGCGTGGTGCGACGGCGACATGGTGAATGCCGCCGACGCCACGAACGACCGCTTCATCACCAACAGCCCCACTTGGGTCTACCTGACGTCGAAGGAGATTTTCCATTGTCCCGCGGACATCGCGGGTTTGAGGCTGGGGTCCCGAATCGTCCTCCGCAACCGCAGCTACGCCATGAACGCCTTCATCGGCGAGACCGAGACCTCCTGGGTCGTGAACCACAAGAATGCCTACACCACCCTGCCGAAGCTCACATCCATCGGCGATCCCGGGCCGTCCGCGATCTTCAACCTCGTCGACGAACACGAGAACAGCATCAACGACTCCCACTTTTTCCCGTTCGACGACCTGCGCAAGTACAACAACAACCCGTGGCTCGACGCCCCTTCCGGCCGACACGGAAGGTCCGCCGGATTCAGTTTCGTCGATGGCCACGCCGAGATTCGAAAGTGGCGCAGCGCGGGAGTCGACCAGGTGAAGCGCAGCGGGGGCGTCGTCATTCCCAACAACATCTCGTGGCTGCCCCGCACCCAGGCGTTGGACCACGAGTGGTTCCGCACCCATGTCGCGCCGTACAAGTAAAAGCCTGTCCGAGAAATCGGATGGGCTCTCCGAGGAAACTCCCCGCTCGCTCCACCAGGAAACCCGCTTCGTGTTTCAGGCCTGCCCGGAGGAACCGGATTTTTCCGAGACACTCCGCCCTTCAGACTCGAAATCTTCGGCTGTTGGCCTCGGCCGTCTCCCGGGCCAGGCCACGAGGGCTGCCATCCAAGTTCGGTTCTGAAGTCCCGACACCATGATCCCAACCGCCCGGAACGCCATCCTCGCCCGCTACCGCGTCGAGACCTGTCTCCCGCTGGCGCAGGTCGCCGAGACCATCGCCGGCGAACAGTCGTCGGGGACCTTTCTGCCCGTGCCGGGCGAGACCGAGGACCTCAAGGCGCGCGCGCGCGCCCGGATTCTTCGGATCGAGCCGCTCGACTCCTGTGATCGCCCTGGCCTGCCGGGAGGACGCCGGCCGAAGTCAGCCACCGGTCCGCTCGAGTTCCGGCGCGCCGAGATCACTCTCGAGTTCCCCTACGACAACCTCGGCGCGAACCTCCCGACCCTGCTCGCGACGGTGTGCGGCAATCTCTACGAATTGAGCGATCACAGCGGCTGCAAGCTGCTCGACCTCGAATTGCCACCCGCATTCGGGGAGAAGTATCCGGGCCCCCAATTCAGCGTCGCTGGCACGCAACGGCTGGCGGGCGTCCACGACCGGCCAATCATCGGCACCATCGTGAAGCCGAGCGTCGGGTTCTCCCCGGCGCAGACGGCCGAACTCGTCCGCGCACTGGGCGAGGCGGGCATCGATTTCATCAAGGACGACGAACTCCAGGCCAACGGCCCGCATTGCCCGTTGCGGGACCGCGTCGCCGCGGTCATGCGCGTCATCAACGACCTCGCGGAGAGCACCGGTAAAAAGGTGATGTACGCGTTCAACATCACCGACGATCTCGACGCGATGCTGCGGCATCACGACGCGGTGGTCGCCGCGGGCGGCACCTGCGTGATGGTCAGCCTGCACAGCGTCGGCCTGCCCGGACTGCTCGAACTGCGCCGTCGTTGCGCGGTGCCCATTCACGGTCACCGCAACGGCTGGGGGATGTACGGCCGGCACCCCCTGCTCGGCGTCGAGTATCCAGCGTGGCAGAAGCTCTGGCGCCTCGCCGGAGCGGATCACCTGCACGTCAATGGCCTGCGGAACAAGTTCTGGGAGCCGGACGAATCCGTCGTGCGCAGCATCGCCGCGTGTCGCGCGCCCATGTTCCGGCCCGACGACACCGCGATGCCCGTGATCAGCTCCGGCCAATGGGGCGGCCAGGCTCCGGAAACGTACCGGCTGACCGGCACGACCGACCTCATGTATGTCGCGGGAGGCGGCATTCTGGCGCACCCGATGGGACCGGCGGCGGGTGTGCGCGCGCTGCGCCAGGCGTGGGAGGCGGCGGTGCAAGGCGTCGAACTGAACGCCTACGCCGCCGGCCATCCGGAACTGAAGGCCACCCTCGCGGCGTTCGGCGACCGGAAGCCATGAACCCCCTCCTCCTCGCGTACTACGGCGACGATTTCACCGGGTCCACCGACGTCATGGAGGCGCTCGCCGGCGCTGGGCTGAGGACCGTGCTGTTCCTGGACCCGCCAACCCCCGCGCGACTTCGGCGCTACGCGGGACTCCGCGCGTTCGGGATCGCGGGAACGAGCCGCACGATGACTCCGACGGAGATGACACGCCGGCTCCCACCCGTCTTCCGCGCGCTCCGCGCCGCCGGCGCGCCCGTGGTTCACTACAAGATCTGCTCGACCTTTGATTCCTCCCCGAGCGTGGGGAGCATCGGCAAGGCGATCGAAATCGCCCAGGGCGTTTTCCACGCCCCCTTCGTACCGCTACTGGTCGGCGCGCCCGCGCTCGGCCGCTATTGCGCCTTCGGAAACCTCTTCGCGCGTTCGGGGCTCGATTCCGAGCCGCAGCGCCTCGATCGCCACCCCACGATGCGCCACCATCCCACCACGCCGATGGACGAGGCCGACTTGCGGTTGCACCTGGCGAAACAGACGCGCCGCAGGATCGGCCTGCTCGACGTGCTCGCCTTGGAGGCTCCCGACACCCTCCGGCGTCTGGATCGGATCCGCGCCGAGGGCGCGGAGATCCTCCTTCTCGATGTGCTGAACCCCCGGCATCTGCCGCGCCTGGGCGAGGTGCTCTCCCAGCCGGCGGATCCGTCGCGACCCGCTTTGGTCGTGGGTTCTTCCTGTGTCGAATACGCGTTGCTCGCCTGGTGGCGGCGGACCGGCATGCCGGTGCCGGAACCCCGTTCGATGAAACCGAAACCCGATCCCACCCCGGCCCTGGTGGTCGTGTCCGGCAGCGGCTCGCCGGTGACGGACCGCCAAATCCAACGCGCCCTGGAGGCGGGCTTCGCCGAAGTTGCTGTCGACACCCGGGGACTGGCCGACCCCCGGACGCGAAAGGCGGCCCTACGTCGGGCTTTGTCCGAAGCGACTCCCCATTTCCTCGCCGTCCGAAGCGTCATTTTTCACACGGCGCGTGGTCCCCACGACCCGCGACTGGCCCGCACCGCGCGGGCGTTGCGAGCGCGAGGCCGGAGTTCGGCCGAAGTCCTGGGCACCGCCTTGGGCGAGTTGCTGGCGGCCGCGCTGGAGCAGACCGGGTGGCGGCGTGCCGTGGTGGCCGGGGGCGACACCTCGGGCTTCGCGGCGCGGGCGCTGGGCATCGAGGCGCTTGAGTTTGCGGCACCCATGACGCCGGGATCTCCGTTGTGCCGGATTCACGCGCCGGGCCGGGTGGCGGACGGACGCGAGATCGTCTTCAAGGGCGGCCAGAATGGTCGCGACGACTTTTTCCTGACGGCTTTGCGCGGGGACGCCTCGGCCGTTTCCGGGAATCGCGCCGACCTCGCGGGCGGACCGAGGCCTTCCGGCCTGACCGCGCGATCAAGGCGCGCCACGTCCCGGCACTCCGCGAAGCAAACCAGGATCGACCCGGCGCCCCACTGAACGATTTCGCGAAGGCTCCCGCCCTCCGCACCCGAGAATCATCACACCATGTCATCCATCGCCATCCTGGGCGCCGGCGGCAAGATGGGCTGCCGGCTTACCGACAACCTCGTCCATCACCCACACACGCTCCATCTCGTGGAGGTCAGCGAGTCCGGCCTCGCCAACATCGCCGGCCGCGGTCTCAAGCCGACGCCGCAGGCGGAGGCGCTCGCGGCCGCCGAGGTCGTGATCCTGGCCTTGCCGGATCGTCTGCTCGGGCGGATTTCCCACGAGGTGGTCCCGCGCCTCAAACCGGGCACGCTCGTCATCACGCTGGATCCGGCCGTGGCCCACGCCGGCGGGCTGGCTCCTCGCGCGGACGTCTCCTATTTTGTGACCCACCCGTGCCACCCGAATCTTTTCGACCATTTCGAGACCGCGGCGGAACGCGACGATTTCTTCGGCGGCATCCGGGCGCGGCAAGCGATCGTGTGCGCCCTGATGCAGGGACCGGAGGAGCACTACGCGCTGGGGGAATCCCTCGCCCGACAGTTCTACGGACCCGTGACGCGAAGCCATCGCATCACGGTCGAGCAGATGGCCATCCTCGAACCCACGATGGCCGAAGTCTGTGGAATCACCCTGGTCCTGGCCCTGCGCGAGGCGCTCGAGGAGGCGGTTCGCCGCGGCGTGCCCCGGGAGGCGGCGGAGGACTTCATGTACGGACACGTCAAAGTGGAGCTGGGCATCGGCTTCGGGAAGGCGGCATTCCCGTTCTCCGACGGCGCGAAGCTCATCGCCGAGTACGGCCGACAGCGGATTCTCCGCGACGACTGGCTGAACCTGTTCGAACCCGCGAGAGTGAAGGAGCAAGTCGACGCCATCGTGGCGGGCCGGCTTCCCGAACCCACTCCGCCCTGACGACCCCGCGCCCCAGCCGATGCCTGCGCCCCCGCTCCATCCACCCTCAGCGTGGCAAGCCACGAGCCCTTCGCGGGTTCCCGTCCATTGGGTGATCGCCGCATGAAACCCCTTCGCTTCGCCATCTTTGGCGCCGGTTTCTGGGCTCGCGCGCAACTCGCCGCCTGGCGCGAGATCGGCGGCGCCGAGTGCGTGGCCATTTACAACCGGTCTCGGGACCGGGCTGAAACTTTCGCCCGGGAACTCGGCGTGCCAGCTGTCTACGACGATCCAGAAGCCTTGCTGAGCGAGGTGCGACCCGACTTCGTGGACAACATCACCGAAGTCGGCGGCCACAAACCGCTCTCCCTGCTCTGCGCCCGGCATCGCGTGGCCTGCATCTGCCAGAAACCCATGGCTCCCAGTCTGGCCGATGCCCGGGCCATGGTCGCCGCCTTCCAGCGGGCGAAGACGCCGTTTTTCGTCCACGAGAACTTTCGGTGGCAGACCCCGTTGCGGGCGCTGATCGACGCGGTGCGGGCGGGAACGATCGGAACGCCGTTTCGAGCACGGTTGTCTTTCATCTCGGGCTTTGATGTGTGGGCCAACCAGCCCGCCCTGCGCGAATTGAAGCGGTTCATCCTGACCGACCTCGGCGTGCATCTGTTCGACACCGCGCGGGCCGCCTTCGGCGAGGCGCGCTCGGTTTACTGCCAGATCCACCGGACCCTCCAGCCCGCCGTGAAAGGGGAGAACGTCGCCACGCTCCTGCTCTCGATGGGCGCGCCGAGGACGAGCGTGGTCATCGAAATGGCCTATGCGAAGACCGCGCTCGAGCGGGAAGTCTTTCCGCAAACCCTGGCCTTCGTCGAAGGACCAAGAGGCAGCCTCGAACTCACCCAGGACTACTGGCTGCGCGTCACCACGAAGAAAGGAACTGTCAGCCGACGACACGCGCCGCCGCGGTACGCCTGGGCGGACCCGCGCTACGACGTCGTCCAGGCGAGCATGGTGCCCTGCCTGCGCGATCTGCTTGGCGCCCTCCGCGGCGAGCGCGCGGGCGAAACCACCGGAAGCGACAACCTCCGGACCCTGGAACTCGCCTCCGCCGCGTACGAAAGCGCGGCGAGGGATCGTGTCATTCGCCTTCGCCCACGAACCCCATGAATCTTGATTCGCTCACGGAGGCACTGAGGCACGGAGATCTGGGAATCCCCATCCGGGTTCACGGTCCCAACTCGCGTCCAAACTTTGGATAACCACACTCTTCATGAACCTGCACTCCACCACGAAGCGCACAAAGGACACGAAGGCCGAGCGAAGGGAACGCATCCCTCCCAGCCGTCTTCTTCGCGATCTTCGTGCCTTCGAAGTGGAATCCTCCGCGGGGCGTGCATCCAACACGCAAACCGCGACTCGTTGATAATCCCCATGAAAACCTTCCCGATCTCCGCCTCCATTTTCCCCCGGGCGTCGGCCCTCGCGATCGTCCTCCTCGTGGCGGCTTCGCTGGCTGGGTGCGAAAGACCCGCGAACCAGTCGCCCGCCAATGACGCCGGGAACGCGCCCCAACTCACCGTCGGCGTCAACTTCGAGACCCTTCAGACCGAGTACTGGGTCGCGGGGTTCGAGGCGATCAAAGCCGAACTCACCAAGCGCGGGTTTCGCATCATCGAGTCCGTGGCCGATGGGGACGTCAACCGCCAACTCCAGCAGGTGCGCACCCTGGTGACGCGCAAGGTGGACGGAATCATCCTCGTGCCCAAGGACGCGAAAACCTGCCTCCCCGCAATCAAGGCCGCCAACGAGGCCCGCATTCCCATCGCGCTCTTCAATCGCCCGGCCGCGGCCACCGAGGGCGTCCAGTCGGTCGCCGTGGTCGCCGACAACCGCAAACTGACTCGCGAGACCGTGGAGTTCATGGTCGAGCAGGCCCGCAAAACCGGTCGCAAACACAAGGCCATGGTCATCGTCGGCGACCTGGGCGACATCAACGCCATCGGACGCAAGGACGGCTTCTACGATGCCGTCCGGGGCAACGAAGAGGTCGTGGAAGTCGTGGCCGAGGTCCCTTCCGAGTGGAACCAGGAAAAAGCAAGGGCGGGCGTGGTCAACGCCCTCCAGGCCAACCCCGACATCTCCTTCATCTTCTCGTCGTCGGATTTTCTCTTCCCTTCGGTGGTGGCGGCGCTGAGGTCGGCGAACAAGTACCACAAGATCGGCGAACCCGGTCACGTGATTCTTGGGGGCTTCGACGGGGACGCGACCGCCTATCAGATGCTGGTCGATCGGTACCTCGACGCCACGGGCGTGCAGGACGTCTATTTCGAGGCCGAACAGACGGTGCAGGCGTTGGTGGATCAGCGCGATGGGAAGACCGTGCCGCCGCTCATCCTGGATCCGGGGTTTGTCATTCACCAGGGCAACCTGGAAACGATGAAGGCGCGGATGTGGGGGGCGAGGGTGGGGAGGTAGTTCATGCGGCTCCTTCTCTCCCGCCACTTCATCCCCGTTCTTTGCCTCGTCTATTTCGCGGCCCTCGCTCCGTTCACGCCGGGGTTCGCGACGCCGGACAATCTCCGGACGATCCTCGCCTACCTGTTGCCGCTCCTGGTCGTCTCCGTGGGGGTCACCCTCGTGCTCGTGATCGGGGGCATCGATCTGAGCGTCACGTCGACCATCGCCCTGGCGAGCGTGGTCGGAGGGAGGATCATGAGTGGCGAGGACGGTTGGCTGGCCGGTCACGGGCTCGCGGTGCCCGCCGGGATTCTCGCCATGATGCTGACGGGAGCCGCCCTGGGGGCGGTCAATGGATGGGCCGTCACGGTCTGCCGGATTCCGCCGTTCATCGCGACGCTCACCACCCTGATGTTCGTGAGCGGTCTGGCCATCTGGATCACCCAGTCCCGAAAAATTGGAGGTCTGCCTCCACCTTTTCTCCTTCTCGGCCGGAACCTCTGGCTGGCCGCCGCCATCGCCGGGTTGGCGTCGGGGATTGCGCACCTCGGCCTTTCCCGAACCCTGTATGGCCGGTGGCTCCACGCGGTGGGGCACAACCCGCGGACCGCGGAGGTCTCGGGTGTCCCGGTCCGATGGGTGACCTTCGGCGCCTACGTCGCCTGCGGCCTCTTCGCCGGGTTGGCTGGAATCCTCTTCACCGCGGTGCTCGAAACCGGCAACCCGGAAATGGCCCGGGACAACCTCCTCGACGTGGTCGGGGCGGTGGTCATTGGGGGCACAAGCCTGTTCGGAGGCCGGGGAAGTGTCGTCGGCACGGTCTTCGGCGTCCTGTTTCTGGCGCTGGTCGACAACAGCCTCAACCTGCTCGGCCTCGCCTTCTACACGATCCTCATGGTCAAAGGGGCCGTCATCCTCGGTGCGGCGCTGGTGGACATCGCCAGGAACCGTTGGGCCGGAGGCGCGGCATGAATTCCATCCTCCGATTCTCCGGCGTCTCGAAGAGCTTCTTCGGAGTGGATGTCCTGAGGGAGATCAGCTTCACGGTTCCGGTCGGACACACCGTGGGGCTCGTCGGCGAGAACGGGGCCGGCAAGTCCACCCTCATGAACATCCTCGGCGGCAACCTCCGCGCCGACCGCGGCGCCATGCGGTTGGCGGAGACCCCGTACGCGCCGTCCAGCCCAAGCGACGCCGCGAAGGCGGGGATCGCTTTCGTTCACCAGGAACTGAACCTCTTCCCCAACCTTTCCATCGCCGAAAACGTCTTTCTGGGCGGCTTTCCGCGCCGCCACCGCTGGGTTCCGTGGATCGACCGGCGCCGAATGCGCGAACATACCCGTGGACTGTTGCGCGAGGTTGGCCTGGCCCATGCGCCGGACACATTGGTCGAGTCGCTCTCGATGGGCGAAAGGCAGCTGGTGGAGATCGCCAAAGCCCTGGGACGCGAGGCGCGGTTGATCATCCTGGACGAGCCCACCACCTCGCTGACGTCGTTCGAGGCCGGGCGGTTGTTCGAACTCATGGGGCGCCTCCGACAGCGGGGCATCGCCATGATCTACATCTCCCACAGCCTCGGCGATGTCCTGCGGCTCTGCGACGAGGTGGTCGTCCTGCGCGACGGCGCCGTGGTCGGAGAGGCTCCGGCGCGCGACCTGACCGTGGCGCAAATGGTGACCCTCATGGTCGGGCGCGAGATCACCCGGCTGTTTCCCCCTCGAACCACCAATCCCGGGGAACAAGTGCTTCTGGACGTGGCGGGCCTCTCCCAGCCGGGCATCGTCCGAAACGTTTCGTTCCAAGTGCGGACGGGCGAAATCCTGGGCCTCTCCGGACTGATGGGCGCCGGCCGTTCCGAACTGGCTCGGATCCTCTTCGGACTCGATCCCTGCGCCGCCGGAACCGTCCGCCTCGAAGGCCGTTCCCTCGACCGTCTTCCGCCCCGCGAACGGATCGCCCTGGGCATGGCGTTCCTCACCGAGGACCGGCGCGGCGACGGCCTGATCGCCGGGGCGTCCATTGCCGAAAACGTCACTTTGGTCGGACTGCGTGGATGGGCGGGCGGGCCGGCAGGCTGGCTGGACGCCGCCCGCGCGAGCGAAGCCGTCGGTCGCATCCGTGAGGCCGTCCGCATCACCGCGGCGGCGCGCGACGAACAGGCGGTTCGCACGCTGAGCGGCGGAAACCAGCAGAAGGTCGTGCTCGCCAAGTGGCTGGTGAACCATCCCAAGGTTTTTCTTCTCGACGAACCAACACGCGGAATCGACGTCGGCGCCCGGTACGAGATCTACCGGCTCATCCAGGAACTCGCCGCCCGTGGCGCCGGGATCCTGCTGATCTCGTCCGAAATCGAGGAGCTCCTGGGCCTTTGCGATCGCATCCTGGTGATGCGGCGCGGTGAGATCCGTGAGGCCTTCGACCGACCCCGGTTCGATCGCGAACGCATCCTGGAGACGGCCTTGCACGAGGAGGCGGGCGCGTGAGTTCCCTGGGGAAACTTCGCGTCGTCCGCGGACTGCTCCACCAGGTTTCGTGGTTGTTGTTCGCCGTCGTGGTGTTGTTCTTCGGGCTGCAATCGCCCGCGTTCCTTCGTCCGGAGAACGCCGTCAACATCCTCGTTCAGACCTCGTCGACCGGCATTCTCGCGGTCGGGATGACGTTCGTCCTGCTCACGGCCGGCGTCGATCTGTCCGTCGGATCGGTGATGTTCGTCGCCGCGGCTGTCGGAGGAAAACTGGCCTTGGGTGGCTGGCCGTTCGGCGCTGTGCTGGTCGTCATGGCCGGAATCGGAATGGCGTGCGGGAGCCTGAACGCGCTGTTCATCACCCGGTTCGGTCTCCTGGCGTTCGTGGTCACACTGGCGACGCGTTACATGGGCCGAGGCCTCGGGCTGCGCATCACCGAGACGCGCGCCATGAATCTGCCGGAGGATTTCTACGCGCTGGGCGCCGCCCGCCTTCTCGGCGTTCCCGTGCCCGTCCTGATCTTCGCCCTGGTCGCGGTCGCCGCGCACCTGGTCCTGACCCGCACGCCGTTCGGCCGGTGGGTGTACGCCGTGGGAGCGGATACGGAGGCCGCCCGCAAGGCCGGAGTCCGCACCGGCGCCGTCCTCGTCGCCGTGTACGTGATCTGCGCCTTGTGCGCGGCGGTCGCCGCCATTGTGGCCCTTTCCCAGGCCCCCGCCGTCTCGCCGTCCTTTGGCAACAACCGCGAGTTCATGGCCATCGCCGCGGCGGTGCTGGGAGGCACGAGCCTCTTCGGCGGCCGTGGCGCCGTGCTGCCCGGCACCGCGATGGGCGCCGTGCTCATCCAGACGATCGAGAACGGACTGACCATCCTCAACGTGAACCCCTACCTGTATCCGATGATCACCGGCGGGGTGATCTTCGCCGCCGTTCTCATCGACGCGGCCCGCAACAGCATGCTGGCCCGCATCAACAGGCGGCGGGTCTATGTCGGGTCCGAAACCGACTCCCCTCCGGCGCCTTCGTGAGGCGCGTTCCAACTCGGAGCATGAACCACGATTCCAGCCTGTTGTTGTACGGTCGCGGCGATTCCCCGCCGGCGCCCCAATCGCTCCGCGCCGGACCGCTCCAGCTTCTCTACGAACCGGCGTCCGGATTCGTGCGCCGCATCCGGCTCGGTGACCAGGAAGTCCTTCGCGGCGTCTACGCCGCCGTTCGGGATCACAACTGGGACACCGTCCCGGGTCAGATCGTCGAGACGCGGCGGGAGATCCTCGAGGATTCCTTTCGAATCGAGTTCGAGTGCCGGCACCGGCGGGAGGATATCGACTTCGTCTGGAGCGGCACGCTGACCGGCGCCGCCGACGGCTGCGTCCGCTACGTCTTCGATGGCGAGGCGAAGAGCACCTTCCAGCGGAATCGCATTGGGTTCTGCGTCCTTCATCCCATCCGCGAATGCGCTGGCGCTCCCGCCCGCCAGTTCCGCGTCGACGGGAGCCGCGTCGAGTGTTGCTTTCCCGGGCTGATCGAGCCGCAGCTTGTCGGGCGGGGCGGTTTTCGTGACCTGCGAGGCGTGGCCCACCCAGTGCGGCCGGACGTCTGGGCCGAGGTTTCCTTCGAAGGCGATGTCTTCGAAATGGAGGATCAGAGGAACTGGACGGATGCGAGTTTCAAGACCTACGGCACACCGCTCGCCTTGCCTTTCCCCGTGCGGATTCCGGCGGGCACCCGCATTTGCCAGTGCGTCACCTTGCGGCTCGATGGGTGGACGGGGGAACGATCCCGTCGCGCTGAGGAATCGGCGTCGCGCTCCCCCGTGAGTGTTCGGCTCGCGCCCGCAGGCGCGCTGCCCGCCCGCCTGCCGCGCCTCGGGTTGGGCCTGGCCAGCCACGGTCAGCCCCTCACTCCGACCCAGGTCCTCCTCCTTCGTGCCCTCGCTCTGGCTCACCTTCGCGTGGATCTCCGCGTGGGTTCTCCCGACTGGCCCCAACTCTGGAGCCGTGCCGCCCGAGAAGCGGCACAACTTGGCGTGAGCCTGGAGCTGGCGCTCCACCTGCCTCGCAACGGCCGCGTCGACGGGTTCGAGCTGCGACCACCGCTGGACGCCGCCCGGCCGAGCCTCGCCCGGATCCTCGCTCTCCGGGAAGGCGAGCCTGCGACAACGCGAGAGACCCTCGCGGCGGTCCGCCACGCCACCCGCGCCTGGAACAGCCCGGTCGGCGTCGGAAGCGACGCCAACTTCTGCGAATTGAACCGGGAACACGCCCTGGGAAGATGCGTCCCCGCGGAAGCCGACTTCGTCTTCTGGTCCGTCAATCCCCAGGTCCACGCCTTGGATGACATTTCCGTGATGGAAACCCTCGAGGCTCAGAGCGCCACGGTCCGGTCCGCGCGCGCCCTCGTCGGTGGCGTGCCGCTCGTCGTGAGCCCGGTCACGCTCCGTCAACGGTTCAACCCGGTGGCCACCGGGCCGGAAACGCCCACGCCCCCGGGAGAACTTCCCCGCCAGGTCGATCCCCGCCAGGCCGGCTTGTTCGGCGCCGCCTGGACCCTGGGAAGCCTCGCGGAACTGGCTTCCGCCGGGGTCGAGTCCGTCACGTATTACGAGACAACCGGGTGGCGCGGCGTCCTGGAACTGGACGAGGGATCGTCGATTCCCGGGCTCTTCGCTTCGCAACCGGGCGGCGCCTTCCCGCTCTACCACGTCTTCGCCGAAGCGGCCCCGATCACCGGCGCTGAACTGCTCTCCGCGATCTCGTCCGCACCACGGTCGGTCGCCGCTCTCGCGCTGCGACGCGATTCACAGTCCATGCTCCTCCTCGCCAACCTCGAGGCGGAGTCGCGCACCGTCGATGTCGGGGAATTCCCGCACCTTCCGTTCCTTCGGGTCCTCACCATCGACAACTTGGTGGCGGCAACCCGGGACCCTGGCGCCTACCGCTCGTCCGCGCGATCCCGCGCGCGGGATACCCTGGAACTCCCCCCCTTCGCCATCGCGTGCCTTTCTTCGTCGCGCTCCCCCTCCTAAGGGACAGGTTCTTTGCGCAGTTTCGGCCCTTCAAACTCGGTCCTCTCCATGAACCGGAATTCTCTCACGGAGGCACTGAGACACGGAGATTTGAGGATGGATTCGTTCCGCCTCCGTGCCTCCGCGCCTCCGTGTGATGCCTCTCGGGTTCATGGACCCAATGCGCGAGTCGTAACTCGTTGACGCTCTCCATGAACCGGCAATTAACCACGAAGCGCACGAAGGACACGAAGACCGAGCGAAGAGAAGGTATCCAATCCACCCGTTTTCTTCGTGATCTTCGTGTCTTCGCGGTGGAATCCTCTGCGGTTCATGGTCCCAATGCGTTTCAAAGAATCAAAGGGACACCTAAGGGACAGGTTCTTTGCGCAATTGGTACTTTGCGCAATCTCGGCCCTTCAAACTCGGTCCTCTCCATGAACCGGAATTCTCTCACGGAGGCACTGAGACACGGAGATTTGAGGATGGATTCGTTCCGCCTCCGTGCCTCCGCGCCTCCGTGTGATGCCTCTCGGGTTCATGGATCCAACGCGCGAGTCGCAACTCGTTGACGCTTCCCATGAACCAGCATTCAACCACGAAGCGCACGAAGGACACGAAGACCGAGAGAAGGAAGGGCATCGAATCCATCCGTCTTCTTCGTGATCTTCGTGTCTTCGTGGTGGAATCGTCCGCCGTTCATGGATCCAACGCGCGAGTCGCAACTCGTTGACGCTCTCCATGAACCAGCATTCAACCACGAAGCGCACGAAGGACACGAAGACCGAGAGAAGGAAGGGCATCGAATCCATCCGTCTTCTTCGTGATCTTCGTGTCTTCGTGGTGGAATCCTCTGCGGTTCATGGTCCCAATGCGTTTCAAAGAATCAGAACTCCGAACTCGCCACGAACTGTGCCGTCTGGCAGGGTCCGCGTCCCTTTTCCGCGGTTCCGGAATGGCCGGGGCTTGGCGGGCAGGGAACCACCCCCATGCACGTGATGACGTCGGCTCAGATTCGCCAGAGCTTTCTGGATTTTTTCCGTTCGAAGCAGCACACCCTCGTGCCGAGTTCGAGCCTCATGCCGGACAGTCCGAACCTTCTGTTCACCAACGCCGGGATGAACCAGTTCGTCCCGATCTTCCTGGCGGAACGCAAGGCGGACGTCTCGAAGTGGGCCGGGGCGGTGCCCTCCTTGGACACGCGGGCCGCGGACACCCAGAAGTGCATCCGGGCGGGCGGAAAGCACAACGACCTCGATGACGTGGGCCTGGACACGTATCACCACACGTTCTTCGAGATGCTCGGGAACTGGTCGTTCGGCGACTACTTCAAGAAGGAGGCGATCGATTGGGCCTGGGAACTGATCACGGAAGTGTGGAAGTTCCCGAAGAACCGTCTGTACGCGACGGTGTACAGCCCGGACCGCGCCAAGGGCGATCCCGCCGAATTCGATCAGGAAGCCTGGGACCTTTGGGCCGTGCATTTCCGGTCGGCGGGCCTGGACCCGGACGTGCACATCGTCCACGGGAACAAGAAGGACAATTTCTGGATGATGGGTGACACGGGTCCCTGCGGACCCTGCTCGGAACTCCACGTGGATTTGACGCCGGCGGGCGACACGCGGGGTGCGCTGGTCAACAAGGGTTCGGCGGAATGCATCGAGATCTGGAACCTGGTGTTCATCCAATTCAACTCGAACCCGGACGGGACCTTTTCGCCGCTCCCGGCGAAGCACGTCGACACCGGGATGGGGTTCGAGCGGGTGACGTCGATCCTGCAGGGGACGAAGGGGTTTTCGGACTTCGCGCATGCGCGGATCTCGAATTACGAGACCGACGTGTTCCGGCCGATCTTCGATGAGATCGAGAAGCTGAGCGGGCGGAGGTATGGGTCGACGCTCCCGGCGGCGGGCAGCACGGGGGATACGGAGCAGGAGAAGGTGGACGTCGCCTTCCGGGTGATCGGGGATCACATCCGGACCCTGAGCTTCGCGGTGGCGGACGGCATCCAGCCGGGGAACACGGACCGGAACTACGTGCTGCGGCGGATCCTGCGGCGGGCGGTGCGGTACGGCCGGAGCCTGGGATTTCGGGAGCCCTTCTTTTTCAAGCTGGTCGATGTGGTGGCGGCTTCGTTCGGCGACGTGTTCCCGGAGCTGCGGGCGCGCCAGCAGCATGTGAGGGATGTGCTGAAGCGCGAGGAGGAGGCGTTCAACAAGACGCTCGATCGCGGGATCGCGCTGTTCGAGGAGGAGTCGCGCAAATCCGGAACGATCGACGGCGCGTTCGCTTTCCGGTTGTACGACGAGCAGGGTTTCCCCCTCGACCTGACCGAGTTAATGGCGCGGGAGCGGGGGTTGACGGTGGACGTGAAGGGCTTTGAACAGCTCATGGAGGCGCAGCGGGTCCGGGCGCGGGCGGCGCAGAAGAAGCAGGTCATCGAATTGTCCCAGGTGGAGACGTCGACGCCGACGCGGTTTGTCGGGTTCGAGCAATTGGAGACGCCCGCCGAGGTGCTCGAAGTGGTGGAACCGAAGGACAGAACGGCCGTGGTGCTCGACGTGTCCGCGTGCTACGCGGAGATGGGCGGGCAGGTGGGGGACACCGGCGAAGTCAGCGGCGGCGGTCAGTTGTGGCGCGTGGTGAACACGCAGAAGTCCGGACAGACCTGGCTCCATTTCATCGATGGTGGTGACGCGCCGGCCGTGGGTTCCCGCGTGGTGCTGAGTGTGGACAAGGTCCGCCGGGGCGCGATTCAGCGGCACCACACGGTGACGCACCTGCTGCACTGGGCCCTGCACGAGGTGGTCAGCCGCGAGGCGTCGCAGAAAGGTTCCTTTGTGGGACCGGAGAAGCTGACGTTCGACTTCAACAGCGCTCCGCTGACGGCGTCGCAGGTGGCGGACGTCGAGCGCCTCGTGAACGAGCGGATCGTCGAGAACGCGGAGGTGAGCTGGACGGAGGCGGCTTACTCGGACGTGAAGGGCCGTCCCGACGTGATGCAGTTCTTCGGCGACAAGTACGGCGATGTCGTGCGCGTGGTTCAGATTGGCGGCGGAGCGGGGCGGTTGGACGGCTACAGCATGGAACTCTGCGGTGGCACGCACACGCGGGCGACGGGTGAGATCGGGCTGTTCCGGATCGTGGGTGAGAGCGCGATCGCGGCGGGGGTGCGCCGCATCGAAGCCGTGGCGGGGCTCGTGGCATTCGACACGATGCGCGGCGACCGCGAACTGATCCGATCGCTCGGCGGCGTCCTGAATTCGCCGTTGGGCGAGTTGGAGAAGAAGGTCGAGGCGCTGCTGGCGCACCAGAAGGAACTGGAGAAGGCGTTGAAGGCGGCGGCGCAGCGCGAGGCGGCCGGGCGGGCCCGGGGAATGATCGAGCGGGCGGTTCCGCTCCAGGGGGTGCCGGCGATCATCGAGAATCTGGGTGGAATCGATGCGGACGGGGCGATGGCGGTGATCGAGGCGCTGCGGGGCCAATTCCAGGGCGTGGTCGTTCTGGGCAGTTCGGGTGGAGGCGTCGCGGTGATGGCGAGTGTGTCCCCGGATTTCACGGGGAGGATCCAGGCTGGGAAGATCATTCAGGCGATCGCGCCGATCGTGGGGGGGAAGGGCGGTGGGAAGCCGGACTTCGCGCGGGGCGGCGGCAAGGATCCGACGAAACTGGATGAGGCGCTGGCGAAGGCGCGGAGCTTGATCGGATAGGCGGCGGACGCGAGGGTCGCGGCAGCATGTTGCCGGATGAGCAGCTGAGCCCCGAGCAGATCGCGATTTTCCGTCGGATGACGCCGGAGAGGCGACTTGCCGTTGCGGAGGATCTCTATTGGACCGCGCGAAATCTCAAGGCGGCCTGGCTGCAAACGAAGAATCCCGCCTGGGACGAGGACGAGGTTCGGCGCGAGGTGACACGGCTTTTCTTGAATGCCCGATCCTAGTCTCGCACTCCTGTTTGTGCGGCCCCTCAATCGGTTGGGGAGCCGGTACTTTGTGACCGGCAGCGTCGCTTCGATAATCTACGGTGAACCTCGGTTGACGATCGACGTCGACATCGTGGTGCACCTTCGACTCGGGGAGATTCCCGCGCTTCATGGGGCGTTTCCGGTCCCTGAATTCTATGTGCCTCCGAGCGAAACCTTGATTGAGGAGGTGTTGCGTGAGCCCCGGGGGCACTTCAACGTCATTCACGCCGACACAGGCTTTAAGGCGGACTTTTTCCCTTCGAGTCGGGACGAACTCCATGCCTGGGCCTTTCGAAGAACCTATCGAATCCATTACCAGGGAGAAGAGGTCGTGGTAGCTCCGCCGGAGTACGTTATCCTCCGAAAGCTCGAGTACTTCCGGGAGGGCGGCTCGGAGAAGCACCTTCGGGACATCCGATCGATGCTCGCCATCTCGGGCGAACTCATCGACATCGCGGAGCTGGAGGACTGGGTTCGGCGGCGGGGATTGGGCGACGTTTGGGCGGAATGCCAGGCCTGATCCCTGAATGATATTTTCAACCACGGAAGGCACGGAACACGCCGAAAGGGAAGGAATTGGAGGGATGGTGGGTTCCCATCGGAAGATGAGGGGGACTCCCTTGGCGACCCTCTTTCCTTCCGTGTTTTCCGCTTGTTCCGTGGTTGCCACCGCCGTTTTCAGTCGATCCGTGTTCAGTGGCTGGCGGCGTGGAGGACGGCGCCGGAGACCGCGATCAGTCCGCCGGCGAGGGAGCGGCGCGTGGGGCGTTCCTTTTCGAACCACATCGAGAACGGGATGATGACGAGCGGGGTGAGGGCGACGATCGGAAGCACGACCCCTGTGCCGCGGGACGCGAGCGCCCATTGAAAACAGCCGACTCCAAGGGCGGGACCCGCGACCGAGTTGATCAGAACCCACGGCAGGGCGGCCCGGAATCGGGACGGGACGGGCGGCGCGTTTTGGACCTGCGACTGGGATTGCGACTGGGATTGGGATTGGGGTTGGGATTCGGTCGGACCGGGTTGCGGGGCGAGGGTTCGGGCTGGGCGGATGCTTTTGACCCACAGGAAGGTGAGCGCGCTGAGCGCGACGCCGGCGAGGATGCGCTGGTAGGCAGCCGAAAGTCCGTCGATCTCCTGTCCGGCATCCCGTGCGATGCCGATCGCTCGTCGGCTGAGAACGGCTCCGAAGCCCTGGCCACAAGCGGCGATCAGGGCGAAACCGACGCCGGCGAAAAAGCCGGTGCGCGGCGCGGACGCCGGGGTTCGGCCGGGGTAGAGGGCGGTGGCGACGCCGCCGAGGATGAGCGCGCTGGCGAGGGCTTCGCGCTCGGTCATGGGAACGCCGAGCCAGACCCATTCCGTGGCGGCGGCGAGCGGCGCGGCGACGCAATGGACGATGAGCACGACCAGCCGGGAGCCGAGTTTCGGATAGGCGAGGTAGAGGGCGATGTCGCCGACGCCGAACCCGATGAAGCCGCTGAGCACAAACCACGGGAGCGCGGGTCCGCCGATGCCGGCTCCGTAGGTGTGGGCGTAGAGCCCGAGAAACAAGGTGGCGAAGCTCAGGCGCCAGAAATTGGCTTCCAGGCTCGGCAGGAATCTCGTCGATCGCATGGCGGTCACGCCCGAGATCGAGAAGAGGAGGGTGGTCAGGAAGGCGGGGAGCATCCGATCGAAGGGGCCGGTGGATCGTCGGCGAGCGCCGCTCGGACGGCATCCTCCTGGGAGAGATTCCGGCCCGCGCCGATCCAAGCCTGACGTTGCTCGGCGGGGACGCCGTCCGAAGCCGCCAGCAGGGTGCGGTCGAGGCGTTCCTGTTCCGAGGGCGACAGCGGGGCGCCGATGGCTTCACGGAGGGCGGTCGCCGCCCCGGCAAGGCGAAACGCCCGTTCCGGGCGGGCTTGGGCGGCCGCGAGTTGGGCGGAGAGTTCCAGGGAGAACGCGAGTCCGGTGCGATCGCCGAGGTCGCGGTTGATACGGATGTTCTCGGCGAGAAAATCCTGGGCTCCGGAGTGGTCGCCCAGGCTGAGCGCGATGTCGGCGAGGCTTCCCAGGGAATTGGCGATGGACCAGCGATCCCCGATCTCCCGGTTGATGGTGAGACACTCCTCGAGCAGTCGACGGGCGCCCTCCGGGTCGTCGAGGTCGCGTACGACGAGGCCGAGGTTGTTGAGGGAATTGCCGATGGCCCAGCGGTCGCCGAGTCGGCGGCGGATGGCGAGGCTTTCCTCGTAGAGCCGGCGGGCTTCGGGATGATCGCCCTGGAACCACGCGATGATGCCGAGGTTGCTCAGGAGGCTCGCCACTCCGGCGTCGTCCGAATGGGCGCGCCGGGTTTCGAGGCTTTCCAGGTAGAGGGCGCGGGCCTGGTCGTAGGCTCCCTGCTGGGCCGCGACGGAGCCCGCGATGTGGAGGGTCTGCGCGACCCCGGGGGCATCCCCGACCTCGCGGAAGAGGGCGCGGGCGGCGTCGAGTCCGCGGGTGGATTCCGGGTAGTCGCCCCGTTTGCGGTGGAGGTCCGCGAGAGCCGTGAGGCACCGGGCCTGGGCGGCGCGGTCGTTGTGGGATTCGGCGAGATGGAGCGCGGCCTGGTAGGCCTCCGCGGCGGCGGGCCAGTCGCCGAGGGTTTCGAGGACCCGACCGATGCTGACCTGGGGTGTGATGCGTTCCTCGGAAGGGAGGAGGGGAAGGGCGCGGCGGTAGTACGACAGGGCGGCGGCATTGGCGTAGCGGGCCTGGGCGGCGGCGCCCGCCTTGAGAAGGTATTCGCGACGTTTGTCCTCGAGTTCGCTCCGGTCGAAGTGGAACGCGAGCAGGTCGAGGTGCTGGTCGGGCGAGTTCCGGTGGCGCTTCTCCGTGAACAGGCCCAGTTCGCCGTGGAGCCGGGCCCGCGTGGCGAAGGGGAGCGTTTCGTAGGCGACCTCCTGGGTCACGACGTGCTTGAAGATGAACGCGAGTTCGGGCTCGGGGCGTTCCTGGGCGGTGAGTTCGAGGCGCTCGAGTTCGGTGAGATCCTGGCGGACGTCGGGTTCGCGAAGGCTGGGGTAGATGGCGCTGATGGTCCCGGGATCGAAGACGCGCCCGATGACGGACGCGACCTTGAGCGTGGGTTTCTGGCGTTCCGAGAGCCGGTCCATGCGGCTCAGGATCAGGCTGTGCAGGCTGGTGGGAAGTTCGAGTCCCTCCCAGGCGCGGGGGTCGTTGGGATTGCGACCTTCGTCGCGCAGGAGGTTGATGATCTCCTCGAGGTAGAACGGATTTCCCTGGGCCCGTTCCACGAGTCGATGGATGACATCGGGATTCGGGGCCTGGTCGGCGCCCCCGAGTTCGATGAGCTTGAGTCGGATCAGTTCCTCGGCCTCGTCGGCGTTGAGTTCGCCGAGGGGGATTGCCGTGAAATGGGGCAGCGCGCGCCAGGCGGGCGGCGACTCGCGTCCGACCTCCGGGGGGCGGGCCGCGAGGAGGACCAGGACCGGGAGGTACGCGATGCTTCGGGCGACCACTTCGAGCAGGTCCTGGGACAGCGGGTCGAGCCAGTGGGCGTCTTCGAGGATGATGACGAGGGGTCGGAGGGTTGCGCGGTGGCGGACGCATTCGACGAGCAGCCCTTCGAGGGCGGCCTTGCGGAGCTTGGCGTCGAGCGATCGCGTGGTGTCGTTTTCCGGGATGGCGAGATTGACGACGGCGCCGAGCAGGGGGAGGCGGGGCAGGAGCAGGGAATTCATGCCCAGCAACTGGGAAGCGAGCGCGGCCGCCTGCGCGGCGAGACCGTCGTTCTCGCCGAGATCGAAGAACGCCCGCCACACTCCCCACCAGGGCAGGTAGCTCGTGTTCGCCGCGAACGACTGCGCCTGGCCGCCAAGCGTCTGAAAGCCCCGCTCGCGGGCCATCCGGAGGACCTCCAGCGCGAGGCGCGACTTGCCCATGCCGGCCTCCGCGGTGATCTCGACGATCTGACCCTGGCCGGATCGGACCCTGGCCAG
This sequence comes from Limisphaerales bacterium, assembly GCA_050250555.1. Taxonomy (GTDB): domain Bacteria; phylum Verrucomicrobiota; class Verrucomicrobiia; order Limisphaerales; family CAIMTB01; genus CAIMTB01. The sequence goes on from JBFWOK010000073.1 coordinate 21,297, forward strand.
GAGTCCCGCGAACCGCTCGAGCTCCGCCTTGCGTCCGACCATGGGACGGTCCTGGGCGGATTCAAACTGGCGCAGGCGCTCGTGGGATCGGCGTTCGATCAGCCTGAAGACGGCGACGGGCCGGGCCTTTCCCTTGAGTTTGATCGGCGGGAACGCCTCCCAGGCAAACCGGTCGCCGACGGCATCCCGGGTGCGTTCGCTGACGAGGGCCTGTCCCGGCCCCGCGGGTTCCATGAGGCGCGCGGCCAGGTTGACCTCGTCGCCGAGGACGCCGTAGGTGCGGCGCGCCACGCCGCCATAGGCGCCGGTACGGAGCGTGCCCTGGCTGATGCCGATTTGCGGGCGCGGCTCGAAGCCGAGGTTGGCCGGCGGACACCTCAGTTCGAGCGCGGCGGACAGCGCGCGGTCCGCGTCGTCCTCGTGCGCGATGGGGGCGCCGAAGGTGCAATAAAGGTAACTGCCTTTGTCGCCGTCCGAGACGTGGTGGAGGAAGCCCTCGTACGGGGCGAGAACGCCCTGGATCCAACGGACGAAGCCGTCGAGTTTGATTCCGGCGTCGTCGTCGAGGTCGTAGTCGATGCCGCCAAACTTGAGGAAGAGGGCGACGGCGGGACGAAGTTCGGTGAGAAACTCGCCCTGGCCGGTTCCGAGGCGCTGGTGCACGGCGGGGAGGAGCCAGGGGCGGACGAGCGTCTCGGGAAGGTTCGGGGAGGGAGGCCAGGGTGCGGGCGGGACTGGACGGAGAAGGCGGCCGAGCGCGCCACAGCGGTCGGCGGCTTCGGGGCTGGGGCGCCAGTCGCCGATTTCGGCCGCGTTTTCGAGCCGGGCGGCGACGGTGGCGGTGACGACCACCTCTCCCTTGCGGGCCGAATTGGCGGCGTGCGCCATTTCGGCGAGGGTTTTGCCGGCGATGACGTCGAGGAGCTGGATCTCGGGGTTCCCAACGGCGAACCGCCGGACCTCGCCCGCTGCGATGCCGACCTTGAGGGCCAGGCTGACGGGATCGGCCCCGGCCATTCGGATCTCGGGGAGCCGCCGCATCTCGGCTTGCATCGCGAGCCCGCTTCCGGCGGCGCGAAGTCCGTCATCGCCGTCGAACCAGCAGGTGATCGCGTCGCCGGCGAAGCCGATGATGCTTCCGCCGAATTCGTGGACGTGGCTGACGAGACCGTCGTAGACGCGATTGATATGCCCGGTGAGTTCCTCGACGCCCCGGCGGGGGCCGAGCGCCTGGGTGAGCGCCTCGGTGAGGGGGGTGAACCCCGAGATATCGGCGAAGACGGCGGTGCCCCGGGCCCTTCCGGGCAGGGCGATGCCGCGGGCCATGGCTTCGCGCCGATCGCGTGCGATGTAGGCGGACGTCGTCTCCACGGGGGGAGGACCGTGTTGGGCGCAGGGGCCTTGAGGTCGGTCCTCCCGGGCCACCGGTCGACCGCGAAGCGTGCCCGTCAGCAGTCGCGGCGGGCGAGTCATTTCAGAAAGTGACCCTCAGGTCAGGTCGCCGAACCGGGGGTCGCCGAGCCCGCGAACGGCCAGGCTTTCTGTCGGGCGGCCCAGACGAAGTAGGCGCCGACGCCCGCCGCCAAACTCACGGCGCCATAGACGAGGATCACCTGGTCGGTGGTCGCCAGGAGGAAGATCCAGCCGGCGAGCGCGACGAAGCACGGCAGGGGGTAGAGCCACATCTTGTAGGGCCGGGCGAGACCCGGCTGGGTCCGCCGGAGCAGGATCAAGGCTCCGATCTGGCCGGCGAACTGAACGACGATCCGGGTCGTCAGCAGGGCGTTGATGACGGTGTCGAGGGGGAGCGTGCAGGCCACGATGCTGAGAATCCCGACCACGAGAAGCGATCGGTGGGGGAATCCCTTCCGAGGGTGAAGGACACCGAAGGCCCGGAAAAAGCATCCGTCCTGGGCGGCGGCGAACGGGATCCGCGAATACCCAAGGAGCAACGCGAAGACCGAGCCGAAGGCGGTCCAGCAGATCAGTGCCGTGAAGACGGTCGCCACCTTGGAGCCGTAAAGCTTCTCCATGAAGACCGAGACGATGAAGTTCGACTCGGGATGCTGATCCGCCGGAACGAATTCCGACCAATGGATCACCCCGATGATCGAGAGGTTGATCAGGAGGTAGATGAGGGCGACGCCGACGAGGCTGATGAGGATCGAACGGGGGATGGTCCGGCCCGGATTCTTGATCTCATCACCGATGTAGCAGGCGTCGTAATAGCCCAGGTAATCGTAGATCCCCACGCGGGCGGCGGCTCCGAGCCCCAGGAAGAACCCGGTGGAAAAATTGAAGGCGCCGTCGGGGAAGCTGAAGGCGCGCGCGGCGGAGAAATGGAAGGCGCCGCTGAGGATGACAAGGGTGACGGTGACCAGGGTGCCGATCCAGAGGCAGACGGTGATCCAGCCGATGGATCGGATGCGGCGGTAGAGGAGCGCGATCGCCACGATGCCGGCGCCGGCGCAGACGAGCAGTTCCTGCGGCCGGGTCATGGAAGGCCAGACGTAACCGAGGTACTTGGCCATTCCGATGAATCCGCTCGCGATTTCGAGGGGGCCGCTGAGGATGAACTGCCAGACAAACAGGAACGCCATGAGCCGGCCCCAGGTGTGGCGGCCATAGCCTTCCCGAAGATAGACATAGCTGCCCCCCGAGCCGGGAAGGGCCGCGCCCAGTTCGCTCCAGATCAGGCCGTCGGGAAGGGTGATCAGAAGCGCGACGAACCAGCCGAGAAGCGCCTGCGGTCCGCCCATCGCCGACATGAGCAGCGGGATCGTGATGAACGGCCCCATGCCGACCATGTTCGTCATGTTGAGCGCCGTGGCCTGGAGAAGCCCGAAACGGCGTTCAAGCCTGGGGTGCGCTTCGGAGGCGGCGTCCGCGGTGGGAGCGGGGTTCACGCGGGGGAGTGAACCCAAAAACTTTGGAGCGAACCACGGAAAACCCTCCCCACAGCAACCACGGATCACACGGAACACACGGAACCGACGGGTGACGGAACGCAGGACCGCGTGGCGCCAAGCGCGTTGGATGGCCCGGCGATCGTGTGCGCCCGCCGATGGCGGTTTCTTAACTCTCCCTTAATCTCGGACGCGCTACCTTCTTCCCATGAAGCGAATCCTCGCCGCGCTCGCCCTGGCATCGTCACTCACCGTGGTCTGGGTCGGCGCCCAATCCGACCCCGGACAGGCGCCCGCCGGCCGTCCCCAGGAGTTCGACGGCCCCCCACCGTTCGGACCTCCGGGATTCGGTCCGGATGGTTTTGGCGGTCCCGGCGGCCCCGCCGGTCCGGGAGGGATGGGGCAGGAGACGGCGTTGGTGAAGCGATTCGACACCGACGGGAACGGGCGGTTGGATGCCGTCGAACGAAAAACCGCCCGGGAACAATGGAACACGGAACGCTCCGAACGTGCTTCGGGTGGGGGGCGCCGGTTCGGTCCCGGGGGTCCGGGGGGTCCGGGGGGGCCGGGTGGTCCCGGGGGGCCGGGTGGTCGGGGGGGATTCCCGGGGGGCGGGTTCGGCCGACCCGGTGGCGGGGAGGACGAGGCGATCGTGAAGCCCGGCCCGAAGATGGCGCCGGCGGACGTCGAATCGTATCCGGGCGCCGGGCTTTACGACGCGAAGGTGCTCCGGACGTTGTTCCTGGATTTCGAGAACTCGGACTGGGAGAGCGAGATGGCGGACTTCAACAACACGGACGTGGAAGTGCCCGCGCGGTTGACCGTGGACGGCAAGGTGCTGCCCGATGTGGGGGTTCACTTCCGAGGCATGTCCTCGTTCATGGGAGTCGGGGAAGGGCGGAAACGTTCCCTGAACCTCTCCCTGGACTTTGTTCACAAGGACCAGAACTTCGGCGGGTACCGGACGTTGAACCTGCTGAACTCCCATGAGGACCCTTCCTTCGTGCGGACGGTCGTCTATTTCCAGATCGCGCGGCAGTACACGCCGGCGCCGAAAGCCAACTTCGTGCGCCTCGTCATCAACGGGGAGTGCTGGGGCGTGTACGTGAACGTGCAGCAGTTCAACAAGGACTTCGTGAAGGACTTCTACGGAACGACGAAGGGAGCGCGTTGGAAGGTCCCGGGAAGCCCGGCGGCCCGGGGCGGTCTCAGCTACCTGGGGGACGAAGTCGAAGCCTATCGGCGGTCGTACGAGATCAAGACCAAGGACTCGGCCAAGTCGTGGGCGGACTTCATCCACCTCTGCAAGGTGCTGAACGAGACGCCCGCCGAGCAATTGCCGGCCCGCCTGGAGCCAATCCTGGACGTCGACGGCGCGCTCAGGTTCCTGGCGCTCGAGAACGCGCTGATCAACAACGACGGCTATTGGGTCCGGACGAGTGACTACAGCATCTACCAGGATCCCGACGGGCGGTTCCATGTGATCCCGCATGACGCGAACGAGACGTTCAGCTTTCCCGGAGGGCCGGGATTCGGCGGACGCGGTCCGGGAATGCGGGGTGGATTCGGTCGCCCGGGTCAGCCGCCGGGCGAAGGCGGATTCCCGGGCCGTCCGGGTGTGCCTTCCCGAAGCCTTGCCAATGACGGATCCGAATCCGGGGCCGGGCCACGGGACGGATCCGGACCGGAGGGAGCCCGTGGACCCCGCGGAATGGGGGGTGGGCCGGGGGGCGCGACCCTGGATCCACTGGTCGCGGAGAAGGATCCCAACAAGCCGCTGATTTCAAAACTGCTCGCGGTGCCCGCCTACCGGACCCGCTACCTCGTTCTCGTGGGTGAGATCGCGGACGAATGGCTGAATTGGGAAAAGTTGGGACCCCTTGTCCGGGAGTACCACGCGGTGATCGCCGATGCCGTCGCCGCGGACACGCGCAAGCTGAGTTCGACGCAGGCGTTTCGTGACTCGATCGAGGGGTCGGCCGCGGCGCGAGGAAATGCCGCGCCCGCGGAAGAGGTCGGGCCCCGGGGGCCCCGGGGAGGACCTGCGTCGTCCATCAGCCTCAAGGCGTTCGCCGAGCAGCGCCGGTCCTACCTGCTCAGTCATCCGGCGGTCAAGGCGGCCCGGCCCGGTGCCTGAACCGCGGGCATTGGGCCCGATCCAACGGGCCAATGGGCCAACGGAATTCTGGGGACAAAGGTCGCGAGCGACGTTGGGGATCCATGCAAAGGAGGTTTATGAAGTTCAACCTATTGCGGTGGCTGGGAATCACGCTGTGGCTGGGTTCCCTGGAGGCCCGGCCGGCGGACGGACGGATCGAATGGGTCACGCCAGGCCCCGGCGTGGACGGACCCGCGGTCCGGGTCCGCGGGGACGGCGACGATGATTGGATGCTGGAGGAGTCCTCAGACCTGGCGACGTGGCGGAGCGTGGGCGAGGGAGTGCCGCTGCTCGGGGGCGGAACGAATGCACCGCTCCGATTCGTGGGCGCTGGCGATGGCCCGGTGCGGTTCCTTCGCGCGACGAAGACCGGTGGGTTGTTCGACGACACGCTGGTGCGCACGCTCAGTCTGACGTTCACCCAGGCGAACTGGCAGAGTCGGTTGACCACGAGCCGGACGACGGGTTCGAACACGCTCGGCTCCCTGGCGCTCGACAACGGGGCGTCCCATCCGTCGATCGGAGCGCGCTACAAGGGGAACACCTCGTTCACGGGAATGGGCGCCGCGCCAATCAAGAAGTCGATCAACCTGACGATCGACGAGACGGACCCGAAGGGGGACCTGATGGGCTACGATACCCTCAACATCAACAACGCCTACGGGGACGAAACGATCCTCAGGGAGCCCCTGTATTTCAACGTCATGCGGCGGTACACGGTTTGCCCCAGCGCCGCCTGGGTGCGGATCTTCATCAACGGCGAGAACTGGGGCTTGTACGCCTTCGTGCAGCAGCAGGACGGGGACCTCATCGATGAATGGTTTCCGAGCTCCCAGGGTGACCGCTGGCGGGCACCGAACATTGGTGGAGGTGGCGGTCGCCCGGGCGGCGGCGGTGGGGGTGGGGGTGGGGGTGGCGGATTCGGGGGTGGCGCCTCCGCGCTGACGTACCTCGGAGCGAACGTTTCGAGCTACACGAGCAATTACGAACTGAAGTCCGGGGATCCAACCAACGCCTGGCCGCGGCTGCTTCATGTCATCGACGTGCTGAACAACACGCCGTCCGCCACGTTTCGGGAGACGGTCGAGGACGTGATGGCCGTGGATCGCTGGTTGTGGTTCCTCGCCGTCGAAAACGTGTTCGCGGACGACGACAGCTATTTCAACAAGGGCGCCGACTACGCCATGTACTTCGAGCCGGAGAGCGGACGGCTGCACCCGGTTGAGCACGATGGGAACGAGGCGTTCGTGTCCGGCGACATCCGGCTCTCCCCGGTCCAGGGGTCCACGGATGCGAACCGCCCGGTCCTGTTGAAACTCCTCGGCGTGCCCGAATTGCGGCAGCGGTACCTGGCGCACATGCGGACCGTGCTCGAAGAGTCCTTCCGGCCGGATCTCATGATCCCGATGGTCGATAGGGCCCGGGATCTCACCGTGGCCCACGTTGCCGCGGACCCCAAGAAGAGCTACTCCATGGCGACCTACACGAACGACCTGAACGTTCTGAAGAACTTCATCCGGCAGCGCTACGCGTATCTGACCAACCACGCCGAGCTGCGACCCCTTCCACCGACGATCGTGGGTCTCGCCGGTCCATCCCAGGCGCCGACCGCGGTCGAGTCGGCGATCGTGACGGCGGAGGTGCGTGGTCGGGGCGGGGAAGGTGTCGCGTCCGTCTGGCTGTATCACCGTCCGAAGTCCTACGGCCGGTTCGCCAGCGTCCCGATGTGGGATGACGGCTCCCACGGGGACGGAGCGGCCGGCGACTCGGTGTACGGTGCGTCGACGACCAACTACCCGGCGGGAACCAAGGTCCGCTATTATGTCGAGGCGCGGTCCTCGAACACGGCGGGAGCCGCCGCCTACTTCCCGCCCCGCGCGGAGCAGGTGACCGAGTCGTATCGCGTCGCGGTGACTACCGCCACGAACTCGCCGCTCGTGATCAACGAATTCATGGCCGACAACACCACCTTCATCGCGGATCCCCAGGGGGAATTCGACGACTGGATCGAGCTCCACAACCTGTCGGACGGCGAAGTCGACCTGACCGGCCGGTATCTCACGGATGAACCGAACAACCCGCGGAAGTGGCAGTTTCCGGACGGCACGAAGATCGCGGGGGGCGGCTATCTGATTGTCTGGGCCGACGAGGACGGGAATGCGTCGGGCGGGTTGCACGCGAGCTTCAAGCTCGCGAAGGAAGGCGAACAGATCCTGTTGACGGACACCGATGCGAATCTGAACGCGATACTCGATTCGATGACGTTCGGGGCGCAGGAGGAAAACCGTTCCTCCGGCCGCTCGGTCGCGGACGCCGACCTCTGGGAGATTCAGTCGCCGACACCCGGGGCGCCCAACCGTTGATCGTCGTTCTCAGCGGGTCCGGTTCGCCGGGCGAATTCGGGATTGATTTCCATCTCCCGCATCTGCTATTTCTGTCTCAACAGAAATTAAGGAAACATGGCGACGCTGAATCGAGTTCAACAGAAGTTCATCCTGCACTGGGGGGAGATGGGGACCCGGTGGGGGATCAACCGGACGGTGGCCCAGATTCACGCGCTGCTCTTCACCTCGGCCCGGCCGCTGCACGCGGAGGAGATCACTGAGACGCTCCAGGTGGCGCGGTCCAACGTGAGCAACAGCCTTCGGGAGCTCCAGGGGTGGGGGGTGGTCCGGCTCGTCCACGTCCTCGGCGACAAGCGCGACCACTTCGAGTCGATGAAGGACGTCTGGGAGATGTTCCGGGTGGTTCTGGACGAACGGAAGAAGCGCGAGATCGATCCCACGATCGCCATTCTGCGCGAATGCGTCGCGGAGTCCGACGCCGACCCCTCCGCGGACGCCCACACGACCAAGCGGCTGCGGGAACTGGCGGATTTCTTCGAACTCACCGGCTCGTGGTACTCCCAGGTCCGCGGCTGGCCGACGCCGGTGCTGGCGAAGTTCGTCAAACTCGGGGACAAGGCCCGCAAGGCCCTGGGACTGGGCGGATAGCCGTCCACCCTTCCCCTTTTTTTGAAAGGATTGTTCTGTGAATACAGATATGACGAGAATAACGGGAATGATGGTAGAGAAGGGATGGATCTTCTACGACGCGCGGTGCCGCTGGTGCCGGCTCGGTCGGCGCTGCGGGAAGGAGGCTCCATGAGCGCCTGGATGCCAGCCCTGCGGGCCGTGATGGCTCGGCGAATTCTCGTGAACTACCGGGTACGACCGGAGGTGCTGGAGCGGTGGGTGCCGCGGCCCTTCCGCGTAAAGGTCCTTCGCGGGTGGGGACTCGCGGGCGTCTGTCTCATCCGGCTCGAGTCGGTTCGGCCCAGTTGGCTTCCCGCCTGGCTGGGATTGGCATCGGAAAATGCCGCGCACCGGGTCGCGGTGGAATGGGACGGGGAGGATGGGCCCCACGACGGCGTCTTCATTCCGCGACGGGAAACCGGTTCGATCCTGAACCATTTGGCGGGCGGACGTCTTTTCCCGGGTGCGAGCGGCGCGGCGGATTTCCAATGCCGGGAAACGCCGGATCGAATTGGCCTCGAGATGCGCGCCGGCGATGGGAAAGCGTCGCTCCGCGTGGTGGTGGAACCCACCGAGGCCTGGCCCGAAGGTTCGGTGCTCGGTTCGCTCGATGAGGCGTCGAAGTTCTTCCGCGGGGGCTGCCGTGGGTGGTCTCCGACGCGGGACGGACGCGGGTTCGAGGGGACGGAGCTGGAACCGGAAACGTGGTCGATGACGCCGCTGAAGGTCGTGGATCTGAAGTCGGCCTACTTCGAGGATGTCCGCCGGTTTCCACCGGGAACGGTGGAGTTGGATTCGGCGATCCTGATGCGGGGAATCGCGCACACGTGGCGGGACCTCGGGCGCATGCCCGCCGCCCGATCCGCCCGGCGGCCGGCCCCACGTGGAGCGCACGGCCCCGGCGCCTTGTTTCGGTTTCCGTGAACGAATCCAGAAAGGAAATGGAGGGCGCCGATGCTGGACCCAGGAACCCTACCGGACCGGAGATCGAGCGGGCCAACTCCGAGCGCCGCCGCGCGGGCGCGGATGGAATCCGGGCGGTGGGAACCGTTGTTCAAGGCGGCGTGGGACCGGACCCTGAATCGAACGGTACACGGCCTACACGGAGCGCCGGGGTCGGCGTCGGTACTTTCGCGTGTGGCATAAGCCATGGCCCCAGGTTCCTGTGGAGGCGGAAGTGATGGAACGCTCGCTCCTCGTCGAGAACTGGCCGTGGATGCGGGACGCGCAAGTCGTCGGGGCCAATGACTCCCCGGGCGTCGAGGGGGTTTGGATGGGCCGTCCGTGGCCGATGTCCAAGGGAGCGTGAGAAGCGGCCCTGCGGGGCTGGGCGAAGAACCCAGCCGTTTCGTTGCGTACCCACAATCCTATTTCCGCTCGCGGTCCCTTTTGGGGGCTGCCACTGTGCGATCCGGTAGGGGGAAAAACCATCATGACAACCGGTGCAACAACACCTTGTTCTTGCCGCGCGGGATTTCTGTGCGTGGCCGCGCTGCTGATCTTCGCCGGGGCGGGGCCTGACTCGGTAGCCATTAACTTGAGTTGGTACCAGCCGGTGAGTGGCTCCTTCAACGACCCGAAGAACTGGCTGGCGCCCGCGCCGGAGCCGGAACACGACGGCTTCGGGAGAATTACGGATCCGAACCCGAAAGGGAGGCTCCCCGGCGCGGCGGACGCGGTGGGATTCCCGGGAGGCGGGTATGAAGTCAGTATCGGGGGAGGCTCCGTGAAATGGTTTGGGGGACCGGATGCCCTGGCCGCCACTCCCGTCCTGAACGTTTCCGGAACGATGTCAGCCGGGAACCTGTCCGGCACTTTCACCCTCAAGGGAGGCGGGGAACTCTCCGCGGAACGGAGCGAATCATTGAACTACGTGAACGGGTTCACGGTGACAGGCGGAACAACGTTGCGCGTGACCCACGGCGAGGTGACTCGTCTCACGCTCGCGGATGGATCGAAAGCCATTCTGACGGATGTCTTGATCAAGAGCCCGGTCTTTCAACCGGGAGAAGCGGCCGACCTCACCGACTCGACTCTGGAGACCGCGGGAAAGGTTGTGACCGAGCAGTTGAACCTGTATGCGGGATCGTCCTGGGTGCATCGGGGCGGTGAGTTGAGCGGCAGTGTCAGCATGGAAGGCGGCAGCCGGTTTCACTCGGACGACGCCGTGACTTTTGGCGGCATCGTCCTGAAGGAGAGCTCCTCGTTCACCGCGGGTGCGATCTCCAGGCCCCTGATCTCGGTATCAGGCAGCGGGCTTTTCGCCAGGACCGCCGTTCTCAGCGGTGGGCGGGTAATCTTCGGGCTCAATGATACGGAGTTGTTCATGCGCCCGGCGGAAATAGCGATGGATTCCAAGGTGGAGTTCGGAAGCATGGAGTTGGGGCAGGACTGGCTCCGCGTCAGCGGCGGCTCGAAACTGAGAAACGGCACGGCGGTTTTCGGGACCCTGGGCAGCGCGGGTATCCTCGTGGACGACAAGGGCTCGGAGTGGACCGTGACAAATCA
>JBFWOK010000074.1:0-31878 GCA_050250555.1 Limisphaerales bacterium
CGTCCATGTGGACGGACTGGAGTACACGCACGACCTTATCGTGGAACGGTAGGGTGTGTTCAAGGAATGCATCGCCGCCATCCGCATGGCGAAGGTCCTCGGGTACCAGGTCGCGACGAACACCACCGTCTACAAGGAATCGGACGTCCAGGAGCTCGAGGACATGTTCAAATACCTCTCCTGGCTCGAGGTCGACGGACACACCATTTCACCCGGGTACGATTATGACGCGGCCAAGAAGGACATGGCCAAGCGCCTCGGTCGGGATCCGAAGGATTTCTTCCTCACCCGCGAACTCACGCGCGAGAAGTTCAAGGACATCCAGCGCTGGGGGGACATGTTCACGATCTTCGGGACCCCGGTTTACCAGGAGTTTCTCGCGGGCAAGCGCGAGCTGACCTGCACCGCCTGGGCGATCCCGACCTACAACGTCAAGGGCTGGAAGGCGCCGTGTTACCTGATGACCGACGGGCATTATCCCACCTACGGCGAGATGCTCAACAAGGTCGCCTGGGACAAGTACGGGGTCGTCAATGGCGTGGCCCGCGATCCGCGCTGCGAGAACTGCATGGTGCATTGCGGTTATGACCCGAGCGGCGCCCTCGGAACCAACTACCAGCGCGGGGACAACTGGAAGAATTTCCGGTACAATTTCTGGCCGAAACCCGCGCCCTACGCCGAGGGGAACAAGGTCAACGCCTTCAACGGCGTCTCGATCGGGAAGGGCCATCTCGCGGAGGCCAAGGCGGTCGTGAACCGCGAACTCGCCGGCGCGAAGTCCGCCTTCGCCCGGGGAGGCAACGACGTCGCGCTTCCAGCCGCCGGTCCGGCTCCGGAATCGGGCGGCTCCTGCGGAAGCGGCCCAAGCGATCAACGGGACCAGTTGCTGGCGAAGATTCGCGAAACCGGCGGGAAGGCGAATCCCACCGACACGGAGTAGGAGCGAGAAACAATCCGACACCCAACGCCGCGCGATGAGCGTCCTGTTCCTGTCACCGCCGTCCTTTGACGGTTTCGACGGTGGTGCCGGCGCCCGATACCAGGCGCGGCGCGAGGTCACGAGCTTCTGGTACCCGACCTGGCTGGCGCAACCCGCCGCCCTGGTTCCCGGCGCCCGACTACTTGACTGTCCCCCGCACGGCGTGGACCGCGACGAGTGCCTTCGCGTCGCCCGCGACTTCGAGCACGTCATCATCCACACGTCCACGCCGTCCCTGAGGAACGACTGCAAGGTCGCCGAGGCGATCAAGGCGCAGCGACCGGGCACGTGCATCGGGTTCGTCGGCGCGCACGCCGCGGTCCTTCCGACCGAGACCCTCAAGGCGTCGCCCTCCATCGATTGGGTGGGCCGCAAAGAATTTGATTTCACGTGCAAGGAGGTCGCCGAAGGCCGCCCCTTGAAGGATGTGGCGGGCCTCTCCTACCGGGATGCCGACGGGAAATTCCGCCACAACCCCGAGCGCGAACTCATCCACGACATGGATGTCCTTCCCTGGGTGGCGGACGTCTACAAGCGGAACCTCGAGATCGAGAAGTATTTCATCGGATACCTCCTCCACCCTTATCTCAGTCTCTACACCGGCCGCGGCTGCCCGGCCCAGTGCACGTTCTGTCTCTGGCCCCAGACCATCGGCGGCCACAAGTACCGCGTCCGATCGCCGCGGAATGTCGCCGACGAAATGGCCTACATGAAGAAGCTCTTCCCGCAGGTGCGGGAGTACTTCTTCGATGACGACACCTTCACGGCGAACCTGCCGCGCGCGCGGGAGATCGCGAAACTGCTGGCGCCACTGGGGGTGCCGTGGAGCTGCAACAGCCGGGCCAACCTGGACGAGGACACGATCCGCTCGTTCAAGGATTCGGGACTGCGTTTGTTTCTGGTGGGATACGAGTCGGGCAACGCCGACATTCTTCAGCGGATCAAGAAGGGCGTGACGCTGGAGGAGATGCGCCGCTTCACAAAGTCCTGTCACCGGGCGGGCGTCGTGATTCATGGGACCTTCATCCTCGGGCTTCCCGTCGAGACCCGGGAGTCGATCGAGAACACCATCAACTTCGCGAAGGAGCTGGACGTCTTCAGCCTCCAGGTGAGCCTGGCGGCTCCGTATCCGGGGACCGAACTGTTCGAGATGGCGCGCCAGAACGGGTGGTTCGCCAAACGCGACAAGGCCGACATCCTCCATCAGGACGGGTTCCAGGATTCGTCCCTCGAATATCCCGGCCTGGACAAGGAGGAGATCTTCGAGGCCGTCGACCGGTTCTATCGGACGTACTATCTCCGGCCGAAACCGATCCTTCGGATCATCAAGACCATGCTCGAGGACAAGGACGTCTTCGTTCGCCGCTGCCGCGAGGGGTTCGAGTTCTTCAAGAGCCTTCGCCAGCGGAAGGAATCCCTGGCCGCGGCCCGCTCGGCCGCGGTTTCCTAAGAGCCTCTCTGAAAAATGGGATGGGTCCTGCGACGAGGGATTTTGGGCGAGGCCGAGGCGGCGAGACCGGAGCATCCCCGCAGCGGGCTGTGACGGTCGAGCCAACGAAGGCATCGCCCAAAAGAACCGTCGCCCGGAGGGTTTTCACAAAAAGGGCCGGCTGGCTTCGTTGCTCCTCGGTCACAGACCGCTGTCGGGTATGCTCCCTCGTCGCGCCTCGCCATCCAGCCCTTTTTGCGAAAACAGGCCCCATCCGATTTTTCAGACAGGCTCTAAGCCGGCCGCGCGGCGTCGCGGTGTCGAGGCGAACGATACCGAACAGTTAGCGAGCCCGACCCCGAGGATTCGTGGTAGGGGTGACCTGGGTCCTGCGTAGCCGTTCCCGGATCGTCGAAGGCATCGGAATTCGGATTGTCAGTCCACATGTCCGGCACCCCTTCAGGGTGCGGATTTCGATGGATGCAGGGTCCGGGGGTATCGCTCCGCTCAACCCCCGGCTAATCTCCTCGATCCCTCCGGGATCGCTCCACCTCAGCGGAGTGGAGTGGCGCTGTCGAGGCCGCGGCGTTTGAGCAGGGGTTCGACCTTTGGATCGCGCCCGAGAAACGCGCGGAACAGGTTCATGGCGTCGTCGCTGCCTCCGCGGGCGAGCAGCGTTTCCCGGAAGTGATCCCCGTTGGTCCGGGTCAGGCCACCGTTCGACTTGAACCAATCCACGCTGTCGGCATCGAGCACCTCACTCCAGATGTACGAGTAGTATCCGGCGGAATACCCGTCGCTGCCGAACACATGGCTGAAATACGGGCTCCGGTAGCGCGGTGGGACGGGTGGAAAGTCCAGGCCGGCTTTCGCCAGGGCGTCCGCCTCGAACGCCATCACGCCGTCGGCCGACGGGACATCCTCGGGCGCCAATTGATGCCAGGCCTGATCGAGGAGGGACGCGGCCAGGTACTCGGTCGTGCGGAATCCCTGGTTGAATCGTTGGGCGGCGCGGACCTTTTCGACCAGGGCGGCGGGAATGGATTCGCCGGTCTGAAAGTGGCGCGCGTAGTTCGTGAGGATGGTCGGCCAGGTCATCCACATTTCGTTCACCTGGGACGGGAACTCGACGAAATCGCGGGGCACGCTCGTGCCGGAGAAACGGGGGTAGCGCACATTGGAGAACATCCCGTGGAGCGCATGGCCGAATTCGTGGAACGCCGTGTTGACCTCGTCGTAGGTCATCAGCGTCGGTTCACCCGGAGGCGGCTTGGGGATGTTGAGGTGATTCGCGATCACCGGCTGCCGGCCCAGAAGCTTGGACTGGGCGACGTAGGAATTCATCCAAGCGCCCCCGCGCTTGGAGTCGCGCGCGTACCAGTCGACGATGAACAGCGCGAGGGTGGAGCCGTCCTTGTCGAGCACCTCGAAGACGCGAGTGTCCGGATGGTACTTCGGGAGGTCGGTGCGCTCCTTGAACGTGATGCCGAAGAGTTGGGTGGCCGCGTGAAACACGCCGTCGACGAGAACGCGGTTCATTTCGAAGTAAGGGCGGAGCTGCGACTCATCGAAGGCGAAGCGCGCCTGGCGGACCTTTTCCGAGTAGAAATCCCAGTCGTGGGCGGCGATCTGGAAGCCACCCTTCTCCTCGTCGACGAGGGCCTGCATGGCGGCCGCCTCGCGCCGGGCGTTTTCAACGGCGGGTTTGGCGAGGCGGGTGAGAAGGGCCTGAACGGTGGGAATGTCCTTGGCTGTCTGGATCTCGAGCCGGTAGGCGGCGTGATTGGGATACCCCAGCAGGCGGGCGCGTTCGGCGCGGAGCCGGGCCAGCTTGGAGATGACCTCGCGGTTGTCGAATTCGCCGCCCTGACTTCCGCGCTGGAGCGAAGCCTCGAGGATCCGGCGGCGGAGGTCGCGATCGCGGAGGGAGGATAGGGGGGGCTGGCCGGTGGTGTTGAGCAGGGGGATGAGGAACTTGCCCTCCTTGCTGGCCGCCTTGGCGGCCGCGGCGGCGGTGGCGATTTCACCGTCCGTCAAACCGGCGAGCGAGGCGCGGTCCTCGACCACGACGGCGCGGAGATTCCGTTCCTTGAGGACGTTCTGGGCGAAGGAGGTGTGGAGAACGGCGATCTCCGAATTGATGGCCTTGAGGCGGGCCTTTCCGGTCTCGTCGAGGCGAGCGCCCGCGCGGATGAAATCCTCGCGGCAACGATCCAGGAGCCGGCGGGACTCCGGATCGAGCTGGAGCGTGTCGCGCGCGGCGTAGACGGCCTCGATGCGGGCGAACAGCCCCGGGTGAAGGAGGATCGCGTCCCGATGGGCGGCCAGCTTGGGCGCCATCTCCTTTTCGATCGCCTGGAAGGTCGGGTTGGTGATCGTGCCGTTGAGATTGGAGAAGATGCGCTCGACGTCCGACAGGCGGAGCCCGGCGCGTTCGAGGGCGACGAGCGTGTTCTCGAAGGTGGGCTTCGAAGGGTCCGAGGCGATCGCCTCGATCTCCTTGAGTTCGTCGGCCATGGCCTGTTGGTAGGCGGGCAGGAAATGTTCCTCACGGATCCGATCGAAGCGTGGATAGCGGAGCGCGAGGGAACTTTCGGCGAGCAGCGGGTTCTCGGTGGCGGATGAGGTCACGGGAGCTGGGGATTGAAAGGCCGCGAGCCGCAGCGATGCGAAGCATAGGAGTGCCACCGTGGCGGCGGCACGCGGGGAACGCGGGCGGGTGTCCATGCGTGGGATTCTTGTTGGCGCGGGCGTTTCCGCGCCAGCCGCATCTTGAACGGAAACCTTCTTCACCAACGGGGAGGTTCCGGCCTAGCGTCCGGCCGGAATGTTTCCCCAATCGTGCCCGACTCAGGCGAGGGCGATCACGAAGTCCGCATCCTGGCGGGTTCGCCTCCTCACCGTGGCCGTCCTCGTGGCCGGGATGGCGGCCTGCCCTGGCGACGATGCGTTGGTGGCTTTCACGGGCGGCTTGATCCTTCCAATGTCGGGTCCACCGATCGAGCGCGGGGTGATGATCGTGCGGAACGGAAGGATCGCGGAAATCGGTCCGGAAGGGACCGCGATCCCGGCGGGGGCGAGGACGAACGACGTGAGCGGCCGGGTGCTGATGCCCGGGCTGGTGGACACGCACAGCCATGTGGGATCGGTCGCCGGCGGTGACGGATCCTCGCCGATCCAGCCGGAAGTCCGAGTCCTGGATGCGTTGGACATTCGGGATCCGAGCCTGCATCGCGCGCGGGCTGGCGGCATCACGACGGTGAATGTGATGCCGGGTTCGGGTCATCTCGTGAGCGGCCAGACCCTGTATCTCAAGCTGCGGAACGGCCGGCGGGTCGAGGACCTGCTCTTGACCAACCGGCAGGGACGGATCGCCGGCGGTCTCAAGATGGCGAACGGAACCAATTCGCGTCGCGATCCGCCCTTCCCGGGGACGCGTGGCAAGTCGGCCGCGCTGGTCCGGGAGAAGTTCGTGGCCGCCCAGGATTACCTCGCGAAGATTGAGCGCGCGAAAGGCGACGTGTCGAAGCTGCCGCCTCGGGACCTGACCCTGGAGGCGCTCGGGGAGGTCCTGGCGGGCGACCGAATCGTCCAGCATCACACCCACCGGCACGACGACATCCTGACCGTGCTTCGCCTTCAGAAGGAATTCGGATTCAAGGTCGTCCTCCATCATGTCAGCGACGGATGGAAGGTGGCGGACGAGATCGCGGCGGCCAACGTGGGATGCTCCATCATCGTGATCGACAGTCCGGGCGGGAAACTCGAAGCCCGGGACGTGGATTGGAAGACGGGCGGAGTCCTCGAGAGGGCGGGGGTGCGGGTCGGATTCCACACCGACGATCCGGTGACGGATTCGCGGCTGTTCCTGCGGTCGGCGGCGCTGGCGGTGCGCGCCGGGATGTCGCGCGAGGGGGCGTTGAAAGGTGTCACTTTGGCGGGCGCGCAGCTTCTCGATCTGCAGGATCGGGTCGGGTCGTTGGAGGCGGGAAAGGACGCGGACTTCGTGGTCCTTTCGGGCGATCCGCTGAGTGTCTACACCCAGGTGCTGGAGACCTGGGTGGAGGGAGTGAAGGTGTTCGACAGGAGCGACCCCGCGGACCGACTGGTTGCGACCGGGGGCTATGGAGCGGGCGATCCGCGGGCGGCGCATTTGTGCTGTTTTGGAACGTTGACGTGGGGAGGTGGAGAATGAGAACGAGACTGCGCGCTCGCTGGTTGGGAGTGGCGGTGGCCTTGGTTTGGGGGCTCCCCATCGCGCCGACGTCGGTAGCGGGGGACCTGGTGGTCCGCGGCGATGTCGTTCACACGGTGTCGGGTGAACCGTTGGAGCCGGGTGTGGTGTTGATCCGTGGTGCCCGGATTGTGGCGGTGGGCCGACCGGAGGCGGTCGCGGTCCCCGCGGGAACGCCGGAGCTCCGGGCCCGTGTGGTGACGCCGGGGTTGATCGATGCCCATTCCGTGGTCGGCGTGTCGGGGATGCTGAACCAGAGCCACGACCAGGAGCAGTTGGAGAAATCGGCGCCGATCCAGCCGGAGCTCCGGGCGGTGGACGCCTTCAATGCGGACGACGAACTGGTCGCCTACGTCCGGTCGTTGGGGGTGACGACGCTTCACACGGGGCATGCTCCCGGAGCCCTGATCTCGGGGCAGACCATGGTGGTGAAGACCCATCCTTCGAGACTCGACGAGTCGGTCCTGGTGCCGATGGCGATGATCGCGACCACCCTTGGCGACGGGAGTCTGAGTGGAAAACCCGACAAGGCGCCGGGGACGAGGGCCAAGGCGGTGGCCTTGTTGCGGGCCGAACTCGTGAAGGCAGGGGAGTACGCGCGCAAACGGGAGACCGGAGAAGTCGACAAGCGCCCGGCGTGGGATCTGAGGCTGGAGGCGCTCGCGAAGGTGCTGGATCGGTCCGTGCCGTTGCTGGTGACCGTGCATCGCCACCAGGATGTGCTGGCGGCGCTTCGGTTGGCGGAAGAATTTCGGCTCCGGCTCGTTCTGGACGGTGTGAGCGATGCGCCGATGGTGTTGGACGACGTGCGGAAGAGCGGCTTCCCGGTGTTGCTGCATCCGAGCATGTGGAGGCCGTTCCAGGAGGCGCGGAATCTCAGCCTGGAAACGGCGTCGAAATTGCAGGCCGCGGGGATTCCGTTCGCGCTTCAGAGCGGGTTTGAATCCTACGTGCCGAAGACGCGGATCGTCCTTTTCGAGGCGGCCGTGGCGGCGGCGAACGGACTTTCATTCGGCGACGCCCTGGCGAGCGTCACCCTCGGAGCGGCGAGGATTCTGGGAGTGTCGGACCGGGTGGGGTCGCTGGAACCCGGGAAGGATGCGGACCTGGCGCTCTACGACGGGGATCCGTTCGAATACACGACCCACTGCGTGGGCGTGGTGGTGAATGGAGTCGTGACCGACTCGGTGCCGCGGTAATTAGTTCTTGCGCGCGGGCGCTTGGGCTCGGCTGATTCGGGGGGTGGCCCGTCCGCGAATCAGCCTCGTGACTCCGTCGCTCAACTGCGTGTCGTGCATTGAGCGCAACCTGGCGTCGGTGCGCGCCCAGGGCCTGCGGGACGACGAGTGGGAGCAATGGGTCATCGACGGCGGTTCGAAGGACGGGACCGTCGCGATCCTGGAACGGACGCCGAACCTGCGGTTCGTGTCGGAGAAGGACCGGGGTCTGAGCGATGCGGTGAACAAGGGGCTTCAGCGGGCGGAGGGCGAATGGCTGATCTGGCTCAACGCGGACGACGCCCTGGCGCCCGGCGCGTTACGACGATTTTTTGAGGAACAGCCGCGATACGGGGACGCGAAGCTGTTCTGCGGGCAGGAGAAGATCTTCGGTTACGATGGCACCCTGGAGGTGGTGGAAGCGGCGCGGAACTACACGTTCGAGGAGTTGATCGGACCCCAGACGGCGGTGAACCAGGCGTCGACCGTGGTGCATCGGAGCGTGTACGAGCGCGTCGGAATGATGGACGAGAAATTCCGGTACGCGATGGACTACGAGTGGACCGTGCGGGCTTCGCGGGAATTCCGATGCCAGCCGCTGGACTTCGTGATCGCGCATTACCATCGAAGGCCTGGTTCGATCATGGACCAGGGCATCGCGGCGCAGCACCGGGAGTTTTTGAAAGTTCGGAGGCGGTATGGATGTTCGCGGTGGGACCGCCATGAACTCCGGCTGCGCTGGTATCTGTGGATGGAACCGCTGCGGCGGACGAAGTGGGTGCGTCGGGCCGTGCGGCGGGTCAAGGCGCTGGCGGGGCGGGAGCCGCTCCATCCGATTTCGCAGGCTTAGTTGAGGTGGATTCGAGCTTCGAGGTGGTGTTTCTCGGCAATTCCCCCTTCGTCATGGAATCTGAAAGCAAGGCGCCCCGGGTCCTGCACGTGGTGAGTGGACTGGCGGCGCAGGGGGGAGTGATGTCGTTCGCGGAGACGGCGGCGGGTCTGGGGATCGAGGGGGGCGATCAGGCGATCTGGAAGCATCGGGATTTTGGTGGGCGTGACGGTCTGGCGTGGGTGAGGGCGGGGGTGGCGACGGCGACGGATCTCGGGATGCGGCATGACCTGGTGGCGGGGTTGCGGGAAGCGTTGGCGCTTCGCAAGTGGGTGGCGGGACGTCGGAGGGCCGGGGAACACTGGGTTCTTCACGCGCACAGCCGGGTGGGTGCGCTGGCGGCGGTGATCGCGGGGCGGAGCCTGGGATGCCCGACCGTGGTTCATCTCCACAAGATTTCGGGGCAGCCGTGGATTTACCGGGCGTTGGTGCGCTGGGGGCGGGCGCGCTGGGCTTTCAACTCGCAGCGGACCCGGCGGCACCATGGGATTGCGGAGGGTGACGCGGTGGTGGTGTATCCGCCGGTGCGCTGGCCGGAAGCTCCGGCGGGGGACGGGCCCGGACGCTGGTTCGCGGCCGGGGCGTTCGTGCGGGTGAAACAATTCGACCGTCTGATTCGGGCGGTGGGTCTGTTGCGTCGGGAAGGGTGGGAAAAGCCTTTGGAAGTTTTTGGTCGGAGCGATCCGCCGGTGGATCCGGCGCATGATTCCGAACTCGAGCGGTTGGCGACGGCGACCCCCGGGGTGCACCTGCGGGGGTATTCGTCGACGTGGGGTTCGGCGTTGCGAGGGGAGGACGTGTTTGTCCATCCCGCGGACCTGGAGGCGTACGGGATCGTGGTGTTGGAGGCGTTCGCGAGAGGGTGCCGGGTGGTCGTGCCGCCGGAGAACATCCTGGGTGAGGTCGCGGTCGGGGAAATGCGGACGGCGGGAGGGGTGGTGGTGGCGACGTCGACGGAACCGGGGGCGTTGGCGGCGGCGATCCGGACGGCGGAAGGCATGGCGGGTGACGCGGCGGATTGGTGGGCGGCGAGGCGCGAGGTGGGGGCTCGGGTTTCGGTGGAGGAATGCGTTTGCCAGTTGAGCGGGTTGTATCGTTCACTGACCGGCACGAAACGATGCTTCCGCAACAGCTCAAGGCCCTGATCGGGGGTTCGATCGCCCTGGGAATGGCGTTGTTCCTGGGATACGCCGTCGCCAAGGAGAACTACTTCATGCTGGTTTCCGGCGTGATGGCGGCGGTGATCGTCTACGCGCTCGTGTCGCCGGGGTATTCGCTGATGCTCGCCCTGGCGATTCTGAGTCCCCTGAACCTGCCGCTGCCCTTCGTTTGGAACTTCCCGTTCGTCCTGCTGATGCTGGGGTTGTGTTTCGTGAAGTACGGCCTGCAGCGGGCGTTGGCGCCGCACACGGTGCCGAGGCTTCGGCCGGCGCTGACGTGGCTGGTGGCGATCTTTTTCGCCTGGGTGGCGATCCGGTACGCGATGGATCCGGTATTGCCGGGCGTCGCGGTGGGTCGGGGCAATGACGTGACCGGGTTTCGGGCGTACCTGAACTTCTTCACCTGCCTTTTCCTGCTGGTGACGGTGAGCCTTTATCTCGGAAACGAGGCGCAGGCCGCGTCGCTGGTCCGGTCGATGGTCTGGGTGGCGCTGGCGTTTGTGCTGGTCCTGGTGCCGCTGACCCTGACGAAGAGCATGATGGCGATGGACCTGCTCACGGCGTTCGGCATGTACGTTGCGATGTACGACAACGGATGGCTGCGGTTCGTGGTGTTGGGATTGTTCGGGCAGCTGCTGGTGGCGGGCGCGATGTTGCCCGCGCTGGTGCCGATCCAGCGGAAATGGCTCAGGTTCGCGTTGTTCGGGCTCGGGATGATCGGTGTGCTCCTTTCCGGGAACCGGACGTCGGTCGTGATGGTGGCGATGCTGGTGATCTCGATCGCGTTTCTCCGCCGGCAGCGGAAGCTCCTGGCGGCGTGCATCACCGGTGTCGTGGTGTTCCTGGCGGGTTCCTGGTACGTGGGCGAGCACTTCCGGTTTTCCGGGGGTGTCGGTCTCTATCGGTTTGTGACGTTGGTGAGCGGCCGCGCCGCCGAGATGACGGACGCCGCGCAAAACGTTCAGTGGCGGCGGGCCCGGTGGGAGCGGGCCTGGTACGACATCCAGAGGGAGCCCTGGGTCGGGTTGGGGTACGGCGGCTTGCAACGCGCCTTCGTGTACTCGACCCGCGCGGAGTACGAGGCGGCTGCGATCGAGATCGATGTGGCGGCGGGCTCGATCCACAACGGGTACCTCGCTTCCGCCCGCGCCTTGGGGGTTCCGGCGGCGCTGCTTTTCGTCCTCATCGTGATGACCCAGGGATGGCGCGAGTACCGGGAAATCGGCCGCTGGGAGGGGGTTGATGCCGTCCGGGCCCAGCTCCACATGTTCACGCTGGCGAACCTGCTGACGATGCTGCTCGAGAGCTACGTCGGCCATGGCCTGAACAACCACGTGGTCTGGCTTCTGGTGGGCATGGGAATCTCCATCCGTCGTTTCCCGTGGAACCGCCCCCTCAACCAACCGTCCGCGCCCGATGCCCAGCCGGGGACCGGCCCGATCCGGGGGATCACCCCGCAACCTCTGCCCGCGTGAGACCGGTGGAAGCCCGGTGGGTGAGCGGGAGGCCATGCCGCCACACCGCCACGGCATCGGGGTGTTGGCGCGATGAAGTGACGCCGGGGCGCTGTTCCGAAGCGGAACCGGGTGAGCAGCCATGCGATTCCTTCCTTCGAAACTGATCCCATTGGTCGATCTTCTGGCGGCGCCGCTCGTGATTCCCGCGGCGATCCTCCTCAAGGTGGTGCGGTGCGCCGGGGTGGCGCGCATGCCGTGGTGCCGCCGGGTCCTGATGCGGGTCGGCGTCTTTCCGATCCATCGCCACTATTACGAACCCCAGTTCGATCACCGGGCGCTTCGCCGCCCGCTCTCCGATGAGCGGTTCCTGCCGGGAATCGATTGGAATGAGGCGGGGCAACTGTCGGTGTTGGACTCGTTCCAATGGGCTTCGGAACTGCGGGACGTGGCGACGGAACGGCGGGAACCGCCCGAGTTCCATTTCAACAACGGAACCTTCGAGAGCGGCGACGCGGAGTTCCTGTACCAGTGGATACGGCTTCGAAAGCCGCGCCGGATCGTCGAGATCGGGAGTGGGTATTCCACCCTGATGGCGGCGCGCGCGGTGCGGAGGAATGCCGCGGAGGATTCCGGATACGCCTGCCGCCACGTGTGCGTTGAGCCCTACGAGATGCCGTGGCTGGAACGGACCGGGGTCGAGGTGATCCGTCGACGGGTCGAGGACGTGGGATTGGGCGTGTTCGCCGAATTGGAGGCGGGCGATCTCCTGTTCATCGATTCCTCCCACATGATCCGTCCGCAGGGGGACGTCCTCTTCGAGTTCCTCGAATTGCTTCCGACGCTGCGGCCGGGCGTGACCGTTCACGTGCACGACATTTTTTCGCCGCGCGATTATCTGCCGTCCTGGGTGTTGGAGCAGGTGCGGTTCTGGAACGAACAATACCTGCTGGAGGCGTTTCTCACCGGCAACCGGGAGTGGCGGATCGTTGGGGCGGTGAACTGGCTGAAGCACCGGCATTTCGAAGCGTTGAAGGCGCGTTGCCCGCACCTGACGCCGGACCGCGAGCCCGGGTCGTTCTACATGGAACGGGTCGGGGGCTAGCCCAGCTCAGGCATGGAACCGCTGTCTTCGAACCCATGGCGGCGTTGGTTGGGCCTGGTGACGGGACGGATCGCCGGTGGCAGGTCGGCCGACCGGTATCGCCGGGCGATTTGGACAATTCTGGCGACGGGTCTCTCGAAGGCGGGCGCC
The DNA here is from genome assembly GCA_050250555.1 of Limisphaerales bacterium. Classification (GTDB taxonomy): domain Bacteria; phylum Verrucomicrobiota; class Verrucomicrobiia; order Limisphaerales; family CAIMTB01; genus CAIMTB01. The sequence continues at coordinate 12,618 of JBFWOK010000074.1, forward strand.
CTGGTTTCGATGCTGATCCTGGTGCCGCTCGTGATGCGGCATCTGGGAAATGAACGCGCCGGGGTGTGGATGACGATGAATTCGCTCACCGTGCTGGTGGGCTTCGCGGACCTCGGGATGGGGACCGGACTGATGACGCGCGTGGCGCAGGCGATGGGTTCGCAGCGGGAGGAACTGGCGCGCCGGGCGATCAGCAGCTGTTTCTTCGTGCTGGCGGCGGTTGCGGCGGGATTGGCCCTGGTCTTTGTCGTGCTGAATCCCGTGTTGCCGTGGGAACGGATTCTGCGGACCTCGGCGGGTCTGCCCCGGGAGGAACTGGCCGCCGCGATGACGGCCTTCGTGCTGGCGACATTGGCGGGATTGCCTTTCTCGCTGGTGGAACGGGTCCAGTCCGGGTTGCAGGAGGGATTCTCGAGTCATCTCTGGCAGGGCGGGGCGAATCTCCTGGCGCTCGCGGGGGTCTGGCTGGCCCTGACCGCGGGATGGGGGCTGCCGGCGGTGCTGTGGACGGGGCTGGGGACACGGTCGCTGATGCTGCTGGCGAACTGGCTGGTGTACTTCCTCCGGCAGCGGCGCGGGTTGTGTCCGCGCTGGTCGGAATGCAGCCGTGAAACCGCGGGGGAGATGATCCGGCTCGGACTGGTGTTCCTGTGGCTCAACGTGCTGGCGTTCAATTGGTGGCTGGTCGACCCGATCATCATCACGCAGGCGCTCGGGGCGGACGCGGTGGCGGGGTACGGGGCGATGCAGCGGTTGTTCGCGGTGGGGTTGGTGGCGCAGTACCTGGTCCTCCCGCTCTGGCCGGCGTTCGGCGAAGCGCTGGCCCGGGGCGACCAGGCGTGGGTCCGTGTGACCCTGATTCGGGCGTTGGCCGGCACCGTCGGACTGACCCTGTTCCTGGGGGCCGTTCTCGTGGTGTGGGGACAGCCCATCACGGCCCGCTGGCTCCCGTCGGCGTCGGGGTTTGTGCCGTCGATCCCGCTCCTGGTCGGGATGGCGGCGTTGAATCTCCTGTTGATCGTGGCTTGGAACCTCTCGGGCGTTCTGGTCCATGGTCGTTACCTCCGAAGGCAGACGGGCTGGTACACCGTGGCCGCCGTGGCGGCGTTCGCCTTGAAGCTGGCCTTGGTCCGATGGTGGGGGCTTCCCGGTGTGGTGTGGGCTTCCGTCATCGCTTTCGGAACGATCTATGCCCCAATGGCGTTCCGGTTGGCCCGGGAGGCGGCGGGCGGAAATTCCTCATCGGCCAAGGCCACGGCCACGGCCGTGGGGGCGGGGCCGGGGGCGGCTTCGAAATGAGTTCCGGCTTGCCATGGAGCGGTCGTTTCCGCGAGAGGCAGGGGTCCGACGCATGAATTCCTCCGAACCCTCATGACGGCTCCACGACTATCCTGGTGGCGGAGCCTTCCGGCATTGCCGTTCCTCTGGTACACGCGGTGGGACGGAGCGCGTCTCGGGAGGCGGTTTCTCGGGACGTCGGTGGTGCCAAAGCTGCTCCCCGCCGGCGGGCGGTTCGAGTTCCGTCATCGCAACGGGCCTGTGTTGGACCTGGAGTATGGGGATTCCCTCGGGTTCCTGGCGTACATCTTCGGCGGGTTCGAACCGGCTGAACTGTCGGCCCTGATCGCACGGCTCGGTCCGGGGGGCGTGGCGTTTGACGTCGGGGCCAACATCGGGTTTCACACGACGGCCCTGGCGGCGGCCGTGGGTCCGTCGGGACGCGTTCTCGCGGTGGAGCCGGTGCCTGACAATGCCGCGCGATTGAAAGCCAACCTCGAACGCAACGGACTCCGGAACGTTCGCGTCTTCGAAGTCGCCTCCGGGGCGCGGTCGGGGTCGATCGAACTCGAACTCACCCGCGATCCCGCGTTTGTTTCCGGTCACGGCGCCGTGGGGGGAGGGCCCGTGGGGACGCGGATCACGGTGCCGCTGGCGCGGCTCGACGATCTGTGGCGATCGGAGGGATCCCCCCTTGTGAAGGTGATCAAACTCGACACGGAAGGTGCCGAGCTCGAGGGACTCCAGGGGGCTGAGGAACTGATCCGGTCGACCCGGCCGTCGATCCTGCTGGAGGCGAACGACGAGGGACGGCTCGCGGAGCTGGACGGCTGGCTCCTGCCGCGCGGCTACCGGCGAACCCAGCCCGCGGGCTTCGAGGTCTGGAACCACCTGTACGAGGCGGCGGAAGCGTCCCCCGCGCGACCCGCCTCCCGACCTGAAACGAAATGAAATGAGTCTGAGGATCCAGTTGCGGGAATGGCTTCGGAGGCGGGGTTACGACCTTCACCGGTACGCCTTGGAGCTGGATCCCGCGGAGCGCAGGCGGCGGATGCTGGCATCGGCGCGGATCGACCTCGTGCTCGACGTCGGCGCGAACGAGGGACAGTACGCGATGGAGCTTCGGAAGCTGGGCTACACCGGGCGGATCGTGTCCTTCGAGCCGATTCGCGAGGTGGGCGAGCGGCTCCAGGCCGGTCTGGGAGCCGATCGGGACTGGGAATTCCGCGGGATGGCGCTGGGTTCCTCGGACGGGGCCGCGACGCTCCAGGTGGGAGCCGAATCCGCCACGAGTTCGCTTCTGAAACCGTCGGAATACCTGGTGAACCGCGCGGCCCACGCCCGGTCGGTAAGAAGCGAGGAGGTTCGTGTGGCCCGATTGGACACGGTGTTCGAACCGTCCTGGGGCGGGAGGCGGATCTGGCTGAAACTGGATACGCAGGGCTTCGAGATGGAGGTGCTTCGGGGCGCGACCGAGTCGCTGCCGAAGGTGCGGATCGTCCAGTTGGAGTTGTCCCTCCGGCCCCTCTACGAGGGCGAACCGGCGTTCCTCGAAGTCGCGCACTGGCTCGCGGGGCGGGGATTCGGGCTGGTCGGGCTCGAGCCGGGATTCGTGGAGGCATCGACGGGACGGCTTCTTCAATCGGATGTGTTTTTTGCGAGCCGCGTTGTGTTCGAGGGCGGGGACGACCGGTTGCCGGGGAAGCCAACCCAGGTATGATCGGCGCCGTGGCTGATTATCTCCCCTTGGGAATCGTGGTCGTTCTGATGGCGTTCGCCGGGTCGGCGGACGCTCGCGGGCCCGCGGAAGGCGCGGTCGAAACGAAACCTGTTCTGGATCCGGCGACGGGATTCGCGGTGGGCGCGCCCTCGGTGGCGGATCCGGTGGAAGCCGAGTACGAACGACTGCTGGCGTTCGACGACGAGGCGCAGGAGGAGATCGACCGGTTGATCCGGGAGGCGGACGCCCTGGGGGACAAGGCGGATACGCCGGCCCTGCAGAGGAAGGTCGACGAGCGGATGGGCGCGGTCACCCGGGCGTATCAGGGGTTCATCGAGAAGCATCCCAGCCATGCGCGGGCGCGGATCGCGTTTGGAAGCTACCTGAACGACACGGCGCAGGAGGACGCGGCGAAGGCCCAGTGGGAAAAGGCGCTGGAGTTGGACCCGAAAAACCCGGCGATCTACAACAATCTCGCCGGGATTTACGGCCATCGAGGACCGATCACCCAGGCGTTCACCTACTTCGAGAAGGCGATCGAACTGAGCCCGGACGAGCCCGTTTACTATCAGAACCTCGCCACCACGGTGTTCCTGTTCCGGAAGGACGTGATGGAACACTACGCGATCACGAACGAACAACGCGTGTTCGACAAGGCGTTGGGGCTCTACCGCAAGGCCATGGAACTGGACCCCACGAACTTCATCCTGGCGGCCGACACGGCGCAGACCTACTACGGGATCCGTCCCCCGCGCCACGAGGAAGCGCTCGCCGCTTGGCGCAAAGCCTACGAACTCGCGTCGGATGATCTCGAGCGGGAGGGGGTTCGCGTCCACTTCGCCCGGATTCAGGTGGAGCTTTCGCGATTCGACGAAGCGCGGACGAATCTGGCGCTCATCACCCATCCCAATTTTCAGGTCGTCAAGGAGCGGATCGGAAAAACGCTGGAACGGAAGAGCCGCGGGGGAAGCGACGCGGTCGCGACGGAGGTCGAGGACGCGTCTCCGAATTCTGGTGCCGCGAAGTCTGCCGCTAAAATCCCCTGACGACCTGGCCGTGGCGATGCCTTCCTGGAAATACCTGCTCCAATCGGCGCAGGACGAGGTTCGGGAGACGCTGTCGGAACTGCCCGAAACCGTCTATTCAGCCGCCATGAACGTGCCGGTGATCTACCACCGCCGGCCGGGCGACGCCCTGGTGGAAGATGGGCTGGATCCGGATCTCTTGGGCTTGTTCGTCGGCGATCCTATGGGCGAAGCCGGGCAGGGCTCCGCCGTGCCGGCCCAGATCCTGCTCTTTCTCGAGAACCTTTGGGAGATGGTCGAGGGCGATCCGGAGGCCTACGCGGAGGAGGTTCAGACGACCTTCCTCCACGAACTCGGACATTACCTGGGTCTGGACGAGATCGATCTGGAGGAGCGGGGACTCGACTGAACTCGGAAACGGCGGCTTCAACCACGGAAGACACGGAACACACGGAAAGTGAGGGAGTCGGGGAGGTGGTGGGCGGGCGCCCAGAGAAGCGATCGGAGCGATGCGAAAGGTTTAACCGGCGCCGGCGCGAGAGCGGTTGTCGGTCCAGCGGTCGATCCCGAGGTCGGCGCCCGTCGCGCGTCCCATCTGGCCCCGGGTGACGCCGAGCTGGTTGATTAACTTGAATTCACGCCAAAGGGTTTCGCCGGACACCTCGCCACGGAGCAGACGCCTGTAGGCGGCGACCAGGCGGGTGACGTCGTCGGGTGTCTCGTCGAGAAACTCGATCCGGAATCGGCGCGCGCCGGCGGCCAGGAGACGCCCCGCGTGGTCGGCACCGGTCTGGGCGCGCGCGTTGAACACGGTGTTGCGACATCCCGCATCGGCCCTGAGGGGATGCGTGGCGCCGACCCGGTCCCGGAGATGGACCCGGTGCGTGTCGCAGGGCCGCCCACAGTCCCGGTAGTCCTTCCCGGAGGAGAGGAACGCGCAGAAGACGCAGTGCTCCATGTGAAACATGGGCATGTGCTGGTGGAGGGTGATCTCGAACCAGGCGGGGGGAGCTCCCGCGAGGAGATCCTCGAGTTGTTCCGCGTTCAGGTCATAGCTCGCCGTCACCCGCTCCAATCCGAACTCCCGGATGAAGATCTCCGCCGACAGCGGATTCGCGACGTTCAACGAGAAGTCCCCGATACGCCGGGTGCCGGCAAAAGCGGTCAGGTGCTCATGATTGCGGACAAGGACCCCGTCGGGCTCGGCTGATTGGACCTGTTTCAGGATCCAATCCTCGCCGGGCTTGAAGATTCTCGGGGGAGCCACGAAGACCGGCGGAATGGACGGTGCCTGGGCGCGAATCCATCGGATCGCGTCCCGGTACCGTTTGGGATCCTCGAACTCGCAATAGAGGGCGGACGGTCGGGCGTTGAGGGCGGCTTCAAGCTGGGCCTGGGTCCGGACGAGCAGGGCAAGCTCGGGTTCAGGGCACGGGGTGGGCTCGGGCGGGGATTGGCGGCCGGAACCCGGTTCGCCTCGATTGATTCCAAGATCGACTGGGGCTTCGGTGATCCGCCAGCGCGGCGGTTGGGCGCGCTGTTCCTCGAGCTGACGCACCAGCTCGCGCCGGAGCCTGTTGAGTTCGCTCACGGGAACGAGCACCGAATCGGTGAGGTGATTGTCGAGGGCACCCAGCCTGAACGAGGTTCCGCCCAGTCGGCCGAACTGACGCGCGAGCCGGGTCGTGTCGAGGGGCTGTTGGCGGGCCGGTTCGAGCGCCATCGAGGATTCCGCGCGGGCGATCAAGCCCGCGTCATCGCGAGCGACAATCGACAGGGGACCTCCCGCGCGGCCATGGACTTCCAGGCGGATGGGGCGTTGGAAGGCGGGTGTTTCGCCCGAATAAGTCCGCCGGATCGATTTCTCGAGCGGAGGATCGCTGGTTTTCCAGATGCGGTGTCCGGGCTGGAGCCTGGAGAAATCGACGGCGCCGGCAAGGAAGGTCAGCGCGGCTTCGTTCCCTCTCCGCAAGACTTCGAAGACACGGCCGCCTTCCTCGTTCAGATCCGGTCGTCCGGCGTCGAAGACCACCCCGTCGCCGGCCGCCACGGGCGCCACGGGTTCCAGCCAGATCCGGTCGCGATCCAGTCGCCGGATCTCTCCGAGGAGGACCCCGCGCTTTTTTCCGAAACGAGCGTGGACCAGTTTCTGATTGTCGATCCCACCGAGCCAGCCCGGATACAGGCCACGGCTGAAGGCCATTTCCATGCGGTACCTGGGCGGGATCGCGTCGAGGTCGTGGCCGGAGCCGGCCGCCGTGGTGACGTCCGGGCTAGCCGGGGAAGACGTGGGCGACGTGGACGACGTGGACGTTATCCGATCCAAGGCTTGGCGGTAGATGCGCGTGATGCTGGCGACGTACTCGGGCGACTTCAGGCGTCCCTCGATCTTGAGGGAGCGGACGCCGGCTTGGACCAATTCGGGGAGGACATCGAGGCCGGCGAGGTCCTGCGGACTCAGGAGATAGCGACGGTCGCCCAGGTCCCGCGCGGCGCCGTCAACGATCAGGTCGTAGGGCATCCGGCAGGCCTGGGCGCATTCGCCGCGGTTGGCCGACCGACCGCCGAGGGCTTCGCTCGTGAGGCATTGTCCCGAGTAGGCGACGCAGAGCGCGCCGTGGACGAAAACCTCCAGCGACGGTTCATCCGCCTCCTCCTGGAGCGAGTCGCGGATGCGGGCGATCTCGGGGATGGAGTTTTCCCGGGCCAGAACGACGACCTGGCAGCCCAATCGGCGCGCGAACGACACTCCCGCCGGGCTCGTGACGGTCATCTGGGTTGAGGCATGGATGGGAAAATCGGGTGAGAGGCGCCGGATGAGGCGGCAGATCCCCACATCCTGGACGATGGCGGCGTCGACCCCCGCGGCGATCAGGGTGCGAAGGAAGCCGGCCGCCTCGGGTAATTCACGGGTGAAGACCAGCGTGTTGAAGGTGACGTAGCCGCGGACCCCCCGGGAGTGGAGCCAGCGCATGAGTTCCGGAAGGTCGGTCTCCGAGAAATTGTTCGCGCGCAATCGGGCGTTGAATCGCGTGAGCCCGAAATAGATCGCGTCGGCGCCGTTTTCGACGGCGGCGCGCGCGCAATCCCAGTCGCCGGCGGGCGCGAGGAGTTCGGGGGGGAAGGGGCCCGGGCGCGAGTCGGGAGGTCGGCGAAGGTTGGGTAGGTGGGGAGACGTCATTCCGGCCGGCGCAAGGTACCGAAGATTCGGGTTCAAGCGAGCCTCTCAAAAAAGGGGAACGGGGTGCCCGGTGTGACCCGGGCACCCCGTGGGTGTCCGACCGACTAGGTGGGTGCGAAGACTACTCGATGAGGACGACCCTGAAGAACATTTGAGTTTCGGGATGGTCGCAGGGAACCAGGCAGGTCAGCGGGCCCCCGGTCCCGGTGAGGGTCTCGGCGACGGACCCCGACGTCTCGACGACGGTTCCCGGGGCGGACGCCCAGTCGCCGCTGAGCTTGGACGAGCGCTCCACTCGGTATCGCTGGCCGGCGAGGGTGGCGATTCGGAGAACCGCCCTGGGTGTCGCGCCTCCTTCGATCCGGAAGGACTGGATCACGGGTCCGGCGACGGGGTCGGGATTGGGAGCGGCGGCGCTGGCGGCCAGCAGTCGGACCGGGGTTTCGAGATGAGGTTCGGTGTTGAAATAGGCCGACCCCGGGGGCTTCTCCGCGTCCGCCCAGGCGAAGATCCGGGTGAACGGTGGCGGATTGTTTCCCGTGTCGAGGCGAGCGGCGCGGAGGCGCACGGTTCGGGAACCCTGCGGGGGCAGAACCAGCGAAGTCGTGAACAGCGGCAGGACGGGCTGGGTGCCCTCGGGACCGAAGGCGAGGATGTTGTATTCATCGCGAAACGCGAGGGCGGCTTCGATGGCGCGCGCCTCGGGATTGACCACCTCAAAGGTCAACGACGCGGGGACGCCGACGGCCACGGTCGCGATGGCTTTGCCGGCATCCGGCCCGGGAAGGACGATCGGCTTGCCCGGCGCGGGACGGTAGACGGTTCCCTCACAACAAAGGTCAGGGGCGCCATCGCCGGTCGACGCGCAAATCCTGAATCTCGCGCAGTCGTCCGGCTTGAAGTCCCGGCAGCGGATTGTGATCGGAATCGTGAGGCAACCGCCCGGAGGGACGGGCGGCGTCGTGCCTCCCGGAGGCGAGAAGTCGCCGGCGGCGAGGACCTGTGTGCACGGAGGGGTGGCGGCCAGTCCGGCGGCCGACCAGGTGTAGGTTCTCGGCACCGAGGAATTGTTGCAGATCGTGAAATTCACCGTGGCCGTTCCCACCGTGGTCGAACCTTCCACCGGCCGGCACGCGACCCGTTCGTCCAGGGCGCAGGTGTCGGGTTTTCCGCCCGCCGGGTCGCAGGGTGGAATGTCGATGCAGATCCGAGGCAGCACGCAACACGGGTCGATGTTCTCGTCGTGGAGGACCAGGTTGAAACACAGGGGGCCGGGAGGTCCCTGGTAGATCGCCGTGAGCGTTCCCGTGGCCCCGGGAAGGATCGGATTCGGGGTGGGAACCAGGTTCGCGGGGACAAAGCCGGTCGGCGGGAGAATGGTGCCGTGATAAAACGGGAACGGATTGGAGGAAAGGTGGGTGAGATTCCGGACCACGAATTGGATCGTGGTTTCCACGGTTCCATCCGGGAGGACCTTGCACGAGATTTTCGTGTCGAGAAGTTCGGCGCAGTCGCAATCGGGCAGCGGGATGCAGATCTTCTCCGTGCAACAGACTTCGCCCGACTCGTTCAGGAGTGTGAGCCGGAAGCATACCGTCTGGCCTCCGAGTTCGGCGGGAATCGTGACGTTGAGGGAGCCGGTGGCGTTGTTGGTCAGCGCGACCGGGAACGCGAAGACCGAGGCGGGCAGGGGTTGGGTCGTGACGGCTCCGCCCGAGAGTTGGTTGGTGGGACAGGGTGTCAGCCAGCCGTAGGTGACGGTCACTCCGGAGAGATTCTTGATCCCGAGGGTCACTTGGATCGGGGCGCCCTTTTCCTCAGGACAGTCCACGCGTTCCACCGTGATCTCGGCGCAGGGCGGATCGTCCCGCATGATCTCGATGTCTCCACCGCTTCCCTTGTAGTCGGGACCGGTCGTGGCGTTGTACGACGGGTCGAACGGAACGCGAAAGGCGTTCGTGACGATCGCGGGGCTGGACGCCGGCGGGAAATCGGCTGGCCGGACCCCGAAGACCCCGTGCGGTCCGGCGCCGGTGGCCGTATCCGCCGAGGTTCCCCAGACGATCTGCTCGGGGACTCCGCCTTCGTAGCCCAGGGCCACCCCACCATAGGCCTCCCCGTGGCCCCAGCTATAGCCCGTTTCCAGGGTGCGAGTGACCGTCCAGGTGGAACCCGAGAGTTGGGCGATGTGGATTCGGCTCGCGTGATTGTAGGCCTCGGTGGCGGTGATCATCGTCCTTTCGCCGAGGATCATCCGGGTCCCGTCCGCCGAGAAGGTGATGTCCGTCACCGGGACATAGACCGCCCCGCAACAGACCGTCGACGCCGGGACCACGAGAATCTGGGTGTCGGTGCTCGGCAGCAGGGCGCCGGAACCGTCGAGGTTGATCCGTCGGATGCGACCGGGCGAGGTCGTGCTTCCGACTCCCGCGAGCGCGTAGTGGACCGCCATTCCGTGGGCTTCAATTCCCCAGACCATCTCCGTGTTCGGTGGGAGCCCGGCCGCCCCGGAGTCGGCGGTCAACGGGTCGAAGACCTGGACGATCACACCCGCGTTGTTGATCCGGTAGATCCTGCCGTCCTCGAGGTTGGAGGCGAAGAACTGATCGTTGAGCCGGTCGTAGGAGACGTTGCCCAGCCCGGGGCCGGAGTTGAACCCGCCGCCGAGGTTCATCGACTGCTGGGGAAGCACGGCGAAGACGGTTGGGGTTCCGTTGGTGTAGTTGACCCGGTAGATGGTGCCCGCGGCGGCGAGGTTGGTCGGACCACCGCCCAGGTTGCCGTAGCGTTGATGGTAACCGTACGGCTTGTTGTAGAGACCGTGCGCCGCGAGGTAGATGTCGCCCCGGGCGTCGAGGGTGATTCCGTAGACATTGCCCAGCGTTTCGGCGGTCCAGGACGGATGATGGTACCCGGGAGGATTCCACAGGGGCGCCAGCGTCCCGAAGGGCCCGTACATCGTGGGAGGCGGCAGCCGGAAGTCCATCACGCCGAAGACCCAGGCATTGCTCAGCGGAAGCGAGATGGGCGCCGCGCAGGTCACCGCCGCGATCCCCGGTTGCATGAGGGGACCGCTCCACGGCGCGGGGGCGGCCTGGACCGGGCCGACCGACTGAACGGCGCAAATCACCAGGGCGCCGACGCGCGCGAGGTGTAGGAGCAATGGCCACCACCGGCGGTTGGGCGTCGGGGATCCGGAGGGGCTGGGTGCATGCATAGGAGGAAAGGAGGGCAGGTGGGACCCTGTGGACACCTAGGTCTTCGAACGAGGGTTATTCGTCAACGTAATTCAAAGGCTTTGATGAAATTATGCAATTTCGAGGGATTGATTTCCCTAGTTCCCTACGCATCCAGGAATTAGCGAGTGAATTGCGAGTAGGGAAATGGCGCAGGTGAAGGTTCTAAGGGGTGCCCTCGGCGTTCCCGCATGGAGGCACGGGGAGTGCCCGCGTATCGCCTCCCTCGGACTGGCGGGCCGAGGGGGATGAGCTTGGGCCTCTCGGGCGGGACCGGCAGGATGGGATTCCGGGGCACGCGAGACGGAGGAGACGGAGGGGGCCGACGGGTGGAGACTGCGAATCGAGCGGCGCGTCGGGTGGTGGTCCTGCGCTTGCCGAGCGGGGGCCATTACCCGCAGGTTCCTGCCTTTGCCCATGGCCCTGAATCTGTTCAACACCCTGACGCGGCGGGTCGAACCCTTTGGACCACTACCCGAACGGGGACGGTCGATCGGGTTGTACTGCTGCGGACCGACCGTTCACGACTTCGCGCACATTGGGAACTTCAAGACCTTTGTGCTGGCGGACCTACTCCGCAGGTACCTCGAGTTCCAAGGTTGCGAGGTCAACCACGTCATGAACATCACGGACGTCGAGGACAAGATCATCCGACGGGTGCGCGAGACGGGAGAATCTCTGGCGGACTACACCCGGCGGTACGAGGCGGCCTTTTTCGCGGATCACCGAGCCTTGAACTGCCTGCCGCCGTCGGCGACGCCTCGGGCGACGGAGTCGATGTCGGAGATCGTGGACCTGATCGCGCGGTTGCGGGAAAGGGGATTGGCCTACGTGGCGGGGGACGGTTCGGTGTACTTCAGCATCGAAAAGTACCGGGGTTGCGGATGCCGGTATGGGCAGTTGCTGAATCTGAACTTCGACCAACTGCGTCCCGGCGAGCGGGTGGCGAGTGATGAGTACGGCAAGGAATCGATCGCCGATTTCGCACTCTGGAAGGCCCGGGTGCCGGAGGATGGCGACGTCTTCTGGCCCAGTCCGTGGGGGGATGGGCGGCCCGGGTGGCACATCGAATGCAGCGCGATGAGCATGAAACGGCTGGGGCCGAGCTTTGATCTCCACCTGGGCGGAGAGGATCTGATCTTTCCGCACCACGAGGACGAGATCGCCCAGAGTGAGGGGGCGGGACTTCAGCCGGAGGGGATGCCGTTCGTCCGGCATTGGGTCCACGTCGCTTTTCTATTGGTCGAGGGACGGAAGATGAGCAAGTCGCTCGGCAATTACTTCACCCTGCGGGACCTTTTGGCGAAGGGCTTCGAGGGGCGCGAAATCCGGTACCTTCTGCTGTCGGCGCGATATCGGGAATCCTTCAATTTCACGCTCGAGGGACTTCAAAGCGCGCGGGTGGCGCTGGCCCGGTTGGATGAGTGCGGGGCGAAATTGCGGGAGCTCGCGGCGGGACGGCCCGCGACGGTCGAAACAAACGATCCTTTGTTGGCGGACGTGACCCGGGCGTTGGACGACGATCTGAACGTCTCCCTCGCCTGGGGGGCGGTCTTCGAGTGGGTTCGGGAACAGAATCGGCGCATCACGGAAGGCAATGTCGGGCCCTTCGAGGCTTCGTCGGCGCTGGGGGCGTGGGAGACCGTTCTTGGGATTCTCGGACTGCTCCCGTCCGCGGACGTCGAGGCGCCGGAGGCGGTGCGGGTTCTGGCGGAAGCGAGGCAGGCGGCGCGGAAGGGCAGGGATTTCGGGAGGGCGGACGCCCTGCGGGATGAATTGAAGGCGCTGGGCTGGGTGGTTGAGGACACGCCGAAAGGCCCCAAACTCAAGCGGGCGTAGCGCCGAGGCTGGAGTGCGTGGGGCGACCACTTCCCGAAGCCCCGCGTTTCGGCTTTCTGGGGGGTGCTCCGTCCGATACCTTCACCCCGCATGTCGAAATCGTCCTCGATCGGATTCCTTGGCGCGGGCCGGATGGCGACGGCGCTGGCGCAGGGTTTCCTGCGGGCGGGCCTCGTTCAACCGGCGGATCTTGTGGCGAGCGATGTCGAAAGGTCCGCGCGGGAATCCTTCGTGAGGGCCACCGGAGGGACGGCCACCGAGGACAACCTGGCGGTGGCGGATGCCTCCACGATCGTGATCGCGGTGAAGCCCCACCAGGTGGGGAGCGTGCTTGAGCCGTTCAAGGACGTGTTAAATCGCGGACATCTGGTGATTTCGATCGCCGCGGGAGTGACCCTGGCGCAGCTGGGGAACCACCTGTCGGAGGGGATTCGGCGGGTGCGGGTGATGCCCAACACGCCGGCGGTGGTGGGAGCGTCGGCGACGGCGTTCGCCCTCGGGCCCGGGTGTGGCCCCGGCGATGGCGCGAGGGTGATCGAACTGTTTTCCTCGGTGGGCGTGGCGCTTCAGGTTCCGGAAGCCTTGCTCGACGCCGTGACGGGGCTCAGCGGCAGCGGCCCGGCGTACGGGTATCTGATGATCGAGGCTCTCAGCGATGGGGGCGTCGCGGCGGGTCTTCCACGGGATACGGCGACGCGCCTGGCGGCGCAGACTCTTTTGGGCGCGGCTCGGATGGTCCTCGAGACGGGAATCCATCCCGGCGCTTTGAAGGACCAGGTGACCAGTCCGGGTGGAACCACGATCGAAGGGTTGCACGAACTCGAGAAAGCGGGTGTGCGGGCGGGATTGATGAATGCGGTACGGTGCGCCGCCGAGAAATCGCGCCGGATGGGGCAGGGATGAGTCGTGGAATGGAATGACGAACCGCTATGGGAATTCCGCCTCCAACACCCCGACAGGCCCGAATGATCTGGTTCGCCGTCACGGCGCTGGCCGTGTCGTTGACGCTGGTGATCGTGGGCGCGGTGGCCTGGGGATTCGGGAAGTTCCTCCAGTTGCTTTCCCCCGTTCTCTGGCCACTCGCCGTGGCGGCGGTCATCGCGATGATTCTCGACCCTGTGGTGGACTGGCTGATGACCCACCGCGTGCCGCGCCTGCGGGCGATCCTGCTCGTGTTCGGCGTGGGCGGAGTTCTTGTCCTGGCCATTCTGGGCAGCGTTGTTCCCCGTCTGGTGGTGGAGGCCCGCGATCTGGCCGGTCGGATTCCCGGCTATGCCGCGACGGCTCAGACGAAGATCCAAAAATGGATCAACGAACCGCCGGCTTCCCTCCTTCCGCTGATCCCGAAGTCGATTCTGGATCGAATGCCCGGCCACTTGACGACCCAGTCCGTCCATCAGGCGTCCCAGGACGTGAACCCACCCGTTCGGCCGGGTGCGCCCCATCCATCGCGGGACGGTGGAAAGGGGGGCCCGGCTCGCGGAGCGGGGACGAACGCATCGGCTTCGGACGCGACCGCCGTCGCCGTGGCTTCTGTCGAACGGGACGATCCCACAGGGTCTGGGACGACGGGCGAGGGTGCCGCGGGTGGGGACACTGTCCCGACGGAAGTTGCGGAGGCGGGGGCCCAGGGCGCGGAAGCGCCGTGGTGGGCGAAGGCGGTGAATCCCGAGGCCCTGAAAACCGCGGGTGACTGGTTGGCGGCGGTCCTTCCCGAGGTGGGAGGCTGGTTCGTCGGTCAACTGGGTCGGGTGGCCTCTTGGTTCGGCGTGGTGGTGGGTCTGGCCCTGATCCCGATCTATGCCTTCTATTTTCTGCTGGAGAAGCGGGGGATCGAAACCACGTGGACGGATTACCTTCCGGTCTCGGATTCGCGCCTGAAGGATGAGCTGGTCTGGCTCCTGAAGAACATCAACGACGCGCTGATCGTCTTTTTTCGGGGGCAAGTCCTGGTCGCGATTTGTGACGGCATCCTGTACGCGATGGGATTCCTGCTGATTGGACTTCCGTACGCGCTGCTGCTGGGGCTGGCGGCGGCGGTTCTGACGATCGTTCCGTTTCTGGGCGCCATTGTGACATGCGGAGCCGCGCTCGTGATCGCGATGGTGCAGTTCGGCGATTGGCAGCACCCGCTCTGGGTGCTGGTGGTTTTTTCGATTGTCCAGGGAATCGAGGGTTGGGTGATCCAGCCGAAGATCATCGGGGACCGCGTCGGGCTGCATCCGTTGACCATCATCATCGCGCTTCTCGTTGGGACGACCCTGATGGGGGGGATCCTGGGCGGAATTCTTGCGATTCCCGCGACGGCCGTTATCCGGGCCTTGATGTTCCGATATGTCTGGCGGACTCGCGGCGCGCGCGTGTCCGGAGAGGGAGTGTCGGAACCCGGGCCGTTGGACGATGGGGCAAAATGCTCAGATGAAACCAGTTGACATCCGCCACGGACCGTCCGACTCTGCTCGCGCTAGGTAGGTGCGTGATTGGAGAGTTAGACAACGACCTGTGAAACCATGAAGAAAGCGTTTCTTATTGCATTATTCGCCGCACTCGGACTTGGAACTGCGTCGGTGCAGGCCAAGGACGTTGCGGCCGAGCGAGTCGCCGTGAAGGCGCTCTCGACGGTGCCCACGGCGGAGCTGCCCGCGACGGCGGCGAAGCTGGTGACTGAAACCCCCAAGGATGCCCGCGCTCAGCGAGTTGCTGCGGTGATCCAGAAGGTGGCGCGAACCAATCCTTCGGCGCTGCGTCACGTTGTGGCGAGCGTTGCCAAGGCGGATTCGAGTGTTGCGGCTCTGGCGGCTGGTCTTGCTGCCAAGGCTCAGCGCGAATCCACGGCTGAAATTGCGGCGGCTGCGTGCGGTGCGGCTCCCGAGAAGGCGGCGGAGATTCTGGCGGTTTGCTCCGTTGTGACGAGCTTCAAGAGCAGCGAGATCGCTCAGATGGTCTCGACGATTGATCCGGCCTTTGCGGCCGCGACTATTGCCCAGCAGGCTGAAGCCGTGGATGTCACGGCCAGCGCGGCTGCCATTCGTGGTGGCACGGTGATCCTTCCCATCCCGGTTCCGGGAGCTGTCGGATCGACGATCGCTGGTGACACGGTTCTGACGGCTCCCACTCCGATCGGACCGGGTCGCCCGGGATTTGATCCGGATCGGTATGCCCGGGGCGGACGATAAGCTTCGGATCGGCCGAAGTTGTTCGTGACATCCCGCAAACTTTTCGACCCACCTCTTTGGAGGTGGGTTTTTTTTCTTCTTGGGTTGCCGGATGGTTGGCGGAGGACTGCGAAGAACGATTTGACGCTTCGTATGGAAACAGGATGCGCCATTATGGCTCGGCTGTGGCACGGTGGGTTCGAAAAGCGGGGCCCAAGGTTCGGGGGCGCCTAGGGAATGGTCTGATGGAGGGGCTTACGTGAATCGTTGGGAGGGGGACCTGGTTGCGGCTGGCACGATTTGCGCTAGATGCGCTGGGAAATTGGGGACCGATTCAAGCCAAACAGCTCGGGAGCAATTATGACCCTTTTCACTTTGTTCGTTTTCTTTGGAACCATGGCGCTGGCTCTGCTGGCGCAGATGTACGTCAAGTCGCAGTTCCATCGATACAGCCGCGTCGAGGGGACGAGTGGCTATTCCGGCGCGGAAGCGGCCGCGGAAATTCTGCGACGAAACGGGATTCACGATGTCCGGATTCTCCAGCACCAGGGTTTTCTGGGTGACCACTACGACCCGCTTCACAAGCGTCTGGTGCTTTCGTCGGATGTCTATCATGGCCGTTCGCTTTCGGCCTTGGGCGTTGCGGCGCACGAGGCGGGACACGCGATTCAGCACAAGAACGCGTATTTTCCTCTGCACCTTCGGATGGCCGCGGTGGGTGCGACCCACTTCGCGAGCCAGGTGGTGACATGGATTCCGTTGTTGGGGTTGGCGTCGGGAATGTTGAGCAGCCATTTTTCCCTGACCCTCTTGGCGATCGGCTGGGGAGTGATCATGGCGTTCAATCTCGTGACGTTGCCGGTCGAGTACGACGCGTCGCGGCGCGCGAAGGACATGCTGGCGCGGCTGGGTTTGGTGCGGACACGGGAGGAGGGCGCGGCGGTGGCGAGCGTCCTGAACGCGGCGGCGCTGACGTACGTCGCGGCATTCATCACGTCGCTGGCCTACATGCTGTACTACCTGCTCCCGCTGCTGACGGGCGGACGTTCGCGCGATTGACCCCGAGATTTCGCGGCCCTTCCGGTTGCCAAGGGAGGGTGTCGGGTGGCATGGGTGGGGGGTGACTCCGCCGCGCGCGATTCGAAATCTGGCTCTGGTGGGGTTCATGGGATCCGGCAAGAGCACTGTGGGTAGGTGGGTGGCCCGCGAACTCGGGTTGTCGTTCGTGGACACGGATGAGGTGATCGAGAGGAGATCGGGATGCCGGATCGCGGAGATCTTCGAAAAGGAGGGTGAGAAGGCTTTTCGAGAACGTGAGCGGGAACTTGTGGGCGAACTCGTGGAGCAGTCCGACCTCGTCATCGCCACGGGCGGCGGATTGGTCTGTCAGCCGGGCAACCTGGAATTGCTGAAATCAGGGGCCCTGGTCGTCTGTTTGTGGGCCGCGCCCGAAACCATCTGGGAACGGGTTCGCACGCAAAGCCACCGTCCCTTGCTGCAAGTGCCCGATCCCCGGTCGGAGATCGCGCGCCTCCTTGCGCTGCGTGAGCCGTTCTATCGCGAGTCGGACGTCCTGGTGAACTCGGGGCTGCGGAGTCTGCGGGAGGTGGCCACCCAGGTGGCGCACCACTATCGATCCGCGCGAAAGGGAGCCGCCGATTCGTGAAGGAACTCATTCAGTCGCGGGCCGCCGCGCTGGGATTCGATGCCTGCAGGGTGACGGACGGAAGGAGTCCCGAGTCGGGTGAGATCTTTCGCCGATGGCTGGACGATGGCTGCCAGGGCGGCATGGGGTACTTGGAGCGGACGGCGGATCGTCGGCTCGATCCGCAACGTGTCCTGCCGGGCGTCCAATCCATCGTCCTCCTGGCGGTGTCCTATCACCGGGCCGGGTTCCCGGACGTCGACGATTCGCGCGACCCGGATCGCGGCGTTGTGGCCCGGTATGCGCGCCACCGTGACTACCACGATGTTTTGGCGGGGCCGCTGTCGGAGCTGAGGCGATTCCTGGAGGAATTGGGCGGGGAAAAAACCCGCTCGTTGGAGTATGTGGATACGGGGCCCATCCTTGAACGCGACCTGGCGCAGCGGGCGGGCATCGGGTTCATCGGAAAACACACCAACCTGATCGGGCATCGGATGGGGAACTGGTTTTTTCTCGCGTCCATCCTGACGACGCTGCGGCTGGATCCGGATGAGGGGGTGAAAAACCGTTGCGGGACGTGTCGGCGGTGCCTCGACGCCTGCCCGACCCGGGCGATCACCGCTCCGTTTCGGCTGGATGCCCGGCGGTGCATTTCCTATCTGACGATCGAGCATCGCGGGCCGATCCCGGAAGACCTGAGGGCGTCGATGGGGGCGCGGATCTTTGGGTGTGACGATTGCCTCGCGGTCTGCCCCTGGAATCGGTTCGCTCGCGAAGGGCGGTTGATGCGCGAAGTGGTCCTTCCGGACCTCGATGGTCCGTCACTCGTGGCGTTGCTCGCGATGGATGAGGTGACCTTTCGGGCCCGGTTCCGAGGGACCCCCTTCGAGCGCGCGAAACGTCGGGGCCTGCTCAGGAATGTCGCGGTCGCTCTTGGGAACATTGGCGACGCGTCGGCGCTTGGGCCCCTGGAACGAGCGGCGCGGGATTCGGAGCCGTGGATCGCCGAACACGCCCGATGGGCCATTGGCAGGATTGAGGCCCGCGAATCGTCTCCGGGGCGTGCGAGTCCCGCCGGGGAATCTGCTTGTTCCGGCGATCCTGGCGGCTCCAAGTTCCCGCCCGGTGACCTTGGCGAAACAGACACCTGACAGCATTCGGGCCTTCAAGGGGTCCGGGAGGAAACTCGCGGCGCTCACCGCGTACGATTTTCCCATGGCCCGGATGCTGGATGAAGCGGGTGTTCCGCTGATGCTGGTGGGCGATTCCCTGGGAATGGTGGTGCTTGGATATCCGGACACGACCCACGTGGTGATGGAGGAGATGGAGCATCACGTCCGTGCCGTGGCCCGGGCGCGTCCGAAGGCGCTGATTGTCGCGGACCTTCCGTATCGCTCCTACGACACTCGGGCGGCGGCCGAGTCAAACGCGCGTCGCCTGGTCGCCGCCGGCGCGGCGGCCGTGAAGGCGGAGGGCGGCGTCGAGATCCTTGAGCAGGTCCGGGCGATCATCGGCGCGGGCGTTCCTTTTCTCGGACACCTCGGCATGCTTCCGCAGCACGTCATTGAGGAGGGGGGCTATCGGATCAAGGGGCGCGACGCCGCGCAGCGCGCGGCGATTCTCGAAGGGGCCCGGGCGTTGGAAAGCGCGGGAGCGTTCGGGATCGTGCTCGAATTGGTGGCGTCGGCGGTGGCCGCGGAGGTCACGGCGACCATCGGAATTCCAACGATCGGGATCGGATCCGGAGCCGACTGCGACGGGCAGATTCTGGTCACCCCGGACATCATCGGAATGTTCCCCTGGTTCACGCCCCGATTCGTTCGTCGCCGTTCCGACGGAGCGGGAATGATTCAGGACGCCGTGCGCGGGTGGATGGCCGAGATCGGTGCCTGAGAGCCTGAGGGGTTTTTCGCGGGAGGTCCCGCGTCGGGGTGTCATGGATCACCCGGATTTTTGAAGTCCACTTCGAGATCGAGAGCGGCGAGGGACCGGTTGATGTCCTTCAGGAAATAAAGAAGCGACACGATCAGGGAGATCAGGCAGGCGCTGAAAAGGATGACCGTGATCGCGACCCAGTCCAATTGAAGGAGCGCCGAGAAGAAGAGGGTGATCACCAGCATGGCCGCCAGGAGGGCGCTCAGGGCCGAGAGGGTGATGGCCACTCGGAGCAGTCGCGCGCGCT
>JBFWOK010000075.1:0-31225 GCA_050250555.1 Limisphaerales bacterium
ATGCCAGGACGCGATCGCCCGTTGCGCGGCGTGCCCCTTCAAGAGCCACAACAACGCCGCCGACGTGCCCTTCTGCTCGTCGGTCATGGGCACCTGGGCCTGCCCGTACCAGTCCGCGAGGTGCTTGCCCGTCCAGGCCAGGGTGCGGTCCAGGTGACACAGGTTGCACGCGTTCGGCAGGCCGTAGCGGACGCTCGACCGGACGCGCGGGGACTCGATCTGATGGGAACGGATCCCCTTCAGAAGCGCGTAGGACGTGTGCGGCATGTGGCAGTTCATGCATTCGCTCCCCGACGATCCCGCCCGGTGAAAGGTGTGCGATACGACGTCGGCGTTGTACTTCGGTTCCTTGTGACAGGACGTGCAGGCCTCCGAGCCGCGCATCCCCGGCTTGAGTTGGTCGTCGGGTTCCCGCCCGTGCATCGTGTGGCATGAAAGACACGACATCTCCCCGCGCTGGTAGCAGGCGGACACCGAGATTCCCGCGTGTTCGCGGCCCCCGGCCAGGATAGTCCCGTCATCCCACCATCGCTCACGAAAGAACGACCGGTTCTTCCGGTACTCCTCGATCCGCGCGGGCGACGGATCGGTCCTCGGGTGCTGGATGATGTACCGCCGGAGGGCGAGGTCCTCGCCCGGCGTGAAGAGGGGACCGTTCCGCGCGAATTCCATGGAATGGGCGTCGGTCAGTTTGTGGACCCCGTGACACAGTCCGCAGACTTCGCTCGATCGGCGGTGATCCAGCCGGGCCGGATTGACAATCGTCGGATCGGGATCCTTCGAGAGGAGGGCCGCATACCGTTCGACGGGATTCTGGTGGCGGCGGGCATGTTCCTCGCCCGGGCCATGGCAGGCTTCGCAGGCGATTCCCAGTTCGCCCACCTCGCTGTTCAATTGACCCTTCGCGTCGAGGCCCGGATTGCCGCCGGTGCTGTGGCAGCGGATGCAATGATGGTTCCACTGCGTCACGAACGGTTCCGTGTCGTTCGGTCCCCGCATGAACGCCTCCTCGCGCGGAATCCAGCGGTCGTCGCCGATCAGGTAGACCAGCGGCAGGGTCTGAAGCAGACGATCGTAGCGGGGGCTGGCGACCCAGTACGTCTGGTAGTGATGCGACCCCGTGGCCATCACCACCGGCAACCGAACCCTGGGAATCTCGTCGAAACCAAGTTTTTTGCCGCCCTGGACCACGTACATCATCACGTCCGGGTCCGGCATTTCCGCCCAAAAGGAGTCCCCCTCGCGCCCGACGCGATACTGGCGGCCTCCCGATTCCACGGTGGTCCCGTCGAACCTGCCCACCACGGTCTCCGGGGTCACGATCTGGGTCATCGTGCGGTGGTAGCTCTGGTGCCAGGTCGCGTACTGATCGGGATGACAGGCCTGGCAGCGCCCCGAAGCGACGTAGCCGTTGGTCCTGCCGAGCCGAGGCAGTTCCACCGCGAGCTTCGCGGATAGTTCAAGCCGGGTTTGCACGCTGGCCCGCCCCCGCCCCTGCAACGCGGCGAGCGCCGCCGCTGCCGCGAGGGCGAACGCGATGATGGACCAGCGCAAGATCATGCCCAGGGAAACGCCAACACGAACGACCGCCGACAAGGATCTTCAAAAAAAGACGGGGAGCGAGGTTTTTGCCCCGCTCCCCGCCATGAATCTTCAGCAAGTTCCGCGATTATTGACCCGCGCGGTAGTACTTCTGGGAGCCGCTCGGGGTGACCGAGAGCGGCGACGAGGCGCCGGCGACCGCGGTGTACGGTCCGGCCGGGTTGTCGGCGCTCTGAAGGGTCCCGGTGTAGGTCAGCACCAGATTGCCACCCTGCCGCGCGACGGCCAGCGTCGGCGTGGTCGTCGGGAGGCTCGGCTCGGCCACAGTCCGGCGGAGGAACGACTTCAGCGCGCCGGTCTGGGATCCGTTCACGAGGGCCCGGGTTCCGTTCGCATTGACGGTGAACCATTCGACCCGGCCGTCGCTGCCGCCCTGGAAGTACACGAGGCGGAAGAGGTAGACACCGGCCTGGTCGACCTTGAAGTAGAACAACGTGTCCGCCTGGCCCCGGGTGGCGTCGAACTTGCCCAACTCCAGGAACGTGGGGTTGGTCGCGTTGCCGACGTACACGCCGAATCCGTCGTCGCTGTTGACGACCATCGAGTAGACCCCGGCCGCCGGGATCTCGATGTAGGCCAGACCTTCGGCGGCGATGTTGTCCGTGCCGCCTTCGAGTCCGGGAATGCCAGGGATCAGTTCATCACCCACGGCCTGACCCTCCACCTGGGAGGACGCATTGAAATTGCCCGAGTCGACTCCGTTGCGGTCGAAGTTCACATAGGGAACCTCGAAGTACCCGCTGGCGGGTTGAACCGAGGGATCGTGGATGCTGGCCCCATACGCCCCCGCCAACTGCTGCTCGGTCGCCGCCAGGTTGTTGCCGCCCGGACGCGCGGCCGCGAGTTGATGCGTCTTCCAGCGGATGCCGGCTCCGGCACCCGTGCCCGTCGCGGTCGCGAGCGCGGTCGGAACGGTCGAGTACACCGGCGACTTGAACGAAACTTCCTCCACGATCTGCTGCGCGGTCTTGGTCGTGTACGTCAACTTGAGGGTGTGCGACGAACCCGACGCCAGCGGCGCGGGCACGGTGTAGCGGACATCGATCCGGTCGGGCAGTTCGTTGCCATCCGCCGCGACCAGATCCACGCGGGTCACGGTCGATCCCGTCACTGCGGTACCGTCCAGTTCCACCTGGACACCCTTGGTTTCGTCGACGGCCAGGTAATCGGTTTCAGCAATCGACGCGGTCACCACCGTCGGTGTCGCGGCCACTGTGGTGTACCTCGGCGCGATGAAGGTGGCCGAATCGGTCACCGACGCGCCGGCGCCGGTCGTGAAGGTCACCTCCACGGTGTGGGAGGAACCCGGCACGAAAATCGTGGGGGACTGATCGTGAGCCACCAGGACGCGTTCGCCGTCCCGGGAGTCGGTCACGGTCACCGTCTGACCGTCAAGTTTGGCGGTGATCGGGGAGTTGTCGTTGACGGTCTTGCCCAGCGCCTCGCTGATTCGAACCGAGAATCCGACACCCGTGGCCGAGGCGCCGGTGACGAAGGGCGGTTCGCCCACCGCCACGTTGTCGATCGCCCACCACCAGTCATTGGCGGCGTTGATCAGGCCGAACTTGAGGGTCAGCTTTTGGGCTCCCGCCGGGTTGTTCAACGCGGCGATGGCCGCCTCATTGATGAACTCGCCGTCGGCTTTGAAGTAGTCGCCCTCGGCCTTGTCCTGCGAATCCGAGTCCCACCGGACAACCTCGATCGGCGCTCCACCGTCCCATTGCGCGGTGATGACCGCCGTCTGGTTGTTGATCGCGGAGCCGTCCTCCGCCACGGTGAAACTAGCGCCAGTGTCGTCAAAGGCCTCGGGGCGCCAGGAGGAGTCGAACGCCAACGCGAGGCTGTTCGCCGCCTTGCCCGCCACGCTGATCTCCGGCGTGGTCATGTAGGCGTTGAACAAGCCCTTCAGGTGCGTGGCGTCATCCCATTCGTCGGGGTCGGCGATCGCCGCGCCACCCGTCGCATTCAAAAATTCCGCGCGGCGCTGATTGTCGACCGTCGGCCACCAGCGGACATCCGCGAAGGCCCAGCCCGCCCATTCGGTCCGGCCGTCGTTCGCCGCGTACTCCGGGGTTCCGTATCCAGGCATCCCGGTGTCGTCCACCGTCCAGCCTGTCGGAGGAGTCCGGGTCCACACCCGTTCGCCCTTCGACGCCTCCTCGGGATTCGGCCCGAACGGAACGGTGTCAAAATTCTCATAAAAAAGCTTCTGACCGAACGCAGGCAGCGAGACGGAAGCCGCCGCAGCCAAAAGGACGCAGAATCGCCCAAAGGGAGCGACGTGGGTTCGGGGAGCGAAACCTCCCCCGTGAATTGTGTTCATCATGTGGTTTGATCTTGGTTCTTCAACCGAGCACGACCGTCTTACTCGATTTCACGTTCGCCGGGCTATCCCCAAAAAAGGTCGTTGCAGAGAATTTTCACTACTTCTGGAGATGCCTGACCACGGCCTCGGTTCTGGTCCGGACTCCGTACTTGCCGAAGATCCGCTTCAGGTGGCTGTGAACCGTCCAGACGCTGATCCCGAGTTCGTTCGCAATCTCCTTGTCGGAGAGCCCCCGTCCCAGCAACTCGAGCACCTGATTCTCCCGAGCGGAGAAACCCGGACCCGGCGCCTCCGTCTCGGGCCCTTCGGGTTCGAACACATTCTGGAAATACCGCCGCACCCACCGCTCCTCGTCGAGGTCCGCCTTGGGAGGACCGTCCGGAAAGGCCCCCAGCAGCGGTTCCAGCAGCCTCGTCGGAGGAACCCGCTTCAGGAAATACCCGCGGCTGACCCCGCTCACCGAGGCGAAGATGGCGTCGCTGTCGGCAAACAGCCCGTGGGCCAATAGTCGCGGCGGGGAAACTCCTCCGTTCGACAACCCCAGTCGCGCCCGAAGCACACCCGGCGCCATCCCCCGATTCGCCAGCACCACGTCCCAAACATCCCCTCGCGGAATCGCCGCCGCCGTCGGACAACCCGCCACGCGACACACGGACTCGGATTCCCCAAGCCACCGAACCAGCGCCCGGCGGACCGGGCCGTCCTGTTCCACCACGAGTATCCGCCAGCCCCGGCTCCCTCCCCGGGCCGCCTCCGAGTCCCGGGACTTTGTCCCGACCCAGGCCGAACCCGGCAGACTCAACAGGGTCGTGTACGTGCAGGTCATCGGGTTCGACTGCCAAAAAACCGCCACCGTCACCTCGATGGAGCGGGTCTTCAACACCCGTTCCCAACCTTCATTCTCCAGCTCCGACAACAATCCAGCGGCCCGACGCCGGGCCTCGTGCTCGTCCTCCGTCCCCAACGCAATCCGCTCGACCCGCCCGCCCAGGGTCAGGTCCGCGAAACATTCCCGGGTCATTCCCACTCGAAGAGCGCTCACGTACTTCCGCGGTCCAACCGCCACCAGACGAGGCCTCCGCTCCAAACCTTCGGACCGCCCCGGACGCCCGCCTCGAACCGCCTCGATCGCCGCCCCCCAGCCCGCGCCTGGAAGCGCCTCGTACAACTTCAACGCCTCCCGCGCCGCCTCCTTCGGGTCCGCGAACGGCAGGCGCACCGTGCGTCGCTCCCCGTTCCACTGGATCTTGACCGACCATCCGGCAACCTCCCGACGCTGCCCGCGGTAGGTGTACACGTTCCGGAATAGCCGCCGCTCCCAGTACTCCAGATCCGACCGATCCAGCGTCTTGGACATTTCTTGGACAGTCTCAGGATTCCCGAAGCGGTGCAATCCCGTGTCCCACGTCACAATCAGGGAACGAGCGCAACAATCCGGGAAAACCCAGGCTGCGCCCCGGAAAACACAGCCTCCCAGTTCCGAAACGCGGATTCGGCACAGTCCCCGGTTCGGGCGAGTCGCCAATCGGCGAATCGGGCGGGTAGTCTGTGCCCTTCGGATCGGCACCGGTCCGAACTCCGGCTCCCGGAAGGGTGAATCCGAGTCCCCCGCAAGAACGCCATCTCACGCGAGCCTGCTGCGGATTCGAAGCCCGACGGGAACCCCACGCAGCCGAAACCGAAAATTATGCGCAAACCCACGCACACCTCCCCACGATCGCCCTCGGCCACAGGCCGGCCCCGGCGGTTCGCCATCCCTGGATCGGCCCTCGCCGCGACCACGCTCGCGTTGGGCCTCGCCGCCACCACGCCCACCTCCCACGCCGCCGTCAGCGGTCAGTGGGACTTCGAGGCCGGCAACCTGACCGCCACCACCGGCCAAGCCCTGGAATACGCGGACGGCCCCGGCGGAGACACCTCGGCCGCGACGGCGTTCGGAACCACCACGTCCTTCGGCATCCCGAACATCGCCGGCGCGGAGGCCAAGGTGATGCGATTCGGAACCAACACCATCCCGGCGGGCTATTATCTCTACACACCCGCGGTTCCCAACGGGGGCGGATCCCAGGTCAACCAGTGGACCCTTCTGCTGGATGTCCTCTACCCAGCGGTCTCCAACGGCCGATGGCGCGCCCTCGTCGAAACCGACAACGGAGCCACGCCGGACGCCGAATTCTTCGTGAACACCGCCAACGCCGTCGGCATCGGCAGCTACGGCGGCACCATCCTCCCCGACACCTGGCATCGCATCGCCCTCGTCGTGGACACCGCCGCCAATGAGATCCGCACCTACATCGACGGCAAGCCCGCCGTGACTCGCAACGCCGGCGGCGCCGGCGCCATGGACGGGCGCTGGGCCCTGACGGTCGGCGGCGTCGCCACCCTCTTCGCCGACGACAACGGCGAGACCGCCGGTGGGTACGTCAACAGCATCCAACTCCACAACGCCGCGCTCTCCAAGGGCCAGATCCTCGCCCTCGGCGCCCCGACAGCCGCCGGTCTCCCCGCCACCCTGCCCCCTGTTCCCTCCTCGGTGGAACAGTGGATTCCGGCGGGCGCGTTTGCCAGCCGCACGACCTCGATCGGCGCGGTCGTGAACCCCGGTGACACCACCATCGCGGACAGTTCCATCAGCCTGACCCTCGATGGCGCCGCCGTCGCAAGCCCCGCGATCACGCGCGCGGATGGCCTGATCCGGATCGAGAAGACCAACCCCGGGCTGACCCTCGGCCAACACACGCTGGTCCTCGCCTTCACCGACAGCCTCGCCGGGGCGCGATCCCTGACCAACGAGTTCACCGCCGCCCTCTACTTCGAGGACTTCGAGAGCGTCGTGCTGGGCCCCAACAAGGAAGAGGGCCTCGCGAATGAAAACGCATGGACCCACACCCCTCCCGCGGGATGGACCATCGACAACAGCAATTTCGTCGCCACCGTCATTGATCCCGATCTCAACCCGGACGGCGACGCCGACGGCTACGCCGATCAGGACGGTATCACCGAGTGGGCGGGCTGGAGCTTCGCCAATCGCGACTGGTGGGTTCAAACCGCCGGCGACCAGCGCCGCTCGGAGTTTTCCTTCGCGTCCGGCAACGTCGCCATCGCCGACCCCGACGAATGGGATGACTCAGCGCACGTGCCGAGTCTTTTCAACAGCATCCTCACCACGCCTCCGATTCCGGTGACGGGATTGTCCGCCAACAGCATCACCCTCGCGTTCGCGTCGAGCTGGCGTCCCGAAGCCAGGGACGACGGCGCTCCGAACTTTCCGGTCGACGATGCCGGACAGCCGATCAACAACCAGACCGCGCTAATTTCGGCTTCCTTCGACGGCGGCGCGCCCATCCAGGTCCTCAAGTGGGACTCCGTGTCGGGCAGCCCGACGTTCCACACCGACACACCCAACGAGTCCGTCCTCGTCCCGGTCGCCAATCCGGCCAACGCGCAGAACATGGTCCTGACGTTCGCCCTCCTCGAAGGCGCCAACGACTGGTGGTGGGCGATCGACAACATCGCCGTCAGCGCCGGCGCCGCCCCGCCGAGCATCACCACCAACCCGGCCTCCATCGAGGTCGCCGAGGGCGCCGCGGCGACCCTCTCGGTCGTCGCCACCGGCGACGGCGTCTCCTATCAGTGGTTCAAGGGCCAGGGAACCGGCAAGACCGCCGTCTCCGGCGCCACCGGCCCCAGCCTCGCCCTCGCCACCGCCAGGATCGAGGACGCCGGCTACTACTCGGTCGAGGTCAAGAACACCGTCGCCACGCTCAACAGCAGCACCGCCAAACTCACCGTGCTCGCCAAAACCGAGGGCCGAAATGTCCTGCTCTCCGAGAACTTCGACGGCCTCGCGCTCGGACCGAATGTGGACGAAGGCGTGGCGGGTGACGCCGTTTGGACCAAAACCGCCCCCGACGGCTGGACCATCGACGACACCGGCGTCCCCGGGGTCGGGACCGATCAGGACGGCGTCACGGAGTGGGCGGGTTGGAGCTTCGCCCAGCGCACTTGGTGGGCCGAGACCGGCGGCGATCAGCAACGCACCGGGTTCACCAAGGGGACCGGAACCTCCGCCATCGCGGACAGCGATGAATGGGATGACGTCGCCCACGCGGCTGGCAACATGGCCACCTACCTGAAGACCAAGCCCATCGCCCTCTCGGGCGCCAAGGCGAACTCCATCATCCTCCAGTTCGATTCGAGCTGGCGGCCGGAAAACCCGCAAAAGGCCAACATCACGGCCACCTTCGACGGAGGCACGCCCGTCGAACTCATCCGCTACGAATCGGATCCCAACAACCCGAACTACCGTCCGGACGAGGTCAATGAAACGATCGCGCTTCGCATTCCCAATCCGGCCGGTGCCAGGGAAATGGTCCTGACCTTCGGTTATTTCGAAACCCGCAACAACTGGTGGTGGGCCTTCGACAATCTCGTCGTTCTCGCCGACCCGGCGCCGCTCTTCTTCGAGGACTTCGAAGGACTCGTCCTCGGACCCAACGTCGAGGAGGGCATCACGACCGGCACCGGCGCGCCGAAACCCGAGACCGCCGTCTGGACCAAGACCCCGCCCACGGGATGGACCATCGACGATTCCGGCGTCCCCGGCATCGGCACCGACAACAATGGCGTCGTTGAGTGGGCCGGCTGGAGCTTCCCCAACCGCGCCTGGTGGGCCGCCACCGCCGGCGATCAGCGCCGCACCGAGTTCCTCAAGGGAACCGGCACGATCGCCGTGGCCGACAGCGACGAGTGGGACGACCTCCCCAATCCGGACAGCAACTCCGACGTCACTCAGAACTACAAGACGTTCCTCACCACCCGCCCGATCGACATCTCGGCGCAGGCGGCTGGAACCCTGTACCTGAAGTTCGACTCCAGCTGGCGCGACGAGGAGCCCCAGAAAGCCAACATCCGCGTCAGCTACGATGGCGCCGCGCCGGTCGAAGTCCTGCGCTGGGAATCGGCGACGTCCTCGCCGAACTTCCACGACGACCTCGTCAACGAAAGCGTCTCGATCGCCCTCGGCAACCCCGCTGGCGCGAAATCGATGACGATCACGTTCGGGTACTTCGACTCCTACAACAACTGGTGGTGGGCCATCGACAATGTCGAGGTCTCCGTCGGTTCGGCCGTCACACCCGCGCCCACGCTCATGTACCAGGTCGCGGGCGGGCAACTCACCCTCACGTGGACCGGCGATGGCTTCGTCCTCGAGGAGAACGCCGCGCTCGGAACCCCAGCGGGCTGGTCCGCGGTCGCCGGAGCCGGCGCGAACTCGGCCACGGTTCCGGTCGCTTCAGGCACCAAGTTTTACCGCCTGAAAAAGTAACAACACCTCTTCGCAGGTGCGTGTAGAGTAACGCCGCACTCGGGAGCCGGGGTGACCGCAAACCCCGGCTCCCTTCTGCGCCGTCCGATTCGGTTCGGCTCTGTTCGGTTCGTTTCAGTTCAGATTATTCCTGTCCGTCAACGTCGTTGGATTCATGAAAGACCTATCCGCCAAACTGACCCCCGCTCGATCGGGTGCCCGTCGGGGTTTCACCCTCATCGAGTTGCTCGTCGTCATCGCGATCATCGCCATCCTGGCGTCGATGCTCCTCCCCGCCCTCGCCAAGGCGAAGGAGAAGGGCCGCCAGGCCAAGTGCATCAACAACCTCAAGCAGATCGGCCTCGCGACGACGATGTACGCCGAGGACAACAACGAGGTCTTTCACAACAACAACGGTTCGGCACCCAACCACGGCCAGTGGACCACCGCCCCACGCAGCACGATTCTCCTGTCGCCCAACGATTCCCTCGCCTACTGGGGCATCGCGTACGCCAAGTACCTCAACACGGCCGGCAGCAACTGGACCTGGCAGGGAGCGCAAACCATGTTCCGCTGCCCCACCGCCAAACACGTCGATGAATGGCGCGAGGAGGGAAAACGCTTCGACGCCGAGTACTGGCTCAACTCGTCCATCGGCCTCAATCAGTACGTCGTCACGTCCGCCGACGGCTCCCCCGGCGCCCGCCGCCTCACCGGCTTTGTCTCTCCGTCCACCACGGTTTTCGCCCAGGACGCCGCCGAACAGCGCATGGAAGGCGGGACCGATTCCCTCGGCCTCTTCCCCGGCCAGTCGGAATGCCTGACCCAGTGGAAGTACGACCTCGCCAGCCTCTACCCCGGCATCAAAATGGAGTTCGAGTGGTACCGCCATAACCAGCGCTGCAACACCATCTGGCTCCCCGGCAACGTCTCCAGCATCCGCTACTCCAAACGCGGCTACGATTACCGTTGGTACACCGGCGAACAACCCCTCGAAAACCCCCGGAACTAACCCATCGGACGGCGCTCTGCATGAACCGGAATTCTCTCACGGAGGCACTGAGACACGGAGATTTGAGGATGGATTCCGTCCCCCTCCGTGCCTCCGCGCCTCCGTGTGATGCCCCTCCGGTTCATGGCCGCAATACGTGTCCCGAATTTGGAAAACTTCGCTTCCCATGATCCGCCTTCTCATCGCCCTTCCGCTCGCCTTTGTCCTTGGTCTCGCCGCCGGCTGTTCAAAGGACCAGTCCGCGCCCGAAATAAGCACCACTGAAATCGTTGCCGGCGCGCCGGAGGCGTTCCGCGGCGCCGCCGCCGACCTCCAATCGCTCGCCGCCGAGGTCGTCGATGCCATCGGCAAGCAGGATTATCCGACGGCGTGGGAGCGCCTTCAGACTCTGAACGCGGCGCCCAACCTCACGGATCCCCAAAAGGAGTTCGTCGCCGCCTCCATCGCCACCGTCGGCGCCGAGATGAACAAGGCCGAGGAATCCGGCAATGAGGCCGCCCAGGAGGCGCTCAGGATCCATCGGGCCAACAAGTAGGAACGATACCGATCCTGGGCCGGTCATGGGGATCCTTCGTGCCGTGCCTTCATTCTTTCGCCGCCGGTACGCGGCGGATTCCGGAGTCGGGGGTTGGGTGTTCAACGTGTGTCACTCCGCCCCCGGCTCCATTCCCAAGCACCCCCGCCCGCCAACGCTCCGAACCTGAGCCTCCGTCGCCCCGCTATCCACATCCCGCGTCATCGATTCCCCGCCCATCGCCATGCGTCCCACCCTCCCCAGTTCCCGCGACAGGGTCCTCTTCACCCCGGGCCCCCTCACCACCAGCCTCGCCGTCAAACAGGCCATGCTCCACGACGCGGGTTCCTGGCACTGGGAGTTCAATGACCTCGTCAGTTCCATCCGGAACCGTGTCCTCGCCCTCGCCCGGCTCGCCACCACCGACGGCTGGGAATGCATCCCCCTCCAAGGCAGCGGCACCTTCGGCATCGAAGCGGTCCTCTCCTCCGTCATCCCTCCCGAAGGAAAGGTCCTCGTCCTCGCCAATGGCGCCTACGGCGAGCGCGCCGTCCTCATGCTCCAACGTCATCGCACCACCCACCGGGTGATGCGGACCCCCGAAAACACCCCGCCCGACCCCGCCGACCTCGACCGGATCCTGGCGTCCGACCCCGCCCTCTCCCATGTGGTCGCCATCCACTGCGAAACCACGACCGGCATCCTCAATCCCATCGAAACCCTGGGCCCCGTCGTCCGCCGCCATCAACGCAAGTTCATCGTCGATGCCATGAGCAGCTTCGGCGCGATTCCCATCGATTTCGAAGCCGCCGCCATCGACTTCCTCGTCTCGTCCGCGAACAAGTGCATCGAGGGCGTCCCCGGATTCTCCTTCGTCATCGGCCGTCGAGCGCATTTCGAGGCCACCGCCGGCTGGGCCCGCAGCCTCAGCCTCGATCTCCTCGACCAGCTCAAGGGCTTCGACAAGAACGGCCAGTTCCGCTACACCCCGCCCACGCATTCCCTCCTCGCCTTTGACCAGGCCCTGCGCGAACTCGAACTCGAAGGCGGACTCACGGGTCGGGCCAACAGATACCGACGGAACCACGAGATCCTCGTCGGCGGCATGCGCCGCATCGGATTCACCCCCTACCTTCCTCCCGCGGTTCAAAGCTTCATCATCACATCGTTCCTTTTCCCCAGGGATCCGCGTTTCACCTTCGACGCCTTCTACCGCTCCCTTTGCGACAAAGGCCACATCATCTACCCCGGCAAGATCAGCCAGGCCGACACGTTCCGAATCGGTTCCATCGGCCGGATCTTCGAAGCCGATGTCCGCTCCCTCATCCACGCCGTCCGTGAAACGGTGGACGAACTGGGAATCCAGACGCTGAATTCCGTCGCCTAACCCATCCCTCGACATCCTCCGCCTTCCCACCCCTCACGCCTTCCCGAATGGCAACCTCGTTCAGCATCAACGGTCGCGCCTACAATCCCCCAGCCCGCCCCATCGTCGGCATCTGCCTCGACGGCTCCGCCGACGAATACCTCGACGCCGCGATCGCGCGCGGCCGGATGCCGCACCTCGCCCGGATGGCGCTCACCGGCCACCGCGGATTCGCCCGCGGCGCCATGCCGAGCTTCACCAACGTCAACAATTCGTCCATCGTCACCGGCGTTCCGCCGGCGGTCCATGGGATCGGCGGGAATTTCTTCTACGACACCTCCATCGGCCAGGAGGTCATGATGAATTCCGCGTCATTCCTCCGCGCCGACACCCTCTTTCCCGCCGCCCAGGCCGCCGGCCGCAAGGTCGCCGTCATCACCGCCAAGGAGAAGCTCCGCGACATTTTCGCCCATCGCCTCATCGCCGCGGGTGGCATCGCCTTCTCCTCGGAGAAAGCCTCCCAGGCCCGACCCGAGACCCATGGCATCGGCGGCGTCGAAGGCATCGCCGGTCCCACCCCCCACATCTACTCGGGCGAGGCGTCCCTCTACGTCCTGCGGGCCGGCGTCGCCCTCCTGCGCCGGGGCCTCGCCGATTTCCTGTACCTCAGCACGACCGACTTCATGCAGCACAAGTTCGCGCCCGAAGCACCGGAGGCTGTCGCCTTCTACGCGGGCATCGATGAAGCCCTTGGACATCTGCTCGACCTCGGAGCCATCGTCGCCATCACGGCCGACCACGGGATGAACGCCAAACAGAACCCCGACGGCTCCCCAAAGGTCATCTACCTCGAAAGCGCCCTCGAAGAGGAATTCGGACCCGGGTTTCGCGTGATCCTCCCCATCACGGATCCCTACGTCGTCCATCACGGCGCGCTGGGCAGTTTCGCCCAGGTCCATCTTCCGCCCACGCCCCGCGCCGGCACGACCCTCGACGCGATCCTCCGCTGGCTTCGCGCCCTCCCCGGGGTAACCGAAGCCCTCGACCGCGACACCGCCGCGCGCCTCATGGAACTCCCCCCCGATCGCATGGGTGACCTCGTGGTCTGCTCCGCCCGCGATGTCGTCCTCGGCCGGACTCCGGCCTATCACGACCTCAAGGTCATCGAAGGCGGCCTGCGCTCCCACGGCGGACGCTACGAGGAGATGGTCCCGTTCCTCGTGTCCCACCCGCTCCGACCCGAATACGCCCGCCGCGCGGCGTCGGATGTCCGGAACTTCGATCTGTTCGATTTCTGCTGCAACGGAACCACCACCGCGTGAGGGATTCATGAGAACCGCGTCGCGATTGTTCCTGGCCTCCGTCGCGATCCTCGGAGTCGTCACCTGGTTCCTCTACCGCGCGGCCTCGCCCCGAACAACCGACCCGGGCCGCGGCGCGTCCCTCCTTTTCTTCTGCGCCGCCGGCCTCAAGGCTCCCGCCAGCCAGGTGGCCGCCGAATACGAGCGCCGGTTCGGCGTCCGGGTCGAAATCCAGTACGGGGGCTCGGGCACCCTCCTGAGCAACCTCCGGATCGCGCGGCGCGGCGACGTGTTCCTCGCCGCCGACACCGATTATCTCGGCATCGCCAAGTCCAACGGGCTCGTCGCGGAAATCCTGCCCGTCGCGACCATGACACCCGTCATCGCCGTCGCCCGCGACAACCCCAAAAACCTCCGGAGTCTCGCCGACCTCCGGCGAACCGATGTCGCCCTCGCCCTCGCCAACCCCGACGCCGCCGCCATCGGCCGCATCACCCGGTCCGTCCTCACCCGCGCGGGCCTGTGGGATACGCTCTCGACCCAAGCCAAGGTCTTCAAACCCACCGTCAACGACGTCGCCAACGATGTGAAGCTCGGCGCCGTCGACGCCGGCATCGTCTGGGACTCGACCCTTCCCCTGTACCCGGAACTCGCCGGAATCCGGTCCCCCGAACTCGCCGACGCCTCGTCCCACGTCGGTCTCGGGATCCTCACGTCGTCCACCCAACCCACCGTCGCCCTGCATTTCGCCCGCTTCCTCACCGCCCGCGACGGCGGCCTGCCCACCTTCGCCCAGGCCGGCTACCAGGTGATCCAGGGCGACTCCTGGCAGCCCCGTCCCGAAGTCGTGCTCTACAGCGGCGGCGTCAATCGCGTGGCGATCGAGGAGACCGTCCGCCGCTTCGAGGAACGCGAGGGCGTCCAGGTCACCCGCGTCTACAACGGTTGCGGCATTCTGACCGCCCAGATCCGGGCCGGGCAAAGACCCGACGCGTATTTCGCCTGCGACGTCTCCTTCATGACCAACGTTCAGGAACACTTCCGGCCCGCCATCGAGCTGGCGCGGACCCGCATGGTGCTCCTCACCCGCAAGGACAACCCGCGGAATCTCCGAACCCTCGCCGACCTCGCCGCCCCCGGACTCCGCGTCGGTGTCGCCAACCCCGAACAAAGCGCCCTGGGCGCCCTCACCGCCCGACTCCTCCGCCAACTCGGACTCGACGCCGCCATCCAGCCCAACATCGCCGTCCAGACGCCGACCGCCGATCTCCTCGTCAACCAACTCCGCGCCGGCGGCCTCGATGCCGCCATCGTCTACCAGGCCAACACCAGCCAGGTCCGCGATGTCCTCGAAGTGATCCCCATCGAAGCTCCCGAAGCCCTCGCCATCCAGCCGTACGCGGTCGGCCAGTCGTCAAGCAACGCGCTCCTCATGGCGCGTCTGCTCGACGCCCTCCTGTCCAGCGACTCCCGCCGACGATTCGAGGACGCCGGATTCGTCTGGCGCCCTTCGACGCTCCCCACCGCGCCATGATGACGACAGGCTCCGCCCCCGCCCCGTCGCCACCGGCCTCGCCCAGGGATCCCACGCGATCCGACCGGGTCTTCCTCGTCGCGCTCATCCTCCTCGGCGGTTCGTACCTCCTGATCCTCGTCGCCATGCTCGTCGCCGACGCCGCCTACACGTCGCCGTCCCAGCTCTGGAAAGCCCTGCGTTCCCCCGAAATCCGCTACGCCATCCACCTCAGTTTCCTCACCTGCACCCTCACCGCCATCCTCTCCGTGTGGGTCGCCGTTCCCATCGGGTATCTCCTCGCCCGGTGGCGCTTTCCCGGCCGCGCCCTCGTCGATGCCGCGCTCGACATTCCCATCGTGCTCCCGCCGCTCGTGATCGGTCTCAGTCTGCTCATCCTGTTCCAGACCCCGCCCGGCCGCGCGATCGAACGCGTCATCCCGGTCACCTACGCGATTCCCAGCGTCATCCTCGCCCAGTTCATGGTCGCGTGCGCGTTCGCGGTCCGCACCCTGCGCGCCACCTTCGATCAGATCAGCCCGCGCCACGAACATGTCGCCCTCACGCTCGGGTGTTCCCG
This sequence comes from Limisphaerales bacterium, assembly GCA_050250555.1. Lineage (GTDB taxonomy): Bacteria > Verrucomicrobiota > Verrucomicrobiia > Limisphaerales > CAIMTB01 > CAIMTB01. The sequence continues at coordinate 15,523 of JBFWOK010000075.1, forward strand.
ACCCCAGGCGTTCTGGTGGGTCGTCATCCCCGAGGCCCGCCGGGGCATCCTCACCGCCGGCACCCTCGCCTGGGCCCGCGCCCTCGGCGAATTCGGACCCATCCTCGTCTTCTCAGGCGCCACCCGCATGAAAACCGAGGTCCTGCCCACCACCGTCTTCCTCGAACTCAGCGTCGGAAACCTCGAAGCCGCCGTCGCCGTCTCCCTCCTCATGGTCGCCGCCGCCGTCGCCGTCCTCCTCCTGATCCGCGCCTTCGGCATGCGCGATCCCATGGGCCGACCCCTCTGAAACTCGAACCGCCGATGATCGACGTGCGTCAACTCCGCCTTCGCGCCGGCGCCTTCTCGCTCACCGACGTCTGCTTCACGGTTCCCGCCGGCGCCTACGCCGTCCTCATGGGCCGGACCGGCACCGGGAAAACCACGCTCCTCGAAGGCATCTGCGGCCTGCGCCGCATCGAATCCGGCACCATCCGCCTCGGAGACCGCGACATCACCCACCTCCCACCCGCCTCCCGCGGCATCGGATTCGTCCCCCAGGAAGCCGCCCTCTTCCAGCACCTCACCGTCGCCGACCATCTCGCCTTCGCCCTTCGCGTCCGCAAATGGCCCCAACCCGCCATCCGCTCCCGCGTCGCCGAACTCGCCGAATCCCTCCGCATCACTCCCATCCTCGACCGCCATGTCCAGGGCCTCAGCGGCGGCGAATCCCAAAGGGTCGCCCTCGGCCGCGCCCTCTCGTTCCATCCCTCCATTCTCTGCCTCGACGAACCCCTCAGCGCCCTCGACGACGAAACCCGGGACGAAATCTGCTCGGTGCTCGCCGGAATCCACCAGACCTTCGGCGTGACCGTCCTCCACATCACCCACAACCGCCGCGAAGCCCAACGCCTCGCGAGCCTTGTCCTCCGCATCGAGGCGGGTTCCGTCACTTGCGAACCCCGACAGCCGTGACCCGTCCGCCATCATCTCCCCCGGCACCCGTCCCACCCGCGCCACCCGGAGCGGCCGTCGGAACCGGGGCGCCCACCCACGACCCGCTCGACGATTCGGAACGCGAAACCTACGGCTGGCAGATCGATCTCGAAGGGTTCGGTGAACCCGCCCAATCCCGGCTCAAGGGAGCGTCCGTCCTCATCTCTCGCGTCGGCGGCCTCGGCGGCGCCGCCGCCCAATACCTCGCCGCCGCCGGCGTCGGCCGCCTCGTCCTCGCGCATGCCGGAACGATCCGCCCCAGCGATCTGCATCGCCAAATCCTCATGACCCACGCCGGGATCGGCTCCCGCCGGATCGACTCCGCCACCCGCCGCCTGCTCGATCTCAACCCGCGAATCGAAATCGTCCCCGTCCCCGAGAACATCTCGCCCGCCAACGCCGATGCCCTCGTCGCCCAGGCCGATGTCGTCGTCGACGCCGCCCCCCTGTTCTCGGAGCGCTATGTCCTGAACCGCGCCGCCGTGGCCGCCCGAAAACCCATCGTCGAAGCCGCCGTCTACGACCTCGAACTCCATCTCACGACGGTCCAACCCGGCGTGACCGCCTGCCTCAGGTGCCTCTATCCCGAACCTTCCGCCACCTGGCAGCGGCGATTCCCCATCCTCGGCGCGGTCTCCGGTGTCGCCGGATCCCTCGCCGCCCTCGAAGTCGTCAAACTCCTCACCGGCTTCGAGCAACCCCTCACCCACGAGCTTCTCGTCGCCAATCTCCGTTCCATGTCCTGGCGCAGGTTTCGAACGCGCCGACTTTCGGATTGCCCCGACTGCGGGCACCTTCCCCAGCCATGAACACCCGAGCCACCCCTCGCCCATCCCAAACGCGTCCATGGGGGCTGCTCACCCCGTCCGCCGTCCTCCTGCTCGTCGGTTCCCTCCTCGCCATCGCGCCCTCCACCCTCGCGTGCCGCTACTCCGTCCGCGACACCGGTTTCGTCGATCTCGGATCCGAACCCTACCGCCTGATCCTCCACCGAGGCCCCGAAACCCCATCGCCGATCCCGACCGATTTCGAACAGGCCGCCGCCGCCGTTCTGCTCGATGCGAACGTGCGCTTCACCTCCCAACCCTCCGCCGAAGGCACCCCTTCCCGACTCACGCTCCGCAGTCCCGACGGACGCGAACTTCCACTCGCCCTCCTCGACGGCCCGGACCGCCCGTCCTCCCGGGCGGAAATCGTCGAACTGCTCGAACGCGCGGTCGCATCGCCCACCCGAACCCAACTCCACGACGAATTGCTCCGCGCCTACGCCGTCCTCGTCCTCGTCGAAGGCTCCGACGCCGAGGCCAACCGGCGAGCCCGGCAAACCCTCGCGGAAGCGATTTCCGCGATCACCCGACTCCTCCCGGCCATGCCCAAGCCGGTCGACGTTCCCCCGCGCATCCTCACGATTCCGGAGCGGTCCGCGACCGCCGAATCCGTCCTCCTCTGGGGCCTCGGCATGGACCCCAAACCCACCCGCGACCCTCGCGTCGCCGTCGCCTTCGGCCGCGGCCGCCTGGTCGGGGCTCCCCTCGAAGGAGCGCTCATCACGCGCACCGTCGTCCAGGATCGCCTCGCCCTCATTGGCCAGGATTGCGAGTGCGACCTCGACCGTGCCTCCCTCCAGGGCCCCGTGATCCCCGCCCGCTGGGATACCGCGCGCCAACGCGCCGCAGCCGCCGCGCTGGGTTTCGATCCCGAGAATCCCCTGATCCGCGCCGAGATTTCCCGCATCGTGCTCAAGGGACCCGCCAATCCAGGAGCCCGCCGAACGTCGTCCAGCGCCTTCGACGCCCTGGCCCTGGGCTACTCCGAGGAACCCATCGAACTCGCGGCGAACACATCCCCAAAACCCGACTCCGCTCCCGAATCCGCGCCCGAATCGGAAACGGAAACGCAATCGGAATCGGAATCGGAATCGGCACCGGCAGCGACAGCGGCAACCACCGCCGCATCCAGCTCCGACGCCGCCACTTCATCCCTCCGGGAAAGCCCGCCGCGTCCAAAGGCCCCATCCGCCGAACCGGATTCCGCGAGCCCCAAGGCCCGGACCCTTTCGGGCGGGATCCTCGCCACGTGGATTGCGCTCTCGGGATTCGGCCTGGTGATCGCCCTGGCCGGCGCCTGGCTCCTCAATCGTTCCCGAAAGGACCGCTCATGAATCCGCCGACCCTGATCCTCCGGGAACTCTGGCACCACCGGTGGAACTCGTTCTGGACGATGGCCGCACTCACCGCCGCCGTCACCCTTCTCGTCGCCTTCCGGCTCACCGGGGAGGCTTCCGAGCGTGAAACGCGCCGGGTCATGCGCGATCTCGGGTTCAACCTCCGGATCATTCCCGCCGGCACGGACGACGACGTGCTCTGGTCCAAGGGCCATTCGGACGTCACGATGCCCGAGGACTACGTCCACAAGCTGGCCGCCCAGAAGGGTGTCTTCATGACGTTCAACCACCTCACCGCCACGCTTCGCCAGCGGTATCCCGTCGCGGACGGCGAACTCCTCCTCGAAGGCGTTTCCCCCTCGATCTCCGACGAAGGAAAAAAGCCGATGGGTTTCTCCATCCCGAAGGGCCAGTTGTACCTGGGCAGCTCCGCCGCCCGAAGGCTTCAGGCGAACCGCGGAGACTCGCTGACCCTCGGCGGACAGTCCTTCACCGTGGAACGCGTGCTGTCGGAATCCGGCACGGACGACGATATCCGGGTCTACGGCCAACTCGCCGACATCCAGGCGGTCCTCGGGCTTCCGGGCCGGATCAACGAGATCCAGGCGGTCGACTGCCTCTGCCTCACCGCCGACAAGGATCCCCTTTCCCAGTTGAAGTCCGCCCTCGCGGCCATGCTTCCCGACACCCGTGTCCTGCACGTCCGCGCCCTCGCGGACGCCCGCGCGCGCCAACGGCAGATGGCCGAGAAATACGCCGCCTTCACCGCGCCCCTCACCCTCGCCATCGCCGGTCTGTGGGTGGGAACGCTCGCGATCCTCAACGTCCGACAGCGCCGGGCCGAAATCGGCCTCTGGCGGGCGTTGGGCTACGGATCGTCCCGATTGACCGGGCTTTTCCTCGGCAAGGCGGTGCTCCTCGGAGGCGTCGCCGGCCTGATCGGCGCCGTCGCAGGAACCCTCGTGGCGCTCGAGTTCGGCCCGTCCATCTTCCACGTCACGGCCAACGCCATCGCCTGGAATCCGTCCCTCGTGGTCCTGGCCGTCACCCTCACTCCCGCCTTCGCCGCGTTCGCGTCGTTCGTGCCCGCCATGGTCGCCCTCAATCAGGATCCCGTCGAAACCCTCCGCGCCGATTGACCCCGCGATGATCGAGTGCTCCGACATTGGCCGCGAGTTCCCAACACGCCACGGCGTCGTCCGCGCCCTCGACGGCGTCCACCTCCAGGTCGCGCGCGGCGAGTTCGTCACGATCAAAGGCGCCAGTGGCTCCGGAAAATCCACGCTCCTCCTCACCCTCGGAGGCATGCAACGCCCGTCCCGCGGAACGGTCCGCCTCGATGGAGCCGACGTCTATGCCCTGACGCCGCCCCAGCGCACCTCCCTCCGCGCGCGCGCCATCGGGTTCGTCTTCCAGCTGTTCCACCTGCTCCCTTACCTGGACGCGGTCGGGAACGTCCTCACAGGCCTCCCACCCGGCGCTCGGTCCGGCGGGGATCCGGATCGCGGGAAGGCGATGGCGCTCCTGGACCAACTCGGCCTCGCCGACCGCGCCCACCACGCGCCGTCCACCCTCAGTGCCGGCGAACGTCAACGCGTCGCCCTCGCTCGCGCGCTCATCAAACAACCCCCGGTCATCCTCGCCGACGAACCAACCGGAAACCTCGACCCCGGCCATGCCCAGGCTGTCTTCGGGCATCTCGCGGCGTTTCACAAGGCTGGCGGCACCGTCGTCGTCGTCACCCATGGCACGGACGCGGATCGCTTCGCCAACCGCTCCCTGCGCCTCGACCACGGGAAGATGGTCCCGAACACCGAACCGACGCCGACCGCGTGATCGGACCCGACTCTCATGTGCTTTCGTCGCCCCCGAGCAACCCCGTCCCGCCGACCCTCCCGTCGGCTCTCATCCGCTTCCGCGATCCACGCCACCGACCTCCTCCCATGCGCACGACTCATACCCTGACCCGCCTGGCCGCCGTCGTTTCCCTCGCCGCGGCCCTCCCCGGCCTGGCGACCGACTGGCCCACGTACCAATCCAATTCGGCCCGATCCGGCATCTCGCCCGACCCATTACCGCCCGCGCCGGCACTCTCGTTGCTCTGGACCTGGCAGTCTCCCCATCCGCCCCAGCCCGCCTGGCAGGGGGAAGCCAAGTGGGACGGCTGGAACAAGGTCTACGACCTCAAACCCCGCCAGATTTTCGACCGCGCCTTCCACCCCGTCGTGGCCAATGGCCGCGTCCTCTTCGGTTCGTCCGCCGACGACAAGGTTCATTGTCTCGATGCCCAAACCGGCGCCCGGATCTGGGCTTTCTTCACCGAAGGCCCGGTGCGCTTCGCGCCGACCGTCGTCGGTGATCGCGTCTATTTCGGATCCGACGACGGGCGCGTGTATTGCGTCGATGCCGCCGACGGCCGGCACGTCTGGTCCCGCCGGATCGCGCCCGAGGACCGTCGGATCCCCGGAAACGGCCGGGTCATCTCGGCCTGGCCGGTCCGGACTTCCGTCATCGTCCAGGAAGGGCGCGTCTACGCCACCGCGGGAATGTTCCCGTCGGAGACGGTGTATCTCGTCGCGCTCGATGCGGCCACCGGCGAGGAGCATTGGCGGCAAACCCAGAAGGACCTGCCCGCCCAAGGCTATCTGCTCGCCTCCAGTTCCCGGCTCTACGTCCCAGCCGGCCGCAACAATCCGGTCGTGTGCGACATCGCCACCGGCCAACGACAGCGCGTCGTCGAAGGCGCCGGAGGCACCTACGCGCTTCTCACGGGCGACACGCTCGTCTTCGGGCCCGGCAAGACCGGTCAACTCGGAGTCGTCGAGGAAGGTCAGTCCGATCAACTCGCTTCCTTCCAGGGGCACCACCTCATCGTCGCCGGCGGCCGGTCGTACCTGCATTCCGACACGGAGATCACCGCCCTGGACCGGGGACGCTACCTCGACCTGGCCCGGCACCGGAAAACGCTCACGTCCCAACAAGGCGCCCTCGTGAAGAAACTTCGGGATCTCGAGAAAAAGAAAACCCCCGCCGCCGACATGGCGCCCCTTCGCGAGGACCTCGCCGACCTGGGTCAGAAGATCGACAAGGCGACCTCCGACATGCAGGACTGCCGGCTTTGGACCGTCCCGTCCCAATGGCCCGACGCCATGATCCTCGCCGGCGACACCCTCGTCGTCGGAGGAGCGGATGAAGCCGCGGCGTTCGCCGTCGACACGGGTCAACGCCTCTGGGCACGTCCCGTTTCCGGACGCGCCTACGGCCTCGCCGCCGCCAACGGCCAGCTCTGGATCGCCACCGATCAGGGCGCGCTCCACTGCTTCGGAAACCCTTCCCTTCGCGCCGCCCGCTGAAATCTCCATCCCATGACGACCTCCTCCATCCCCGTCTCGTCCGAACCCGGTCGCCGCCCCACCGCCGCGAACCGAGTCCCCGGCGTCTCCCTGGCGCTGGGCGCCCTGTTGTTGCTCCTGACACTCCTCCGCGCAACCGCCGCCGCGCCGATACCGTCCCCGACGCCGCCCGGCACCGTGGTCCACTGGCTCTTCAGCCCGGATCGCCTCCAGGGCTCCAAAATCAAGCCCGTCGCGGGTAACCTCGACATCGTCCCCCAGGGAATCCAACTCACCGACGACCCCGCCCCCGCGCGGGTCGATCTTTCCGGCAGGAACGCGTCGATGGTGGCCGCCTCCGACCTTTCCAAGGCCGGCCTTCCGAAACAGGACATCAGCGTCGAAGCGTGGGTGCGCGTCGACCAACCCCTCGAATGGGGCGGGATCGTTGGCGCCATTCAGGACAACGGTGAATCCGAGTCGGGCTGGCTCCTCGGCTATCGCAACGACCGCTTCTGCTTCGCGCTCGCCTCCCAGGAGGGCAACAGCCGGCTCACCTATCTCGAGGCCCGCGAGACCTTCCAACCACGGCGGTGGTATCACGTCGTCGGCACCTACGACGGACGCGAACAACGCGTCTACGTCAATGGCACCCTCGCCGCGCGCGACGCGATCCAGTCGGGGCCCATCCGCTACCCCGCGCAGGCCGCCCTGGTTCTCGGGGCCTACAAGGACGACGACGAACACTACCCCCTCACGGGCGCGCTCCATGAGGCCCTCATCCTCCGAAGGGTCCTGCCGGCGGCTGAAATCGCGCAACGGTTCGCCGCGAAGTCGTCCCAATTCCCCGAACCCGCCCCTGATCCGATCTGGTTCACGCCCGCGTACGGACCGTTCGTCGACTGGGTCGATCGCACCACCGCGGTCGTTTCCTGGGAGACCGATGTCGCCATGCCTTCCGCCTTGGAGGTTCAGGCCCCCGATGGCACCCGGCATCGCCTCGAGAACGCCGCCCCATCCACCCAGCACGTCATCACCCTCCAGGATCTCTCACCCAATTCGGAGTACTTCTACCGGCTCCAAGCTCCCGGCCAGGACCGTCGCGAGGTCCAAACCCGCCGGTATCTCTTCGACACATCCTTCTACTACGCCGCCACTCCTTCCCCGGCTCCCGCCCCGGGATCCGCCACTTCCCATCCCGAGGCCGCCCGCATCGCTGAACTCCTCCTGCTCCGCTCGTCGGTCCGCCACGGGTATTGCCTCGTCCTCGGCGCCGCCGACGGCGCGGTCGCCGTCGAGCTCGCCCGCCAAAGCGATCTCGATGTCGTCGTCGTCGAATCGGATCCCGTCCGGGTTCAGGCGGTGCGCCGCCAATTCGACGAAGCCGGCATCCAGGGAGTGCGGGCCTCCGTCCATCAGGTGGCGCCCGGAAAACTCCCCTACGGCGATTACCTCGCGAACCTGATCGTCTCGGAAACGACCCTCGCCGATGGACAGCCGCCGCGTTTTCCGGCCGCCGAAGTCGCCCGGGTCCTTCGCCCGTCGGGCGGTGTCCTGCTCCTCGGGATTCCCGCCCCCGCGAATGCGACGACCGCCCCGCCGCCCCTCGCACCCGAGGCGTGGCGGGCCTGGCTCGGCGACGCCCTTCCCTCGGCTCGATTCACCTCCGACGGCGGAAGCTGGCTTTTCCACCGCCGCGGGGGCCTCGAGGGCGCCGGCGAGTGGACCCACCAGTATGGCAATCCCGACAACACGTCGTGCAGCCAGGACGAACTCGTCCGGGGCGAACTCCAGGTCTCGTGGTGGGGCGACCCCGGACCACGGCCCATGCCCGACCGAGGTCCGCGCAACCCCGCCCCCGTGAGTCGCGACGGCCGGCTCTTCATCCAGGGTGACCGCGTTCTGTTCGGTCTCGATTCCTACAACGGAACCATCCTGTGGAGCCGTTCCGCCCCCGAACTCCGACGCGCCAACGTCCCGCGCGACTCCAGCAACATGGCCGCCGCCGGCGACCGCCTCTATCTCGCCCACGGACGGTACTGCCTCGCGCTCGACGGCGACACCGGCCGCAGGGTCCAGCGCTACTCGATTCCCCACGTCACGGATCCCGCCGCCCACGACTGGGGCTACCTCGCCCTCCTCCCCGACCTGATCGTCGGCAGCCGCGTGCGCTCGGCATCCCGCTACCTCGGCGACGAGGGCGAATGGTACGAGGATTACGCCGCCGAACAGGTCAGCCGCGTCACGAGCGATCGGTTGTTCGGGGTCGATCTCGGATCCGGGGATCCCCGCTGGGAATACATCGGAGGCGCCATCCTGAATTCCACCATCACCGTCGGCGACGGAATGATCTTCCTCATCGAAAGCCGCGCCCCGGAAGCCGTCGCCGCCGCGGGAACCCGCCTTCCACCCGAGACCCTGACCGACACCCACCTCGTCGCCCTCGACCTGCGTTCCGGCCGCAAGCTCTGGTCCAAGGCCCACGATTTCAGCGCCTGCCAGTTCATGACCTACCTCGTCTACAGCCGGAACACCGTCGTCGTGACGGGCACCGACAAAAACAAGGCCTTCCACACCTTCGCCTTCAACGCGCCGGCGGCGGGCGGCTCCGGCGACGTCGACCTCCTCGCCTCCGGCGGCCAGGTCCTGTGGTCCGAGTCCCACCAGGAGGACAAAGGTCACCACAGCGGCCATCTCCAGCACCCGGTGGTCATCGACGACGTCTTCTACTCCGACCAGCGCGCCTTCCGGCTCAGCACGGGCGAAACCCTCCGCAAGGACCTTCCCGAACGCCGCGGCTGCGGAACGATGTCGGCTTCGCGTCACGCCCTCTTCTTCCGGCACTATTACCACGGCATGTGGGACCTGGAGACCGATCGGCGCACCCAGTTCGACGGGGTCCGCTCCGGCTGCTGGCTCACGCTCATCCCCTCGGGCGGCCTCCTCCTCGCGCCCGAAAGCAGCGCGGGCTGCTCCTGCACCCATCCCATCCAAACCTCGATGGGTTTCGTCCCGAAAACCCGCACCGCTTCCGTCCGCCCATGATTTCACCGAATTCGCAACCCGACATGAACCTCGCCTCGCTCGTCGCCGGAACTCCGGTCAAGTCCACCCACACACTCCCGGTTCATTTTCCCTTCGACGGCTCCATCGTCGGCTCCGTCAAGCTGGCGACCCGCGAGGACACCGACGCCGCCGTCGCCGCCGCGATGGGATTCAGGGAAACCCCGTCCCGATACGAACGTTCGGAAATCCTCGAGAAGACGCGGATCGCCCTCGCGGCGAGGCACGAGGAATTCGCGCGGATCATCACCTCGGAGACCGGCCTCGCGCTGCGCGAGACGCGCTACGAAGTGGGCCGCACGCTGGACGTCCTCCGCTTCGCCGCCATCGAAGCCTTGCGGGACGACGGCCAGATCTTCTCGTGCGACATCTCGGCCCAGGGCAAGGCCCGGAAGATCTTCACGACGCGGGAACCCCTCCGCTGCGCCGTCGCCATCACTCCGTTCAACCACCCGCTGAACCAGGTGTCCCACAAACTCGCCCCCGCGATCGCCGCCGGCACCCCCATCATTCTCAAGCCCTCCGAAAAGACGCCGCTCTCCGCCCTCGCCTTCGCCGGGCTCCTCCGCGACGCCGGACTTCCCGGCCCCATGCTCAGCGTCCTCGTCGGTCCGACCGCCGAGGTCGCCGAGCGGCTTGTCCTCCATCCCGACGTCGAACTGGTCGCCTTCACCGGTTCCGTTCCCGTCGGCAAACGCATCGCCGCCACCGCGGGCTACAAGAAGCTCGTGCTCGAACTCGGCGGCAACGATCCCCTGATCGTGCTGGATGACGCGGACCTCGACCTCGCCGTCACGCTCGCCGCCGAAGGCAGTTTCCGGAACAGCGGCCAGCGCTGCACCGCGGTCAAACGAATCCTGGTGCAGGATGGGATCGCTCCCGAATTCACCCGGCGACTCGTCGAAAAAGCCCGGGACTACATCTGCGGCGATCCGTTCAACGAATCCACCCGGGTCGGCACCGTCATCGACGAACCGTCGGCCATCCACCTCGAAACGGTGGTGCGGGAGGCGGTCGCCGCCGGCGCCAAGGTCCTCCTCGGCGGCCCGCGCCGCGGAGCGTTGCTTCCCCCCACGGTCATCGCCGATGTGCCCCGCGACTGCCGGATGATCGTCTCCGAAAGCTTCGGCCCGCTCGCTCCCATCGTGACCGTCCGCGACCTCGACGACGCCCTCACGCTGGCCAACTCGACCGCGTACGGCCTGAGTTCCGGCGTGGTCACCCGGAGCCTGCCGTCGGCGCTTCAGGCGATTCGGACGCTCCGCTGCGGAACGGTGAACATCAACGAGGTTCCAGGCTACCGGATCGAGAACAGCCCGTTCGGCGGAATCAAGGACAGCGGACTCGGAGTCAAGGAGGGCGTCATCGAAGCGATCAAGGCCTACTCGTTTGTGAAGACCTTCAGCCTCCCCTGGGCGTAGAAACGCCCGGATTCGTCACGAAATCGAGGTTGGACCGTTCCTGCTGTTTGCGGTACAGGAACCGCATGCATCCCCTCGGGTCCTTCTGGTGCCGACCCCGACCCCGCGCCGGGCGTGAAGCCTTCACCCTGATCGAGCTTCTGGTCGTGATCGCGATCATCGCGATCCTGGCCAGCATGCTTCTGCCCGCCCTGAGCAAGGCCAAGGAACAGGCCCAACGCACCAAGTGCCTCAATAATTTCAAGCAGTTGCTCCTCAGCACGGCCCTCTACACCGGCGACAACCAGGATTACATGCCGTACACGTCCTGGAGTTCCGGCGCGTACAATGTCCCGAACTGGTGCTACACCCGGGTCGCCACCAACCGTCCCCAGCACGACGTCACCCGCAGCCAGCTCTGGCAGTATCACCAGACCCGGCAACTCGTCTGGTGCCCCCTCGAACGCACCAACACCCCCGCCTTCAAACAGCGCGAAATGCAGGTGTCGAGCTACATGATGAACGGCGCCGTGTCGGCCTACACCACCGGACCCGCTGGCGCGCCCCAGTACTCCACCTACAAGGTCGACGCCTTCAGACCCGACGCGATGCTGTTCTGGGAGGCCGACGAAAAACTCCCTTCCAACTACGACAACGTCGCCAGCCGCCCGGATGAAGGCGTCACCCAGCGCCACAACACCGGCGTCATGATGGGCATGTTCGGCGGCCAGACCGAATACATGAAATACCGGAACTACGTCCGCGAAGCCGGCCTCGGCGGGTTCCGGGGAATCCGGCCCGGCCGTTTCTGGTGCAATCCCGGTTCCGCCACGGGAGAGTGAAAGTACACCGTTCCCATGTCCCTCTTCCCACACCGACTTATCCGCTCCCTCGCCGTCGCCGGCCTTGCGTTCGCCTCGCTCGCCCTCTTCCAGGGTTGCGGCGGTGGCGGCGACGAATCCGCCGACGTCGCCACTCCCCAGGAGGCCGCGACCCAGATCGATGAGGCGTTCACCACCGCCGAACCGGAACTCCAGCAGAACATCCGCGTCGCCAGCGAAGCCCTTCGCGAAGGCAAGTTCGAACAGGCCGTCGTCGCGCTCCAGACCACGCGAAGCACCACCAATCTCACGCTCGACCAGGGAATGGCCGTCCATAATTCGATGGTCGCCCTCGAACAGCACCTCATCAACGCCGCCGCCAACGGCGACGCCGAAGCCCAGCGCGCCTACGACCTGCTCAAGCGGGCCAAGCGGAATTAGCCGGACCCGCGCCGCGCGACGGCGCCGCGTGGCATTTCATCCCAGGTGCCTGAGGAAAACCCGACCTCGTCGACCGCCTGCGACAGAACAACCGCCGCCAAGTCTTCGTTTCGGCCCACCGACCGATCCGGAGGGGTCTCAGAAAACGGTTGGGAACGGTGCCTTCCTGTCACCGCCGCGCCCGAACACCCAGATTTTCCTCGCGCGATCTCGCAATAGGTTGACAGAGCCGATTCGGCTGCCAGCAATCTCCGCTCGGAGTCTTGGAGCAGTCGAATCCCTTAGAAGCGATTATCTAAAAAGCCTCATGTCACCCTGGTCCCATCCCGAACGTTCCCGCGTGTTGTCATCCTCCCCTCGATGGGGCAACTCCCCCCTGGGTGTCCTTGCCCGCGCCACGGCGCTTCTGGCGCTGGCTTGCGGCTGCCTCAACGCGCCCGTGTCCGCCCAGAGCCCCCTGACGAATGGCGGCGTCCACACAGGCGCGATCGAGCCCGCCGGCGATTCCGATAATTGGACGTTCACGGCGCCCGCGGGCGCCTCGCTCATGTTCCGGGTGGGCGCCACGAACCTGACGCCCCGAATCCGACTCTTCGGCCCATCGAACGAATTGATCCAGGAGGTCCTCGCCGGCAACAGCCTCGCCAGGGACGGGTTCCTGGTGACCACCGCGACCAACGCCGGAAATCACACCGTCGTGGTCAGTGCCGGGTTCGGCACCCAGACCGGAACCTACGGTCTCCACTGGGTCATGGCTCCGGGGTCGATCTCGGTTCCCGCCGACGACCAGGGAGGGGAATTCGTCAACGGTTCCGCCAATTCGGCGTCTCTGACTCTCGGCGACTTGGATCCCTGGCACTTCACGGCCCAAGCGGGCGAGGAGATCGTCGTCCGCATGGGCGCGACGAGCGCCACGCCATGGCTCCGCGTCTTTGGACCCTCCGGCGCCCTCGTCGCCGAATCCGTCGCGGGCAATTCCCTCGCGCGGGATGGGTTTCTTTCCGTCACGGCCACGAACGCCGGCAACTACCTGGTCGTCGCCTCCGCCGCCTTCAGCGGGCAATCTGGAGGCTACACCCTTCATCTCGCCCAGTCGCTGACACCGTTCACCACATCGGCGGGCGACGAGGGAGGCACGCTGGCCAACGGAGCGTACCAGACCGGAGTCATCGAGCTCGGTGACCTCGATCTGTGGCGTTTCACGGCCCAGGCGGGCGAAAGCATCGCGGTCCGAATGGGCGCGACCAATGTCACCCCCTGGCTCCGCGTCTACGCGCCCACCGGGGAAAAGGTGGCCGAAACGACTTCCGGCAACAGCCTCGCCCGTGACGGGTTCGTGTCCCTCACGGCCACCAACGCGGGAACCTACCTGGTCGTCGCCGCAGCCAGCTTCTCCGCGCAATCCGGTGGCTACGGACTGCATCTTGCCCAGGCGATCGCGCCCATCGTCGTTTCCCCGGGCGACGAGGGCGATTCGATACCCAACGGCGCCACCCTGACGGGAACCATCGACCTTGGGGATCTCGACGTGTGGCGCTTTCAGGCCGGCGCCGGGAACAGCCTGTTCATCCGGATGGGCGGCACCAACATCACACCCTGGCTCCGCCTCTTCGGCCCCAGCGGCCTCCTAATCGCCGATGACATCGCCGGCAATACCCTCGCCCGGGATGTCTTCCTCACGGTTCAGGCGACCAATGCCGGTCCGTACACGCTGGTCGGAGCAGCCGCCTACTCCGGCCAGTCCGGCGGATACTCCGTCAACCTGGTCCGGGTTCCGGATGAGCTGGTGCTGTCGCCCGGGGACGAAGGCGGCACCCTGATCAACGGACAGACCAATGTCGCCACGCTCTCGCTCGGCGACCTCGACACCTGGTCGTTTTTTGGGACCCGCGGCGACAGCAACGTTCTCCGGGTCATCTCCACGGGATTCACCCCGTGGATCCGGGTTCACGGACCCGATGGTTCGCTCGTCGGCCAAACCACTTCCGGCAACTCGCTCGCCCGAGCGGGCGCCGTAAACCTGGTCATCACCAACGAGGGCCTCCACACGATCACCGTTGCCGCCACGTACGGCGGGCAGTCCGGCACCTACACGTTCAAGCAGTCGCGCTTCCCTCCGGACCTCGTCATGCCGGATTCGGTCGAACTCGATGAATCCGCCGTCCTCAATGTCCCGATTTCAGCCCAGGACCCCGACGAACCCAACAAACCCCTCGCCTTCCAGCTCCTGTCCGCTCCGGCCGGCGTCGAACTCACGCTCCAGGGCGCAACCAACGCCCTGCTCGCCTGGAACACCTCCGAAGCCGACGGCCCCAGCACGAACCTCGTCGTCGCCAGCGTCACGGATGTCGTCAACGGCATGTCCTTCACCCGCACCAACAGCTTCCAGCTCATCATCCACGAGGTGAACACTCCCCCCGTCCTCGTCGTGCCCCAGGACCAGACCCTCGACGAACTGACCCCGCTGAGCGTCACCGCGGCCGCCACCGACGTCGACCTTCCCGCCAACCCGCTCCGCTTTACCCTCCTCGCCCCGCCGGACGGCATGACCATCGACCCCGCGACCGGCGCCATCCGCTGGACTCCCACCGAGGCTCAAGGTCCGTCCACCCAGGTGATCACCGTCGCCGTCTCCGACGAAAACCCGTCGGCGATCAACAGCACTTCCCTCAGCACCACCAACCAATTCACCGTGGTCGTCCGCGAAATCAACACACCCCCCACCGTCGCATCCATCCCCAACGGCGCGCTCGACGAACTGACTCCGTTCGCCTTCCGGGTGTTGGGCACCGATGCCGATCTCCCCGCCAATCCCATCGCGTTCCGACTCCTCTTCGCACCGGCGGGAATGACCATTGATCCCACCACAGGCGACATCGCCTGGATCCCCTCGGAGGCCCAGGGACCGTCGACCCAACTCATCGGGGTCGTGGTCTCCGACAGCAGCCCAGCCGCAGCCAACACCGTCTCGTGGAGCATCACCAACGCCTTCGAACTGACCGTCCGCGAGGTCAATCTCCCACCCACGCTCGCGACTCCCGCCGATCGCACCACCGCCGAACTGGCCGCGTCCACAGCTTCCGCCACGGCGTCGGACTCCGATATCCCGGTCACCCCGCTCACCTTCCGACTCCTGGCTTCGCCGACGGGAATGACCATCAATCCCAACACCGGCGAAATCGCGTGGACACCGACCGAATCGCAGGGACCCTCCACCAATCGCGTCGTCCTGGTCGTCAGCGAAGCTCCCGAGGCCGGAACCGGGGTTCCAGGTCTGAGCGTGACCAACAGTTTCGAATGGATCGTCACCGAGCAGAACACCGCGCCGGTCCTGGAAGCGTTCGAGGATGTTACGCTCCACTTCGGTGTTCCGCTGACCCTCCAGGCGACAGCCTCGGATACCGACCTCCCCGCCAATACCCTTTCATACTCGCTGGATCCGGCCCCGCCCGGAATGACGATCGACCCCTCAACAGGTGAGATCGCGAGGAACCCTCTCGAATCTCA
>JBFWOK010000076.1:0-31090 GCA_050250555.1 Limisphaerales bacterium
AGCGCAGCGTCGACCAGCCGCCAGCTTCGGGCAACCCATTTCATTGTTCGAAGGTGGCCGAATCCTTCTCCAGTCGTTGAATTTCCTGCTTCACCAGGGCCGCCAGCCGATGCTTTACCAGATACACCTGCGCGGCGCTGGTTCCCAGCGTTCGGGCTACCTGGGACGCGCGCAGTTCCTTCACCGTGCTCAGATAAAAGATCTGGTAGTGAAGGGGCTTCACCTTGCGCTTCACGCGATCCATCGCGGCGTCGATCAGGTTCCTTCGCCATTCCTCGTCCCAAAGCGTTTGCACGAAGGGTTCCGTCGAGATGGGAATTCCCTCTTCCCCGGATGTGTCGGTGCTGGTGCTGTCCACCCTGCCGTCCATCGGCACACACTCCGGACCTCGTTTGCGGAATTGATCCACGATCCGCATCCGCGTGATGCGCATCAGCCAGGTCTTGAACCGGCACTTCTCCGGAACGTATCGATATCGATCCATGGTCTTGGCCACGGTCACGACCGTCTCCTGCACCACGTCCTCGGCTTCGGTCTCGGTCAGACCCGACTTTATGGCAACGGAGTAGATCAGCCTCCAGTAGGTCTGGAAGAACTCCTGCCAGCCGTCGTGATCGTCCGTGTCCCGCAGCCGGGTGATCAGACTGCGGCGTGTCGAAAGAAACGCCTCGGATTCAGCGTCGGGCATACGAGATCTCCGCCGTTCCCATAATCGTCCCGGTTCCGGTCTTCTTGCGAAGAATCTGCCTTTCTGCGTTGCGCCGGTCGGAAAGAGCGTTTCGGGAGGTGACCGGGTGACTCCATGCGCCGCGGGGAACCGATCGGAGCCGTTCGGAAGGAGTTCCGAGGGGTCGGCAACCTGCCCCCGCGGCGCGACAGGGGGAATGGAATGGGCACCATATCCTATTGAAAAGCATGGGATTCCGGAGGAGTACGCGCGTCGCATGGGCCATCCGACCCTGCAAAGCCGCTCCCCGAAAAGGAAAAGGGTCCTCACTTTTTTGAAAGAACCGCGCCGTTCCAACGATAATGGGGGCAACCGAACCTCGGTTTGCATCAAGTTGAATTCCCATGAACACACCAACCAAAGCCGGATCCGTCGCAGGAGGACAGAGTCAAATCCCAGCGCCGGGACGCTTCGGACGCGTCGTCGGACTGGCCCTCGCAGCCCTGGTTTCAGGAACGACGCCCGCCTGGCACTGCGCGTCGCACGCTCAAACGCTCGACCTTCTTCAGGGCTTTGAAGGCGTGTACTCCGGATGGATTCCGGCGGATCCCATCATCGCCGCGGGACCCAACTCGCTCGTCACCATGGTCAGCGGGAGGATCGCCATCTTCTCGAAGCTCGGTTCGAAGGTCTTTGAGCAGAATCTTGGCGCCGGAGGCTTCTGGGCGGCACAGGGGGGCGATCAGGTGGCGGAACCCTGGGTTATCCTCGATCCGAATAGCGGTCGGTTCATCGCCAGCGCGGCGGAGTTCGGGAGCGGCAAGGGACGTTTCTACCTCGCCATCTCGAAGACGGACAATCCCCGGAACTCCTCCGACTGGTACAAGTACAGTCTGGACCGCTCGGGAACCCACCAGGGAGCAGGCTTTGCCGGAGTCCCCACCTATCCGGACTCCGCGAAGGTGGGTGTGGATGGCGACGCGATTTACGTCACCGCGGGGCATTTCGCCAAGGACCAAAGCATCACAGCGAGCTTCTCGCACGCGGAGATCTTCGCCATCGACAAGGCGCCGCTGCTTTCGGGAGGAAGTCTCCGGGTGGTCGACCTGGAACCCGTGATCACGGATTCGTACTCGGAGGCGGCGCCTTTCTCGATTCATCCCGCCGTCGTGCACGATTCGGGCTCCGCGATGTACTTCGTGCAATCCCTCACCCGGCGGGCCGACGACAAGATTGTCGTGAGGACCTGGGACGACGTGCTCTCCGGCTCGCCCGCCACGACGGTTGCCGTCGTCGGGGTGGATCCCTTCCACAGGCCGCCCAACGTACCGCAACTCGGCAGTTCGACCTTGTTGGAGAACATCGACGCGAGGCTGATGTCGGCGGTGGTGCGTAACGGCTCACTCTGGACCTCGCACGCCATCCTCGACCCGGCCGTGGACGGCGAGTCGGTCGTGCGCTGGTACGAATTCGATCTCGCAAGCCAGCCCGGCACCGTGCTGTTGGCGCAGAGTGGCAACGTGGATCCCGGCCCGGGTGTCCACACCTGGCTCCCAAGCATCAACGTGGATGTGGACGGGAATATGGGCCTCTGTTTCTCGGTAGGCGGCGCCGGGCAGTATGCGGCCATCGGGTACACCGGGCGTCTGGCCTCCGACCCCTTGAACACCACCATTCTGCCAGTGCGGATCGCCCGCGCCGGAAACGGAGCCTACACGCAGGGCGGTTGGGGCGAGTACAGCGGCCTGGCGATGGATCCGGACGGGTACACCTTCTGGCTCTTCCATCAGTATCCCGAGAAAGTGAAGAGAACCGGCACCTGGAGGACATATGTGGGGGCTTTCGAGGTCGTGCCTCCGGCTCCGCTCGCCGATCCTCTGCATTGCGGCGATCTGGACGGCATCGGAGCCAACACCGGCAAGAACTGGAGGGCGACCGTGGTCGCCACCTTGCATGACGGCAACGAGTCCCCCGTCCAAGGTGCGACAGTATCCATTCAATGGAGCACGGGCGTTCCCGACAGCGGCGTCACGGACGCGTCGGGCAGGACCACTTTCACGCTGAGCTCCATCAGCAAGCAGGTTTCTTCGGTGACCCTGACCATCAACGGAATGACCTATCCCGGCTTGAACTACTCGCTACCGGACAACCACGATCCCGATGGCGACAGCAATGGCACCAGCATCACGGTCAGCAAGCCCTGAGTCACCGTGAAACCTGGCACACGGACATACCCGGAAGCGAACCACGATGATGGACGAAGGCTCTATCCATGAACCGGCATTTGACCACGAAGCGCATGAAGGACACGAAGACCGAGCGAAGGGAAGGCATCCAATCCATCCTCCTACTTCGTGATCTTCGTGTCTTCGTGGTGGAACCCTCCGCGGTTCATGGAACCAACGCGCGAGCCGCAACTCGTTGATGCCACTTATGAGGAGGCGATTTCATCCAAACCCGGAACCCCGCGTGCGGAAGGGTTGGCTCCGCACGCGCAACGTTCTTGCGGCGATCCTGGTCTGCGGAGCCACGCGTCTGTCGGCGGCCGCGGCCCCCCCGCTGGTCGAATGGCAGGCAAGTTTCGGCGGGAGCGGAAATGATGCCTGCCGCCGCATGGTGCCGGCGGGCGACGGCGGGTACGTGCTGCTGGGAACGTCCACTTCGGGAAGGTCCGGTAACAAGACCGCCCCGGGCTACGGCCAGAGGGACCTGTGGCTGGTGAGAATCGACGCTGCAGGAAGCAAGGTATGGGACCGGTCCTTCGGCGGGAGCCAGGACGAGGGATTCTACTCGAGGGCGCTGGCGGCCGCCCCGGACGGAGGTTTTCTACTGGGCGGGGATTCCTGGTCCGGGGTTTCCGGCAACAAGACGAGTCCGAGGCGTGGGGGTGAAGCCGATGCGTGGCTGGTCAAAGTGGATGCCACGGGAACAAAACTCTGGGACAATTCCTTCGGTGGAAGCAGCGAGTACGACACCCTGTTCAGCATCCTCCCCACGGACGACGGAGGGGCCTTTCTGGGGGGCGTCTCCAATTCCCGTCCTTCCGGCAACAAGACCAGCCCCCATTTGGGTGGCTTTGATTTCTGGCTGATCCGGGTCGACGCCAACGGGAACAAGGTCTGGGACAAGTCGTTCGGTGGGAGCGGAGATGAGGGAGACCTCGGAGGCGGCTTTTGGCCCGCGGTGAGCCTCGTGTCCTCCGGCGACGGCGGACTCCTGATGGGAGGCCCCTCCAAATCCGGTGTGTCCGACAACAAGACTGGTCCCGATTATGGCGACTACGACTATTGGCTCTTAAGGATCGATGCGGATGGAAACAAACTCTGGGATCAATCCTTCGGCGGTAACAGGAGCGATTTTCTCACCGGCATCGCACGTTCTCCGGACGGCGGATTCTTGCTGAGCGGCGTGTCGGAGTCGGGTATCTCCGGCAACAAGACAAGTGCAGCCCGTGGCGGGCAGGATTCTTGGGTGGTCAAGGTTGACGCCACGGGTAACAAGCAGTGGGAGGGAACCTACGGGGATACCACCGATGAAGTGCCTCTCAGCATTGGTGCCGTTGGCGACGGCAGATTCGTGCTGGCCGGATACCGATTCCCGGGGTGGGACGCCCAAGCGCTGATGCTCGATGCGACCGGCACGCTTCTTTGGAAGCAGACTTCTGGGGAACCCTATTCTGCAAATGCTGGCGTCGAGTTTTTTGACAGCGTCCACCCGACGCAGGACGGGGGCGTTCTCCTCGGTGGACAATCCAACTCCCCTACTTCGGGGACAAAGACCAGCGAGCATTACGGGAATAGTGACTTTTGGTTGGTCAAGCTTGGGCCCGGCGCGTCTCTCGCGATCGTCCATGGCAACGGAGCGGCGCGCATTTCCTGGCCGCGATCCGCGGGGGCTTACCTGCTGGAGGGATCTCCAGGCTTGGCTCCCACACCCTCCGACATGTCGTGGTCCGAGGTGCCGGCCCCTTATGAAACCAACGACACCCACATCGCGATCTCGGTGCCGACGTCGGGCGACAGACGATTCTTCCGCCTCCGAAGCCCGTGACGTCCAGCGCCCAGACGCCCCGTCCACGAGGCGTGCCGGTGTCGTCCCGTTCCGCGCCCTTGGTTTCGCGTCCCTCCTGCTGGTCGGTCCTGGAGTCGCGCGCGGGCAGCCGTCGCAGCAGGCCTTCCTAAGCTGGCCCGCGTCGGCGGGGAGTTTTCCCGTGGAAAGCGCCCGCTCCTTGACCGGAACCTGGCAACCGCTCATCGGGACGATGGTGCGGACGAACGGACGGAGCGGAATACGCGCGGAGTTGCTCCGGACCGAGAGGAGGGGGGACGCGGTCTTCGTGGATGCCGTCAACCTCAGTCCGAATTCCCACGACCGCGGTCCAAGCCTTTCGAGCGACGGGTTGTCGCTGTATTTCTGCACGGACATTTCCGGCGACTTCGACTTGTGGATGACCACGAGGCGCTCGATGGACAGTCCATGGGAGCCACCGGTTCCCCTCGGCGCCATCAACACGGATGGGGACGAGGTGTTTCCCGCGCTTTCCGCGGATGGGCTGTCACTGTATTTCTCGGATGCCTTCTGGATACCGAGTCCCCGGTCCGAGAATCTGGGTTCCGCCGACCTCTGGGTTTCGATGCGCGAGAGCCCAAGCGCCCCGTGGCAGCCGTCCGTGCATCTCGGGAACGTGGTGAACGGCTCGGCGACGGATTCGGGGCTGACCGTCAGCGCCGATGGAATGACGCTGATCTTTGTGTCCAATCGACTGGGAGGATTCGGCGGATTCGACCTCTGGATGACTTCGCGGGAGGATGTCAGCGACCCGCAGGGTTGGCAGCCCCCCGTCAACCTAGGGGCGCCCATCAACTCCTCCGGAGCTGACTCGGGCCCGTCGCTATCCCGCGACGGGCTGAGCCTGTACTTCTCATCCAATCGGCCCAGCCCCGGACGGCCCTCCGGAAGGAACAACATCTGGGTGGCGAGACGAAACACGCTGGCGGAGCCTTTTGGCGATCCCTTGAGTCTCGGGCCGGCGTTTCAGGAGTTCGAGGGCATGTTCGATCCTCATATCCCCGTGAACGGCCAGACGCTTTTCTTCACCTCACTTGGCCGGCTCTCGAATCCCGCTCCCTTCCTGGACATCTGGCAGGTACCCATCTCGACCGACGTGGAAACCTCGCGCTACTTCAGACTGCGACCGGGCTTCACCGAAGCCAGGATGCTCGCCGCTCCCTACCCGGTGGGCGCCCGGGAATCGCGCGACCGCGGCCCCAGCTTTTCCGAGGATGGGCTGTCGCTTTTTTTCTGCTCGGACGTGAGCGGGAACATGGATCTCTGGGTGATGACGCGATCCTCGCTGAGCGGTCCCTGGATCGATCCCGTGCCGCTTGGCACGATCAACACCACGGCCCAGGAGGCCTTCCCCGCCGCTTCGAGTGATGGTCTCTCCTTGATCTTCAGCGATTGGTTTCTCTTCGAAGACAACCTTCGGCCGGATGGGTTCGGGAACGGGGATCTCTGGATTTCGACGCGCGCCAGTTTGAGCGACTCGTGGAAATCAGTGGTGAATTTGGGGCCGTTGGTCAACTCGGAGTTCGCCGAGGCCACACCCACGATTTCTGGTGATGGACGTACCCTGATCTTCGCTTCAGACCGGACCGGGAACGTGTCCGGATCCCGCAATGGTTTTTGGGGGCTTGATCTCTGGATCACCACTCGCGGCGATCCGACGGATTTGTCGAGTTGGACGGAACCGGTGCACCTGGGGAACCTGGTCAACTCGAGCTTTGCCGACTGGTCACCCAACCTTACCAGGGACGGGCTGGCTCTGTACTTCTCGTCCGATCGCCCAGGATCGGGCCGGTCAGGTGTGCCCAACAACATCTGGGTGGCGCGGCGGAATTCACTGACCGAGCCCTTTGGCTCGCCGGTGAACTTGGAGTCCCACTTTTTGCACGTGGGAAACATGCTGGATCCGTGTATGGCTCCGGACGGATCGACGCTGCTTTTTGCCACCCACGGCCTGCTGGACGACTCGTTTCCACGCGAGTTTGTGGATTTGTGGCAGGCGCCGGTGGTTCGGCCGCCGCCCCTGTCCATCTCCTTGATTCGCAGACCAACCCAACCGTGAACGGAAGTCACTCGCAACTGGGGTGAACGAAGGCCTCCTGTTGGGTCCGATGCTGACTTCGCGCTTTAGTCCCGATGGACGGCGCCTGGTCACGGCTTCCGTGGATCAGACGGCCCGCCTCTGGGATGCCGAAACGGGCGAAGCGCTCTCCGAGGCCATGCGGCACGATGGGCGCGTCGTGCATGCGGAGTTCAGCCGGGCGGGTGATCGCGTGCTCACGGCGTCCTGGGACAAGACGATCAAGGTTTGGGAGGTTCGGTCCGGTCCATCCCCGGACATCGTCCTGACGAACTCGCACTGGGTGGCCACCGCCTATGTCCGACAGTTGATCCAACACGGCGTGGACGCCGACGAGGACGTTCGTTCGGGTGGTTTCAAGTCGGAGGATTTGGCGGGTCGATTCCGACTCGGTGGAGCCACCGCGACCAACGAGCGGGTGCGCCAGCAGTGGCGTCGCCGGCAGAGCAACCGCCGTGAAGCGGATCGCTGACACCGGGTTGGTCGTGGCCCTGCTCGCCTGCGATGACCCGGCGCATGAGTGGGCACTCGACGCCTTCCGCCACCATGCGCCGTTTCACACGTGCGACCTGGTGATCGGGGAGGCGGCGAGCTTTTTTCCAACCCCCGAACCGGTCCTTCAACTGCTGGTTCGGGGGGATCTTGTTCTGGATCCGGACTTCTGCCTGGCGCAGGAATTGCAGCGGGTCCTGGTTCTGACCGCGAAGTACGCGAATCGGCCGATGGATCCAGGCCCAACCGGATTGATGTGCGTCAATGCACTTCACCCTTCGCGAAAGGATCATACCGCCATGAGCCGGTACATCAGCCTCCTCCAATTCACCGAGCAGGGTTCGAAGAACATCAAAAAGTCCACGGCCCGCGCCCACGCCTTCGACAAACTCGCCGCCAAGGCGGGTGTGAAGGTCGAGGGCCAGTACTGGACCATGGGCAATTACGACGGCGTTCTCGTCCTCAGCGCCGACAGCGAGCAGAAGGTCCTCCACCTCCTGACTGAGCTCGCATCCCTCGGCAATGTCCGCACATCCACGATGCAGGCGTTCGGCGACGACGAGTTCGATCAGATCGTCGGGAGGAAGTAGTCGACGGTGATTCGGGCGACCCGTCGTCGCGACTCAATCCGTTGTCCCGCGGTCCGGGCGGATTGTGGGTCGAATCAAACGGCTCGAGGTGGCGGTTTCATCCGCCACGCGGTCCCGCCCAGTTCTTAGTCATCCGAACCACGGGCAACGGAACACCCGACGGCAGGGGTAGCTCGTAGCGTTCCACCGCCACGTAGCCACAGGCCGAGTACAGCGGTTCGCCGGCCAGCGTGGCCACCAGAACGGCCTGCTGAAAGCCGGCCTGAAGGATCGCCCCTTCGCAGGCGTGGAGGATCGCGCGACCGATCCCGCGCCGCGCCCAGTCGGGGTGCACGAAGAAAGCCCGAATCCGCGCCGGCTCCGTCGCGGGATCGAGAGCCGGATCCTCACCGGACCTCCCGTGGTCGCCCCCGCAAAGGGCGCGTCGCCGGCTCCAACCGCCGGACGCGATGATCCGACCCGCATGCTCGACGACGAAGTAGGTGCCGTCGCGGATGAGTTGACGGTCGACGGCGAAAGCCGTCCCGAGAGCGGCCTCGATCTGGGCCGGAGTGTAAAACGCGGACTGAAGGCCTCTTACCGACGCGGGGATCAGGACCTCGAGTTCCGGTTCGTCCTGCTCGCGCGCCAATCGGATCGGATACGCGGCGCTCATTTTCCGCACGATGCCGTTCGATCTGAGGGGTCAGTTCTTGTTATTGACCACTCCGCGTGGCCCGCGCAGCGTCGGGCATGGCGCGCAAGCTGAGGGTCGAATATGCGGGGGCTGTCTACCATGTGATGAGCCGGGGTGATCGGCGGGAATCGATCTTTCGAGATGATCAGGATCGTGGGCGCTTTGTCGAAACGCTCGGCGAGTGTTGCGCGAAGACGGGCTGGCGGGTCCACGCCTATTGTCTCATGCCCAATCACTTTCATGTGGTCGTGGAGACGCCGCAGCCGAACCTGGTGGCGGGGATGAAGTGGTTTCTGGGCACGTACACCGGGCGCTTCAACCGCCGACACAGATTCTCCGGCCATCTTTTTGCCGGGCGCTACAAGTCGCTGGTGGTGGACGGCTCTGGCAACGGTTACCTGAAGACGGTCTGCGATTATGTCCATCTCAATCCCTCCCGCGCCGGGCTGCTGGGTTCGAAGGACCCGTTGCGGAGCTATGCGTGGAGCAGTTGGCCGTCGTACCTGCAGGCGCCGTCAAAGCGGCCGGACTGGTTGCGGGTGGAGCGGTTGCTCGGCGAATACCGAATCCCCAAGGACAGCCCGGCTGGAAGGCGGTATCTGGAGGAAGCTGTGGAGGGAAGGCGCGGCCAGGAATTGAGCGGTGAGTTCAAGTCCATCCGCCGGGGTTGGTGCCTGGGCGAGGAGACGTTCCGCAGGGAGTTGCTGGGGCGGATGAGCGGGCGCATCGGTGCCGAGCACTACGGGTCGGAACGCGGGGAAACCGACGAGGAGAAGGCCGAAAGCATCATCGCCGCCGAGTTGAAGCGGAGGGGTTGGACGGAGGCGACCTTGCGTGAGCGTCCGAAGGGCGACGCCGAAAAGGTGAGAGTGGCGGAGCGACTGCGGGCGGAGACGAGTCGCACGGTGGGATGGGTGGCGGAGCGGTTGCACTTGGGCAGTCGGGCGTACGCTCACCACCTCCTATGGCGCGCTGGGAAGAGTCGACACGACAATAACAAGAACTGACCCCTATTTGGGTCACCGGGGTGGTCGACCGGCTTGAAGACCGAGCTCGGCCAGTTTTTCGCGCAGCTTCAGTCGGGTGATCCCGAGCCACCGGGCCGCTTTCGACTGATTTCCCTCGGCCAAGCGGATGGCCTGGGCGAACAACTCGGGCTCCAAGTCGGCGATCATGCGCCAATAGGCGCTCGTCTCGACGTCCCGAGCGGCGCGTTGGAGCAGGGCGCTGATGTAGGCGGCGTGGGTCTGGTTCGCGGGCGGTGGGGCATCCGCGGCGCGGGTCAGGACCTGGCGGACGTGCTGGACGCCGATCGCGAACGGTTTCGCCATGAGCAGCGCCTGCCGGACCGCGTTCTCGAGTTCGCGAACGTTGCCGGGCCAGGACTGCAACTGGAGGAACTCCAGCGCTTCGGGATCGATCGACGGACCTTCGATCCCGAACTCGGCCGCGTAGCGCACCAGAAAGTGGCGGACGAGTTCCGGGATGTCCTCGGCACGCTCGGCCAGAGTGGGCAGCTGGAGGGTGACCACGCTGATCCGGAAGAAGAGGTCCTCCCGGAACTCGCGCTCCGCGATGGCCGCCTCGAGGTCGCGATGCGTCGCCGCCAGGATGCGCAGGTCGATCGGGATCAGGTCGTCACCTCCCAGGCGCTGGATGCACTTCTCCTGCAACGCGCGCAGGAGCTTCGCCTGCGCGTCCCAGGGCAGGTCTCCGATTTCGTCGAGGAACAGCGTGCCGCCGTGGGCCTGTTCGAACCGACCGATCCGGCGGTTCGCCGCCCCGGTGAACGCCCCGCGCTCGTGCCCGAAGAGCTCGCTCTCGATCAGGGTCACCGGGACGGTTGCGCAGTTCACCGCAATGAAGGGTTTCCCCGACCGATCGCTGTGCTGGTAGATCGCCCGCGCGACCAGTTCCTTCCCGGTGCCGGTCGCCCCCCGGATAAGGACCGTGACGGGGGTGTTCGCGACGCGCCCGATCTCCTTGTAGATCGTCTGCATCACCCGGCTGCGTCCGAGGATTGCGGAACCGGGTTGGTAAGTCTCCCCGCCGACCAGCACCGGTTCGGACATCCGGCACGAATGGGCCACCGCCGCTTCGACCAGCGCAAGTAGTTCCTCCGCGTCACAGGGTTTGGTGACGTACTCGCAGGCGCCCAGCTTGGTGGCTTCGATGGCGGTGTCGGTGGTTCCGTGCGCCGTCATCATGATGATCGGGAGCTTCGGCTTCACCGCGTGTAGCTTTCCGATGAGCTCCAGACCGCTCAACCCGGGCAGCCGGAAGTCCGTCAGGATCAGATCGAAGTCGCCGGCCGCCGCGCACGCCAGCCCCTCGTCCCCCCGGGTCACGAGGCGAACGGAATATCCCTCGGAGGCGAGCACCCGCTGCAGGGCGGGCCCCGCGCCGGGATCATCCTCGATGAGGAGCAGGTTCGCTGGCATCGGATGAAGGCCGCGGTAGCACGAGACTGAACACCGAACCCGCGCCGCGCCGGGTGGCATACTGGAGACAGCCGCCGTGGTTTTCGAGGATCCGCGCCGCGATGGGAAGGCCCAGACCGGTTCCCCCCTCCTTGGTCGAGAAGAACGGGTCGAACATTCGCGCTCCCACCTCCGGCCCGATCCCGGGTCCCGTGTCGGCCACGCCAAGAATCACGACCGGTTCCGGCGCCTTCGACAGCCGCGCGACCCCGATCCGCGCCGACACGGTGATGGTCCCGTCCCGGCCGATGGCGTCGGCGGCGTTCTGCACCAGGTTCAGCAGCACCTGACGCAACTGGTCGGCGTCCCCGTGGACCACCAAGCCATCCCCCGGTTCCACCTCCAGGTTGATGCCTCGCTTTCGGAGATGCCCGTCCAGAAGCCCCTCGAGACTCCGCAGCAGGGGCTCCACGTCCATCCGCCTCGACACCGGATCGGGCGGACGCGCGAACTGGAGGAAGTTCTTCACGATCCGCTCCAGTCGCTGAAGTTCTCCGTTCAGGACACCGAGGTCCTCCTGCCCGGCCAGTTCCGGCGGCAAAGACTTCTTCAGGCTGAAGAGCCGGAGTTTCAGCGCCGCGAGCGGATTGCGGATCTCGTGGGCCAAGCCGGTCGCCAGGGTGCCCAGCGAGGCCAGACGCTCCTTCCGTTCGACCGCGGCCTCGGTCTCGGTCAACTGCGCCTTCAGCGGCGCCACCAGCAGGCGATAGGCGAGCGCCGCGATCCCACCGACCACCAGCCCGCAGAACACCAGCGACACCACCAGCCACTGCCGCACCTCGGACAGGGAGTGCTGCGCTCCAGCGAAGAACTCGGCCGCGCCGCCGGCTTGCGCGGTCCCCACGTCGCGCGCGACGGCCAGCAAAGGCGCCAGCAAGGCCTCGATCCTGCGATGCTCCTCCGCCGCGGTGTCCCGACGCACCCCTCGCACCCCCTCCTCCAGGAGCGGCACAGCCTGTTGCAAGAAGGCCTGCAAGGCCCGTCGGACCTCGCTGGCTGCGACACTTTCGGGCGCCGTCCGCCAGGAGGTCCGGTCGAGTCGGTTGCCCAACTCGCGGGCCAGTTGATGGAACATTTCCCGTTCCCGGGGGTCGTTCGAGAGTCGAAACCGAAGCAGCGCCGTCCCCAGGGCTTCCACCGTGGCCTCGAGACGCAGCCCCACCACGAAATCCCCCGGCTGCACCTCCGCGAAGTTTCGCTCCAACCGGGTGACCTGACGCCAGGTGCAGGCTTCCATCCAGGCGAGAAAACCAACCAACACTGCGAGCAGCACACCGAGCCCGACGGCGAGACGCCGGTCCCGACCCGCTCGGCCGTTGGAAGTTTCCGTGCCAGGACTGGAACAAAAAGTGCCACTCATCGCGTCGTTTCCGCAGCGGAACCCGTGTTCCCCGGGAAGGCCGCGGGCGCGCCGCGGGTTGGGCCTCGGTGGCAAGCGATCTGCTTCGAGGTCCGGTATCGGGACGATGTCGAAATCGGGTTCACACACTTGCATGTCTCTCCCGCGCCGGCCGGGCTCGGACGACCCGCCCAGCATCCCGTCGGGAATTCTTCCGGCGCAAGTCCGCATCGCGTGAGCGCCGCATGGATCCTCTCGAACCCATCCCCACAACACCCCGCCTGCTCCTGCGGGAGTTCGCCGAACGTCGTGTGCCCCTGCTCGTTTTCCTCTGCGCCCTGGGCGGAG
Source organism: Limisphaerales bacterium (assembly GCA_050250555.1). Classification (GTDB taxonomy): domain Bacteria; phylum Verrucomicrobiota; class Verrucomicrobiia; order Limisphaerales; family CAIMTB01; genus CAIMTB01. Next base: position 12,738 of record JBFWOK010000076.1, read on the forward strand.
CGGTCTACTTGTGGCGCATCGTCGGCCCCGGTGGAATCCCCGGAATCGCCGAGGCCGAACAAGCCGCCATCACAGCTCCCCAGGCCAGCCTCCTGGTCCGTGTCCTCGTACCACCCTACCAACCGGTGACCCGGGGACAACCGATCGCCACCCTGGAACCCCAGGACCCGCGTTCGTCCTTCGACCTCCTCCAAGCCGAGCTCGCCCTTGCTCGGCTCCAGCTCCAGCCGACCCTGGCGGAGGAGAATGCCCTCAACTTCGAACGGGTCCGCGTCGAACTGCTCCGCACCAAGTCCGAACTCGCAGTTGCCCAGGTGAATCTCTCCCGGGCCGAGCAGGTGGTCGCCCGCTACGAACCCCTGTGGCGCGATCAACTCGTCTCCGAAGACGTCTTCGACTTGGCCCTCAAGTCCCGGGACGCCCACCGGGCCGAGGTCGAAGCCAAGCAATCCGCAGTCTCGACCATCGAGGAACGCCTCACCGAACTCCAGGGACTCGGAATCCCCCGGACCAGCCCCACGCCGGCCGATAAGCCGAGCGCCGTCCTCCTCCGTCTCGAGGAATTGAAACGCCAGGCCCAGGAGCAGATCTCCCCGATCACTCTGGTGTCTCCGATCTCCGGCCTCGTGCATTCGGTCTTCCGGCAGGCGGGCGAAAACGTCGTCGCCGGAGAACAACTTTTCAGCATCAGCCCGCTACGCTCCACGCGCATCGTCGGCTACCTCCGGCAGCCCTACGCGGTCCATATCGAAGTCGGAATGCCCGTGGAGATCCATACTCGCGAACGCCCGCGACGCGTCCTCGAATCGCGCATCACCCGCATCGGCGCCCGCGTTGAACCGATCACCAATACGCTCGCCATCATCTCCCCCACCGCCCTCATGGACGCCGGCCTGCCCTTCGTCGTTGACCTCCCTGACCATTTCGACATCCGACCTGGCGAGATCGTCGACCTCCGCCTCCGTCGCGCCCTTGGAACACCCGGGTCCGTCGAGGTCGCCCAGGCCGCCTCTCCACCCGCCGCCGTGGCCGATTCAACCCGGAACACTCCCCGCCCGTGAGCCGACGCCTTCCTCCCACGGGACTGGCCGCCCTGGCCGCCATGGTCCTTGCCGGCCCGCTTCCTGTCGCCGCCGCCGACTTCGGCCAGGTGCGGCACGGGATCGGCATGTGCGACGCCTCCGCGGTCGTCCCCCTGGATGACGATCTTTTCGTCGCCGCCGACGACGAGGACAACTACCTGCGGGTGTACTCCCGTCATCAGGGCGGGCCACCGGTCTTTCAGACGAGCGTTTCCCGGTTCCTGGGCTTCAAGTCGCCCAAGGGCGAAGCCGACATCGAAGGGGCCGCCCGACTGGGCGATTTGGTTTACTGGATCACCTCCCACGGCCGGAATACCCGCGGAAAGGAACAACCGCGCCGCCAGCGGTTCTTCGCCACCACCGGAACCGCGATCGGCGGGAAGATCGATCTCCGACCCGTCGGTGTCCCCTACGCCGGCCTGCTGCGCGATCTCATTGAGGAACCTCAGCTCGCGTCCTTCCATCTCGACCGGGCGGCCGCCGGTGCCCCGAAAGCCCCCGGCTCGCTCAACATCGAGGGCCTCGTGGCCGCCCCCGAAGGCCATCTCCTCCTAGGGTTCCGCAACCCCATCCCCCTCCGGAGCGCCCTCGTCGTGCGCCTGCTCAATCCTGCGGAGCTCGTTACCGGCGGCACCGCCCGATTCGGTCCGCCAATCCTGCTCAACCTCGGCGGTCTCGGCATCCGCTCCCTCACCCGCTGGCAGGACAGTTACCTGATCGTCGCCGGATCCCCCGCCGACGGCGGCGTCTCCCGGCTCTACGAATGGTCCGGACCGCCCTCCCCTCCTCGCTGGCTGTCGATGGTGGATTTCTCGGGTCTGAACCCCGAGGCCATAGCGGTCGTCCCTGACGCACACGGCACCGAACTCCTCGCGCTGAGCGACGACGGCACCGTCCTCTGCGACGGCGTCGAGTGCAAGCGGCTGAGAGACCCCACGCGCAAGCGGTTCCGCTTCGTTCAATGGCCGCTTCCCCTTCGTTCCCCATGAACCGTACCGCATCCACGGCGGGGCGTCCTCCGTCCCGCCCGAACCCGGCGTCGACCGAGCGGCGCCCTCCGTCAGGTTCCCGACCCCAACACGGGGACTCTTCACCCTCTTTGTTCTCCATGATCCGTGCCCGCCTCCATGCCAGGGTTCTCGGTTTGCTCCTCGGACTTGGCATCCTGGCCTCTTCGGCGCCCGGCCAGGTCGTCCTCAACGAGATCCTCGCCGACAACGACGGCGCGGTGCTCAACGGGTCGACCGCCCCCGACTACGTCGAGCTTGCTAACCCGACCGCCAGCGCCGTCGACCTCTCGGGGTGGAGTTTGACCGACGACCCCGCGCAGCCACGCCGGTATGTCTTTGCGCCCAACACGGTCCTTCCCGCGCGAGGCCGGCTCCTGGTGTGGTGCGACGCCGATCCCACCACCCCGGGACTGCACTCCGGTTTCGGGCTCGGATCCTCGGGCGACCACGTCCGCCTGGTGGCGGCCGACGGCTTGACCGTCGTCGACGAGGTCAGCTTCGGCCTCCAGGCCGCCGGCCTTCCCCTGGGCCGCATCCCCGACGGCGCCGGAGGGTGGGTCCTGAACCGTCCGACCCCGATGGCGCCCAACGAGCCGCAACCGCTCGCCGCCTCGCCCGCGCTGCGCATCAACGAATGGCTGGCCCGGCCGACGCTCGGGGAGGACTGGCTCGAACTCCACAACCCGGACACGGAACCGGCGGACCTCGGAGGATTGGTCCTAACGGACTCCACCCGTCCACTGCCCGCCAACCGCCCGATCCCCGCGCTGTCGTTCCTTGGCGCCCATGGTTTCCGTCAGTTCTTCGCCTCGGATCTTCAGCGCACGAACGCCGATCACCTCGACTTCCGGCTGTCCGCCACCGAGGAGACCCTCACCCTCTACGCCGCCGACCGGGTGACGATCCTCGACCGCATCACCTACGGCGCCCAGATGGACGATGTCTCCCAGGGTCGCCTGCCGGACGGCGCCGATAACATCGTCTTCTTCGCCGGGACCCTCCCCACCCCGGGCGCCCCCAACAGCCGCCCCGGAGTTCGGGTCCTGATCAACGAGGTCCTGAGCCACTCCGATCCCCCTTTCGAGGACGCCATCGAGCTGCACAACCCCTCCTTCGAACCGGCCGACATCAGCCACTGGTGGCTGAGCGACGCACCCACCCAACCGCGGAAGTACCGCATCCCCGCCGGCACGATCATCCCGCCCTCGGGATTCGTCGTGTTCTACAACTACCAGTTCGGCACCGGCCCGACCGGCTTCTCGCTCAATTCCAGCCAGGGCGACAACGTCGTCCTCTCGGCTGCCGGCGCCGACGGAACCCTGACCGGCCCGCAGGAGATCGTGAGCTTCGGTCCGCTCGAGAACGGGACCTCCATTGGACGCTTTGTCACCAGTGTGGCCGTCGATTTCATGCCGCTCGGCGCCCGGACCTTTGGCGTCGATGCCCCCCGGAACCTGGTCGAGTTCCGGCGTGGCACCGGCGCCAGCAACGCCCCCGCCCGACTCAGTCCCGTGGTGATCAACGAACTACACTTCCAACCCGTTGGCCCCGCCGCGGCCGACGACGAGTTCATCGAACTCCACAACCCAACCGCGCAGACCGTGCTGTTGTTCGACCCCGCGGCGCCCACCAACACGTGGCGGATCCGCAACGGAGTGTCCTTCACCTTCCCCTTCCAGGTCAGCCTCGAGCCGGGCGCGTTCGCCTTGCTCGTCGGCTTCGACCCGGCCCAGCAACCCGACGCCCTCCTTGCCTTCCGCCAGCGATTCTCGGTTCCCACCTCGGTTCCGATTCACGGGCCGTTCACCGGCAACCTCAGTGACACGGGCGAGACCCTCGACCTCCTGCATCCCGACGAACCCGAGGGTCCCGACGATCCCAACGCCGGTCTCGTCCCGTATGTCCTGCAGGAGCGCATCCGCTACGGGCGAGCATCCCCCTGGCCACCGGGTGCGGACGGCACCGGCCACTCCCTCCAGCGCCGCGATCCCCTCATCTATGGCAACGAACCGCTCAATTGGTTCGTGGCCGCCCCCTCTCCCGGCCGTACCAACCTCCCGCCCGGAACGCTCACCGACTCCGACGGCGACGGTATGCCCGACCCCTGGGAGGAAACCCACGGGTTCGACCCCTCCCAGCCCGCCGATGCCGAAACCGACGCCGACTCCGACGGGCATACGAACCGGGATGAGTACCTTTCGGGAACCGACCCCCGCGACCCGGTCAGCGTGTTGCGCATCGTCGACCTGGTTCGCGACGGTCCCCAGCGTGGGCGACTCACCTTCCACGCCGTCCAGGGATACGCCTACACGATCGAGTGGCGCGCCGACGCCGGCGGCGAAAACCCATGGCTGGAGATCGCCACCGTGGCGGTCGTCGCGGAGACCGGTCCCTATCCCACGCCCATCCCGCTGCCGGAATCGTACGGACTGCTGCGGGTGGTCAGCCATCCCACGCCATGAGATCGTCCGGCATCGTTCCAGGGAGGGTGGCGGCGTGGCTCCGACTCTGCCTCCTCGGCCCGCTGCTGACCCTCGGGACCGCCCGCGCCGGTGACGTGGTGGACGGGAACAAAGCCGGACCCGCGCCACGCGGCGGGCTCATCACGCTCGAGGCCTGCATCGATATGGCCCTGCGCCGAAACCGGGACCTGCAGATCGAACGGCTCAGCCCCCTCGTCGCCCGCGCCCAGTTGAGCGGCGCCCAGGGCTTTTATGACCCGGTCCTGGTCACGGACTTCCGCCGCGACGACGCCACCGACGCCGGCGGGCTCGACCCCGCCGACTTCAGCCGGGACGCGGTCTATTCGGCGGAATCGGCGGCGTGGCGGAGCGGGATCACCGGCTTCCTGCCGAGCGGCATGAGCTACGCCATCACCGGCGTCTACGCCCACAGCGACGGCGAACGCAATCTCCTCAACTTCGACTCCTACAACCTCGGTGCGGGCATCACCGCGCGCCAACCGCTCCTCAAGAACTTCTGGATCGACTCCGGCCGGCTCGTGATCCGCGTCAACCGGAAGCTTCTTGAGAGCCGGGAACTCGGCGTGTCGTTCCTGGTCATGGACGTTGTCAACCGGGTTCAACAGGCGTACCGCGAACTCCAGTACGCCCGTGAGTATCGCCAGGTTCAGACCGAGCTCCGGGCCGCCCGCCAGCGCACCCTCGCGGGCCTGGAACGCCAGGTCGAACTCGGCCTGCTCACCCCCGCCAACACCCTCTCCACCCGCGCCCAACTCGCCGCCCTCGACTCCACCCTCGTCGCCGCCGACAACGCCGCGGTCCTCGCAGAGAACGCCCTTCGAACCCTCCTCGGCTTGGATTTCCGGCATGCGCCGGAGGATAGACTGCTCCCCGCGGAGCGCCTCTGGCTCCTCGCCGAGGACTTCGACCTCGACCAGTGCCGGTCGCGGGGCCTCGCCCAACGCCCCGACCTCGCCCAGCTTCGGATCGAAGTCGAACGCGGCGAAATCGACCTCCGGTTCCGCCGCAACCAACTCTTCCCGTCAGTCGACCTGGTCGCTGGGTACGGCCGTCGGGGCGCCAGCACCGATCAGCTCCCGCCCCCGCTCGACCCACAGGCCTCCGGCGGCGACGCCTTCCAGCAACTGGCCGACGGCACCAATCCCAGCTTGATGGTCGGAGTCATCTTCTCCATGCCGCTCTCGCGCGCGTCCGAACGGGCCAATTACCGAGCCAGCCGCCACCTCAAGGCCCAGGCGGAACTTCGTGTCATCCAGAAGGAGGAACTCGTTCTACGTGAGATCACCGACGCGGTGCTCACCGCCCAACTCAGCCTCGAACTCGCCCGCGCCGCCGAACGGGCCGCCGCCCTCGCCGTCCAGGCCCTCGCCGCCGAGGAACGCAAGCTCGCGGGCGGCACCAGCACGATCTACACGGTGCTCCTGCTCCAGAACGACCTCCTCGCCGCGCGCGCCGCCGAGTTGCGATCCCGCGCCGACCACCTGAAGGCTGTGTCCCAACTGCAATTCGCCGACGGAACCCTGCTCGAACGCCGCCACATCCGGATCGCGGCGGAGTGATTATCGGAAACGGGGTCAGTTCTTGTTATTGTCCACTCCAGGTGGCCCGCGCAGCTTCGGGCATGGCGCGCCATGCTGAGAGTCGAACACGCCGTGCTGTCGAGCCTGTGATGAGCCGGGGTGGTGATCGGCGGGAACCGATCTTTCGAGATGATCAGGATCGTGGGTGCTTTGTCGAAGGGTCCGGCGAGTGCCAAGGAGGGAGGGCGCGGCCAGGAATTGAGCGGTGAGTTCAAAACGATCCGCCCCAATTGGTGCCTGGGAGAGGAGACGTTCCGCGGGGAGTTGCTGGGGTGGATGATCGGGCGCATCGGCGCCGAGCACCATGGGTTGGACCGCGGTGAAACCGACGAAGAAAAGGCCGAAGGCATCATCGCCGCCGAGTTGAAACGGAGGGGTTGGACGGAGGCTACGTTGCGTGAGCGTCGGAAGGGCGATGCCGAAAAGGTGAGAGTGGCGGAGCGACTGGGGGCGAAGACGGGACGGGCGGTGGGATGGGTGGCGGAACGGTTGCACCTGGGCAGGCGGGCGTACGCCCGTCACCCCCTGTGGCGCGCAAGGAGGAGTCGAAGCGACAATAACAAGAACTGACCCCTTCATGACCCCTTCACGGGGACGGTCATCCACAACCCTTTCTCAACTGAGGCGCTGGATTTCGATCAATCCCAACGGGATGGTGTTCCCCAGCCCAAGGTTGCGACGCGCGAGCTCCCCGGGGAGCAAGGGACCGAATCCGATCAATAACCCCGGCGGGGTTGGCTTTAATGGTGGCGCGTCAGTGGCTCAAGACCCGATAGAGACGGCGGGCTTCGCTGGACGCCGAAGGGTCCGAGAGCAGCAACGTGGCGGCCGTGTTGGTGGTGATCCACGGCGCCCATGTGGTTGCATCAGTGGAGACCTGAATCCCGTAGTGTGCGCCCTGGCGGCCAATCAACTCGAATTCGAATGCTCCACTCGCGTTCAACCGCGGCGCGCGCAACTCAGGGATCCTCGCCAGGCTGATTTCCCACAGGTCCCAGCCACCCTCGCCGCCGTCGCGATTGAACGAACTGTGATAGAGGGTGGTGCCGTCATAGGAGAGGGCATGAGGTCGCGCGCGCTGCAATGTCGTCGCCACGCTCTCCACATGGACCGGCGGACCAAAGGGCGAAGTGACGGTTGCGCGCTTGCTGACCCAGACGTTGCCGTTCGGCTCGCTGGTTCGGCTGGACAGGAAAAAGAGCAGGAGACCGTCGGGTGAAAGGCACGGAAACAGTTCGGTGTTGGGTGAGTTAAGCTCCGCCAGATCAACGGGTGTGTCCCAGGATGCGGTCCGATCCGCTCGCGTCGTGATCCACAGGTCACCGATTCCCCCGGCTCCTCCGGGACGATCGGACGCAAAGACCAGGATGAGTTCGTCGGCGGAGAGACTGGCTCCGACTTCATGGTCGGGGCTGTTCACGGGTGGATCGAGACGTGTCGGCGCCGCGAATGGGCTGTCGGCGCTTGAAGTTGCACGCGTCGCAACCCAGATATCGAAGCCCCCAACTCCTCCGGGCCGTTCACTATCGAAGTATAACGAGAGTCCATCCGCAGAGATCCGAGGGCTCCCATCCGAGGATTCGCTGTTGATCGGAGGCCCGACGTTGACGGGCGCGCTCCAGGGGGCAGTCGAGTGGGACCGCGTGGAAACCCAGATGTCCAGGTCCCCAACGCCGCCACCGCGCATGGAGTCAAAATAGAAGGTCAGACCGTCCGTGCTAATGCTTGAAGCATCGTCATCCGTCGGGGAATTCAGCGCCGTCATGTTGGTCGGCACCCCAAAGCTCAGTTCGAGATCACCGAGATTCACGACGTTGGTGGGCAACACCGAAAGCCAGGCCACGGGGCTGGTGACGGCGCCGTTCCCGTCGCTCACCACCACCGAATACGGGGCGGCGTCGCTGAATTGCACGTTGACCAGCCTCAGGCTGACGTTGGTCGCATCGAGCAGATCCGCGTCCCGGAGGCGCCATTGGTAGCTCACCGGCGACGCACCCGTGGCCGTGACTCTGAAGCTCGCGCTCGCGCCGAGTGCGGCCACTTGGTCCGTGGGTTGGACAGTAATGCTCGGCTGGCCGAGGGTGTGCACGGCTGCCGCCAAGAAGGCGGCAATGGTCAGGAAGTGCTGGGTTGTGTTCATCGTCGGGTTGGTGCTTCGTGTGGTGACTTCGCTCTCAGTGTTCGCCGCTCACCACTGTTCTTCAGGAAACACGCGCAAACCTTGCAGACCGCTCATCCGAGTGCGGCGTTCCATTCCACCGTGAGGTGGAGCGTCACCTTCTGCCGGCCGTCGGGCAGAAAATCCGCGACGATCCTGTAATAAACAGCGTGCTCTCCCCGCGAGAGCGGCCGCAACATCATCCAAAAGCCATGCGAGAGGGTCGGCTGGGCACCGACCGTGACGGTCGGGTGGGGACCGCGACGGAAGCATCACGCTCCAGAGTTAGGGAGGCTTAATCCGTACGCGGGCGGCCGTTCTTCAGCCAGTAGTAATCGTCGCGGTCACCGCCCGGCTGGACCAAGCCAGGGTCGTTGCCTGGGCGATGTTCCTTGGATGCCTTCCAGCGGTGGAGCGCGGCGTGACCATCCGCGAAGCTGAAGTTCGCGCCCAGGTTGTGTCGATCCGTAGGGATGTCCCCCCAGTAACTCGGGTCGAGCCAATAGATCCTGAAGGACGGCGCGGAGAGGCTCAACTGGTTCGGTTCAGCGAAGGCCCAGGTGCGTGACGGCGCCGGGAGGTCGCTCAAATTGTAGGCGTGGAAGTAAGGGGCAGGGGGCGCCACCTGGGTGCCTGCCCCGAGTGCGCCGAGCGACGACGACAGCGAATAGCTGCGGATGACCCGCAGGTCCCGCCCGTCGGCGAGCTTGGCTCTGGCAGGGTCCGTCGGACAACGGTAGATCCTGACGCTGGCACTCTCGCGGAAAAGCGTCCCCGAGGTGATGTTGGTCGGTTCAACATCAACATCCGCACGTCCCAACACCCACGACCCCGCGATTCCGCTCCAGTTGGCATTCATCAAGGAAACGGGCAGTTCCTGGCGATTGTCATCCGCGTAGAGCTGACACGCGAGCTGGAGTTGTTTCAAGTTGCTCAGGCAGGCGATCGAGTGGGCCCGGGTCTTTGCCTTGCCCAGCGCAGGCAGTAGCATCCCGGCCAGGATAGCGATGATGGCGATGACGACGAGCAGCTCGATCAGGGTGAAGCCACCGCATTGCGTCTTAAGCTTGAACTGTCTCATTGCACCCCTTTCTTCAGGAAAGCTGGAGGATCCTCGCACGAGATTTGTGGAAGTTAGTTTTCCCAGGCTAGGCTCTGCCGACGGAGTCCTTCTCCACGCCGGGACACCAGCCAGATCCTTCAGCCAGCCCGGCTCCACCTCGGAGCCTCGCCAATACCGACCGCTTGGGACGAAACCCGCCACGTCGGTCTGAGGCAAAGCCTCGTTAGTGGTCCGGAGACGCTCCCCGCGAGGCCGCCTTTTCCGCCGCGTCGATCTCCTCCCACGACGGCGCACGCCAGAGGTGGAGACGGCCATCCCAGTTCACCGCTCCGAGGATGTGGCCATCCGGAGAGAACGTGGGAACGAGAAAGACCGAACCTTCCCCTTTCAGCGTGAGGAGTTCCTGATAGCCGTCAGTGGACCAGACCTTGATCGCTTCGTGGCCGCTGCCGCCGGCCACCAACCGTTGGCCGTCGGGGGAGAACGCGACGGAATGGGCACCTTGCAGAAAGCCTCGCAGCGTTCCGATTTCTTTCCACGAGACAGCATCCCATAGTTTGATCCACCCCATCCACGAAGGAGCGGCGAAGGTGTGTCCGTCCGGAGAAAACGCCGCATAGCCTGGCTGGGTCAACTCGATGCCCAGTTTGGTTTCGCGGCCGGTGGCGAGATCGCGGAGTGCGGTTTCGCCGTTGGGACGCAATACCAGACACCTCCGCTCATCCGGAGAAAAGGCGTCTGGTTCCATCCTGCTTCGCCAGGACGCCGTCCTCTGGTCGGTGGCGAGGTCCCACTCCTGGATGAGGGCGGTGCGGTCGAAAGCGACAAGGAGCTTGTTCCCTCCCGCCATGAACCGCAGGGGCGCGCCTGGGTAAAGCCCCTCCCGGAACTCGCGCTGACAGATCAGGGTCTGCTGTTCCAAGTCCCAGACTTGAATCGGGCCGCGGCGGAGGACGATCGCCAAGCGGCGAGCATCCTGGGAGATTCGCGCCCCCCAATTCTGGGGCACCGTCATCACGTCCTCCTTTTCATTGAACTCGGTTCCGCGCCATCGCGCGACCTCCCCGGCTGGATCGACGGTCAGGACCGCCAGGCTGTCGGGGGTAAAACACCAGGCGGTGAACTTGGGAGAAAGTCTGAGCCAGTCCGGCGCGCGCGGATCGGCGGCGGTGTCCCAGAGGTAAACCGAGCCATCCTCGCTGCCGCTGACCAGCGTGCGAGCGTCCGGCAGCAACACCAGATTCCACAACTCGGATTGCTGGCCGACCAGCACGCGCGGTGGCGGCACGTGGTCGAGGTGGGTCAAGTCCCAAAGACGGATCGTCTGATCGCCGCTCGACGAAGCCAGTGTTTTGCCATCGGGCCAAAACACCAGGGCGCTGACCCAGCCGCGGTGGCCTTCCAAGCGGCGGAGTTCGCTTCCGGAAGCGACGTCCCAAAGGCTGATGGCCGAGTATCCCAGCCCGGAACTGCTCGCCAGCAGCTTCCCGTCGGCGGAGATGGCGACCGCCACCACTTCATCATCGGTCTGCCTTTTCCAGCGGTTCGTCAGCGACGCCCAATCCACAACGTGCAGGTTTCCACCGGGCGCGCCACAGGCCAGAACGCTCATGTCCCCGGCGATTGCCGAGGGCCAAACCGGTCCATTGTTTCCCCCGCCCATCGGAACCGGATAACTGGTTTGCTTCTGCCCATCCGCGACGCGCCAGAAGCAGATCGGATTGCCGACCCCCTGGATGTTGAGCGAGGTGAGCAGCGATTGGCCGTCCCCAGAAAAGTGGATCGGCCGCCGGCAGGCGCCACCGAGCGGGAAGCTGGGAACGGGTTCGCGGGAGCTCGCCTGCCAGAAACGAGCCGTGCTTTGCAGGTTCGGCGCAAAGAAACCGCTCACCCCGCGTCCGTTCACCATGGCCAGCAACGGCTCCCGAGGGGAGAAAGCGACGAGCGCCGAGCCTGCCCCGGCCCGAAAGTTGGTGACCTCGCTTCGGGTCTGGAGGTCCCACACCGACACCTGGCCGCCCTCCTCTTCTCCGACGGCCAGCCATCTCCCATCGGGGGATACGGCCAGCGAAGCGATCCCGCTGGGTCGGGCGCAGAGAAGCGACATGCCTGCATCCGGCCGGCATTGCTTCCACAGGTAGCGCCACTCCCAGCCGCGCAAGTCATCCTCGGCCGATCTGGGGCGGTGTTGATCAAGCAACTCGAGGGCGCGGCCGAGGTTGTGCTCCACCAGCGCCTGCTGGGTGTTACGCATGTCGGCTGCGTAGAGATTCCGTCGGAGTTCGATTCCGTTGCCCTCAGCCCGCTGCCACTGCCAAAGGATGCCTCCCAGACCGATCGCAGCGACCAGGTGCACCAGGACGATCAGCGTCGCCAGCGCGGGCTTCCGCCGTGCCCAACGCCATAACCTTCCCGCGTGGCCAAGGGCGCGAGCCTGCACCGGTTCGTGGCGAAGCCAACGGCCCAATTCGTCGGCGAGGGCCTGCGCGGTGGGATAACGGCGGGCGGGGTCCTTTTCCAGACACTTCAGGCAGATGGTGTCCAAATCGCGCGCCACGTCGGGATTGAGCAAGCGTGGCGACACGGGCTCGCGGTTGAAGACTTGATCCAGCGTCTGGCTCAGGCCTTCGCCGACGAACGGCGGCCGACCCACCAGCGCGTGATAGAGCATCGCGCCCAGTGAATACACGTCGCTGCGCCGACCGACTTTGTGGCGTGTCTCGCCCGCTTGCTCGGGCGGCATGTAGCTGGGCGAACCCAGCACGTGGCCGCTCCTCGTGAGGCTCGAATCGCCCTCCATCCGTTTGGCCAGACCGAAGTCTGTCACGCGGGGTTGGTCGTTCGGATCGATCAGCACGTTGGAGGGCTTGAGATCGCGATGCAAGATGCCGCGTTCGTGGGCGTAGTGGATCGCCTCGGCAATGGTATTGAGATAGCCCGCCACGCGCCGGGTGGGCAGCGGTTGGTCCTGGATGAACTTCGCCAGGCTGGGGCCCTCCACGAGATCCATAACAAGGTAGTGCTCGCCCTGGTGCACGCCGACTTCGTGAATGGCGACGATGTTGGGATGTTGGAGACTGGCCGCGGCCGAGGCTTCGGCGCGAAAGCGCTTCACATACTCGGCGCTGGCGTGCGGGCCGAACAACAGCATCTTGACGGCGACGATGCGGTCGAGGCTCCGCTGACGCGCGCGGTAAATCACGCCCATGCCGCCGCGCGCGATCTCTTCGAGCAATTCGTAGTCGCCGAACTGGCGAGGTAAGTCGTCGCGTCCTGCCTCCCACGAAGATGGCGCCGGGTCCGATGCGATCTTAAGGCCTTGCACGATGAGACATTTCGAGCAAAGGCCTTCTGGCGAGCCGGTTCTCAATTCGGCGCCACATTCCGGACACGTCGGCTTCGTCAGTTGCACGGTTCTCAACCTGTTCTTCCGAAAACTCGGCCGATCCTTGCGGGCTAATCACCCGCTGCGATCCAGGAATTCACGTTACCCACTCAGCGCCCGCACCAGGTAGCGCAGCTCTTCCTCGATTTCCTCCGGGCGGGCGACCGTGTGGGCGATTTCCTCCCGTAGCAATTCTCCGTACCGCTGCCGCAACCTATGGACGGCGGAATACACCGCCGTTTCTGAGATGCCGAGTCGGGCCCCTGCTTCGGCGGTCGAAGGGGGTTGCTTCTCCGTCGCGAGAAAGGGCTTCAGCACGTCAAACCGGACCTGGCCCCCGACGGCCTCGTTCTCCTGTCTCAACCGGGCCAGGACCGCCACCAGCACCGCTTCCGCCCACCGCCGCTCGTAAATGGTCTCCGGTGTTGCGGGATCGGCAAGCTCGACGCAGTAGTCGTCTTCCGCCGCGTAGGCCTCGATCGAGAAATGAATCGCGCCACCACCACGCTTCTGGGCCTGGGCTCGCTCACGCTCGTTGATCAGGAACCGGCTTACGGCGGTCAGCAGCAGCGTCCGGAATCGGCCCTTCGACGAGTTCGCCGCCTCCAAATACTTCTTCTCCAGCAGGCGCGCAAAGAACTCCTGCGTCAGATCCTGCGCGTCGTCGGGCCCGTGTCCGCGCCGGCGGATGAATGCGTAGATGGGCGGCCAATATCGCCGGCACAATGTCTCCAGCGCTTCCGCGCCGTGCGGCGATCCTTCATCACGCGCCGCCATGACGGTGCCCCAGTGCGTCGTGGCGAACCACTGGCCGGCCATCGTCGTGGGCTGCTGTCGTCCGGGTGTGAGCATTCGCTTAGCCGTGATTCCCGTCGGAGGCCGGTACGCTGACCCAGAACGTACCGTTCCAGGATCGCCCGGCAACTGCAGAACCTTCCTGAATCTCCCAAGCATTTGCGGCAAGGCTGGCTTCTGGGTCGCCAACAATCCCTCGGGCACCTCTTGCGGGATCCGACAAGGACGTTTGGCGCACGAACGGCGGGGTCTCGCATAGAGGGGTCAGTTCTTGTTATTGTCCACTCCGGCTTGCCCGCGCAGCTTCGGGCATGGTGCGCCGGCTGAGAGTCGAATACGCCGGGCTGTCGAGCATGCGATGAGCCGGGGTGGTGATCGGCGGGAACCGATCTTTCAAGATGATCAGGATCGTGGGTGCTTTGTCGAAGCGCACGGCGAGGGGCATGGAGGGAAGGCGCGGCCAGGAATTGAGCGGTGAGTTCAAGACCGCCCGCCGGGGTTGGTGCCTGGGGGATGAGACGTTTCGCAGGGAGTTGCTGGGGCGGATGAGCGGGTGTGGGCGCATCGGCGCCGAGCACTACGGGTCGGAACGCAGTGAAACCGACGAGGAAATGGCCGAAGGCATCATCGCCGCCGAATTGAAACGGAGAGGTTGGACCGAGGCGACCTTGCGTGAGCGTCGGAAGGGTGATGCCGAAGAGGTGAGAGTGGTGGAGCGCCTGAGGGCGAAGACGGGTCGGGCGCTGGAGTGGGTGGCGGAACGGTTGCACCTGGGCAGTCGGGCGTACGCCCACCACCTCCTATGACGCGCAAGGAACGGTCGACTCGACAATAACAAGAACTGACCCCTTTATGACCCCTTTACGGGTATCTGATTCTGAACGTCGCGGACGGCGGCCTGAAGCGCCATGCGGGGAGCCTGTCGTGGAAGGTTCAGCTCGGGGCCGGAGTGTCGGCGAAGGTCGGCTTCCACGGCGCGGCGCCTACCGCTCAGCGGGCCAACGCCAACCAGGCCGCAGCCACCGACCTCGCCAGCGTCATCACGCTCGCCAACGAGCTTCGGATTACTCTGATGGAGAAGGGCTTAATGGAGGGGGAAGCCTAGGTCCTAACGTCAGCCCATCGAGTCCAGAGCGGGCACAGAATAACTCGAAGAATCGCAAAACACGCTAAAACCTATTAGTGTTATAGATAATGGAAGATTTCCAATCGTGTTGTCCTTGAGATATTTACGATTATAAAATCGCGAACAATTGTATAATGTCTATCACATTGCTTGATTTCTTGTTGTATTCGCTCAACCTCTTGCCGTCGCGGGGGACGCGGGTCAAAGGACCCCTCCCGACCGGATCCAACTAATCACAGTCGCAAGAAAACGCTCCGCTCCCATGAATCGCACGTTCCGAAGCCGTCGAAGCGCCAGCCTCGCCAGAGGCTTCACCCTCATTGAACTTCTCGTCGTAATCGCCATCATCGCCATCCTGGCCAGCATGCTGCTGCCGGCCCTGACCAAGGCCAAAGCCGCCGGACAACGCACCAAGTGCTTGAACAACGTCCGGCAGATTGGATTGGGGTATTCGATGTACGTCGATGACCACGCCGAAAGGTTTCCGGCGCACGTCACCGAGCGAACCGCACCCGCGGGTACCCCCGACACCGCTGAAGCTCGGGCACCCTACTCCTACCGTCAGCTACTCCTCCCATACCTCGGTCGAGCCACCAACGCCTTTCGCTGCACAAGCGGCCCCAAATGGGAGGAGCCGCGGCCGGGCGCTTGGTTCACGACCGATTACGGCAACAATCACAATGAAGCCAACCTCGAAGGAGCGGCGCAGCAAGCCTGGTTCCGGGCGAATCCTGATTTCGGATTCAACGAGACGACGCCGCTGAGTTCGATCTTCCGACCCGCACAGTTCATTGTCCTTGGCGACGCCGGTCGCGCAAATGGTACTCCTTCGCGAGGGGGGATGTATCCACAACCGTGGGCCTTCGACGATTCCGGAAGCGCGAGCCAGCAGGCTCGGATGCTGGGTCGACATGCGGGATCGGCCAACATCACCTGCGCGGATGGGCATGCTCAGCGAACAGCTACCAACCGAACCTGGCGCACGTTCACAGACAATGATTGGCGGCGAGGCGAGTTGGGTGTGGTTGCACCGTAAGTCCTTCGGAAGATCTACGTTTCAAGCACCATGAACACACTCACATCGTAGAGGCGTCAATTCTTGTTATTGTCCACTCCGGCTTGCCCGCGCAGCTTGGGGCATGGCGCGCCGGCTGAGAGTCGAATATGCCGGGCTGTCGATCCTGTGATGAGTCGGGGTGGTGATCGGCGTGAATCGATCCTTCGAGATGATCCGGATCGTGGGTGCTTTGTCGAAGCGCACGGCGAGTGAGATGGAGGGATGGCGCTGCCAGGAATTGAGCGCTGAGTTCAAGACCGTCCGCCGGGGTTCGTGCATGGGGGATGAGACGTTCCGCAGGGAGTTGCTGGTGCGGATGAGCGGGTGTGTGTGGGCGCATCGGCGCGGAGCACTACGGGTCGGAACGCAGTGAAACCGACGAGAAAATGGCCGAAGGCATCATTGGCGCCGAGTTGAAACGGAGGGGTTGGACGGAGGCGACGTTGCGTGAGCGTCGGAAGGGCGATGCCGAAAAGGTGAGAGTGGCGGAGCGACTGGGGGCGGAGACAAGGCGCGCGGTGGGATGGGTGGCGGAGCGGTTGCACCTGGGCAGTCGGACGTACGCCCACCCCCTCCTATGGCGCGCAAGGAACGGTCGACGCGACAATAACAAGAACTGACCCCTTCACGGATCGGGGCGAACAGCAAAGCGCCGTGCCGGTTAGCGGGACCACTCTGGAAAGGCCGACGAAAAAGTAACGATCAGCCTATCCCCATCGACCTCGCCCTCGTCAAGGATCTGCGGGCGGCGTTGGTCGAGAAGGGATTCATTAAGGGCGCCGAATAGCCGTTACTTCAGCCTGTGGTTCGTGCCGAAGTTCCTACTGGAGTTTGCCCTTGATGAAAGAGCTTCAGCGAGGGAGGTTGTGGCCATGGACGTCGTCAAGGTAGACGAGGAGTGCCGAATCCGGCTGCGTATTCTGACGCCCGGAGACTATTACGAACCGGCGTTTGTCTCCCCCGATGTTATTACTCTTCGCAGGGTGACCGCTGCCGAATCTGAAGCACGTTTGACCGCCGACGCCGTCAAGCGGGCTATTCGCGGGAGTTCCCTCGATTTCGGCGGCAGCTACGATGCGGTGCGTGCGCTCACCCGCGAGCCGTGATCCTGATCGATACCAGCGTCATCCTTGACGCCCGCGACCCGAGTTCGCCGTGGCACCCATGGGCAGTCGAGCAAATCGCTGCCGCCGTCTCGACCGAGGGCGGAGCTGTCAATCCGATCATCTTGGCGGAGGCGTCGGTCAAGGCTCCCGATCGCGTGGCTGTCCCTGGCACTCTCCAGTCTTGGGGACTTCAATTGTTGGACCTCCCGCCGTCCGTCGCGGCGCCGACCGCCGCAGCCTTCGCCCAGTACCTCGATCGGCTCAAATCGGATGGAAAGATGGGGCCGAGAACGCCGCTCCCCGACTTCTTTATCGGCGCTCACGCTTTGGTTTCTGGCATGACGTTGGCGACCCGTGATCCGCGCCGCATCCTGACGTACTACCCGCCCGTGAAGTTGCTGAGCCCCTAGCTGGTGTGGCGCCTGAGATCCAACCACACCCACGCCGGGAGCCCGCGGAGTTGATTCCTTTTTCGGGTCCGAACTTCGATGCATCCGTGCGTCCTGGGAAACGCTGCATCGGGCGCTTTTGAAAACTTGAACCTGACGCTCTCCCAGCCCTGATTTGCGGCACAAGAGTTCCACAACCTTTCCAGATATCGCACGGTATTTCAAAGTGTTGCATGGAGAGGGTCGGATCGAGGAACCGTGCCAGAAAAGCAAATAAGCCGCTGGAGGCCAGCGGCTTAAATCGTTGCGGTGCAACGGGAATTGGTTGCGGGGCTAGGATTCAACCTAGGACCTTCAGGTTATGTCACCTGAGGGGGTCCAGGAAAGGGCACGCGCCGCGCATCCAGTATCGATCGCGACAGGGGCATGCTTGCTCCGGCGGTACCCACTCACCGCGGCGTCGTGATCCACGGCCCGCGTCGCGCGTCGCCACGGGTTCCCGGCGTCCACAATACGTCTGAGGTTCGGCAAAACATGCGGATCGAACGGTACGAGACCGCGGATTTGGTCTCCCTCCCGATCAGCGGTTTCCAGAAAACGGGATTTCGTTGGAGTTCGCGAAGGAGAAAGTGAGCGCTGGTTTCCGCCAATAAAACCGAGAACGCCCACGGGTTTGAAGTGGTGCGCGGGGCGGGGCTTGAACCCACAACCTTCGGCTCCGGAGGCCGACGCTCTAGCCAATTGAGCTACCCGCGCAAGGGGGTGAAGGAATCCGGTCGTCAACGAATGCCGAACTCGAACGCGGAGCAAATTAGGACCACATCGAACGGGCCGGCAAGCAGTTTGGCGGCTCGCGGCTGCTCATGATCCTCGGGTGGTATCGGTCCGCCGGGATGCCCGCTGGCTGTGGGTCGACAACCACGGATCACACGGAGCACTCGGAAAGGGGAGGAGAGGGCGTTGTCCGCTGTCGGGGTCGGTATCGGAATCGGTATCGGAATCGAATTGGACACTCGCGTTCTCAACAGGGATCGGAGCGTCGGTCCCTGACCGATGCCGATACCGATTCCGATACCGACCCCGACCTCGATCACAATCCCGATCACGACCGTGCGGGCC
>JBFWOK010000077.1:0-30984 GCA_050250555.1 Limisphaerales bacterium
ACAACGCCGACGACGAAAAATGGCTGGGTACGGTAGAGGGTAAGTGCAAAGGCGCTTTGCAGCAGTTCCAGCTTCAATCGAAGTTGCTGTCGAAGGCCCTGACGCCCAATGCGGCGCTCTTGAGATTCCAAGGTAGCAGCAACCTGACCGTGGAGCAGGTTCTCAAGCGGAGATCAGAGTTCCTGACGACCCACGGGCTCAGCTTGATCTCCGTTCGTGCTGAACCCGGTGTCGTCACCATCGCCCTTGCTCGCCCGAATCGTCGTGTGCTGCATCTACGAGATGTATGGAAGGCGTGGAATCCGGACTGCATACACGGAAACCACAACCTCCTGATTGGTGTGCGCGAAGAGGACAACAAGCCGTTGTTTCTCTCGCCCAAGGCGAACGCGCCGCACACGCTGATCGCAGGCTCCACTGGCAGCGGCAAGTCGGTGCTGATGCAGAATATCATCCTGGCCATCGCCTGTACTAACACACCATCTCAGGCGAAGATTGTGCTCATCGACCCTAAGCTCGGTGTGGACTATTTCGCATTTGAAGGCCTACCGCATCTACAGGGGGGCATCGTCGATGCGCAGGATAAGGCTGTCGCGGTATTGAACGATCTCGTGACAGAGATGAACCGGCGCTACGGCGTTCTCCGAGAGAACAAGGTTGCGAATATCTTCGATTTGAACAAAAAGCCGACTACGACGGAGGTGCTTCCATTTATTTGGGTGATCCATGACGAGTTTGCCGAATGGATGATGACGCCTGACTACGCAACGGCTGTATCCGATACTGTGGGCCGCCTCGGCGTGAAAGCCCGCGCCGCCGGTGTTTCTCTCGTTTTTGCTGCCCAGCGTCCGGATGCCAACGTGATGCCCATGCAGTTGCGTGCAAACCTAGGGAATCGACTCGTGCTCCGTGTCGATGGAGAAGGAACCTCGGAGATTGCGCTCGGCGAGAAGGGTGCTGAGAGATTGTTGGGCAAGGGGCATCTTGCTGCTCGGCTGGAAGGCGCCACCGACATTGTTTACGCGCAAGTCCCGTTTGTTGATGAAGATTTTCAGAGTCAGATTGTGGCAGCCCTCGGTAGCTACTAGTTGACTTCTCCGTTGCGAGGGCGTGGGTGGTCATCGTTAGCCGTCCGATCACCTCGCAGGTTATTGACAGATGCGGACGTTCGCCGCGGGTATATGCTGCGGGTGAGTTTTTTTTCCTCAAGGATACGTTGGTACTCAGCTTGACGGGGGCCTGCGAAGGGGTTTGGAGCGATACCGATTTTGCTAAGGCGTCGCGAAAACGCAGCCATTTCTGCCATGATTGGATCTTGGGGTCCGACAAGGCGCTCCTTGTAAAAGAGGAGTTGCCCGTCGGCCCGATGATCGAACACCTCGACCCATCGGTTGCGAAGATTCACCTTGATTCTTTGCCGCAAGATCGGAAGTGGCGCCCCAGCAAAGTCGTCGTAGCACAGAAACGTCACCTTCCCGGAGGCCTTGTGAAGCTTCAGGACATCGGCCTCGTCAGAGTGCCCGTACAGTGCGATGGCACAGCCTGCATACACGCGGAGGATGGGTGGAAGTTCCGTCAGCAGGCTTCGGTGAACAAAAAGCGCCTGTTCGTCCTGCCATCCCAGTGCCAGTTCTTCGCACGCCAATCCGATTTCGTCGGGGTCCCCGGCGGCGAAAAGGAGTTCGCGTCCTGCAGCCTCGGCTCGCTGGTAATCGCCGAAGAAGTGACGGATGTCACCTCGAAGGTCAGGAGGGAGGTGACCGAATGGCACGCGTTTGCGGAATTGAGCGAGTGCCAGATAAACGAGGAGATCGCTCTTCCGTGCCTCCCGACTGGCACTCAAGCAGTCCTCGCCAAAGTGAGCCAGCAGCAGGCGTTGCGCTCGGGCCATCGAGCCGAGCGCGGCAGCAACCTCACCCCACGCAGTGAATTCTTCTGGAAGCGGTGGGCGACCTAACTTCAACGTCAGTTGCCAAAGCGGCTCAAGAATCTGCTGATTCTCGGTGTATCGCTCCGCTACCCGTTGCTCCGCGGTCTTGCGGGGTTTCGGTAGGCCCAGCCTCGTCTGGAGTTGGCTCCAATCGATGACGCGACGAGTGCGCTTGGCTAGGAAGTCCTGTGCATCCCCGGGGTCGCGGAAGACGTAGTAGATCCCGAGGGTCACGGGCACCGCTGTTGTCTCGAGTGTGTCTTCGATGAATTGCTGCAACTCCGACTGGTCAAAAAACTTCTGAAATGTGTTGGCCCGGGTTAGCACCCCGTCGCGGAAGCGGGCGGCTGTTTCAGCATCGACCGTTTCCCGGATCAATGCGGAGACGACGAGGAGCTTGCGTGCCAGTCCGAATGCGGCACTGAGCGCTTCTACCCGTTCAGCTGGATCTTCGATAACGTTCAGGACATAGCCTAGATTGACCACCTCGGCTGCGGCTCGGGGCGCGTTGGGCTGAAAGGCGGGATCCCAGCCGGAAGCCTCGTAGCCAAGGTTGTGGAGCCCTGCGATGTCTGCTCCCCGTCCGCACCCGTAGTCGAAGAACGAAGCCCCCCGTGGGAGCAACCCGTGCTCAAGCAGCGTCTTCACGGGCTTGGATAGTTCGTAGCGCGTGAGGGCCGTCTTGTGCCGTTCGACGACCGCCGCGGGTCCGTGCTTGTCAGGAAGCGCCTCCGCTCTTGAGATCTGCTCCAGGCGATGCCCGTCCAGTCGAACCCCTCGGCTCGCCAGAAGTCGTTCCCAGTTGAGCCTAAACCCGATCGTGGCGGTTTCGTCGTACAGCCCGGCTTCTTCTTCAGCTCGGCTCAGTTCGGCGAATGCTTCTCGCTTCGGATGCTGCGGTGGCAGGAGGGTTTCTTTTCGATGCAGAATCGGCGGATTGAACTGGTCGGAGTAGTCGGTGACTCGGCTCTTGCCCTTAACCAGGTCGACCGTGAGGGCCTGCCGTAGACTGGGGTGCGGATCCTCGAAAAACTCGGGATAACTGAGGAACGAAACCTTGAACTCGGTGGTGCGGAATTTGACCACGTTGTACTCAGGCCCTGCACTCAGACGCTCAGCGATACGCGAGAGCAACGCGATCACCGGATGCGTGGGCCCGAGCGCCTCCGTTGCCGCGTCCCGGTGGAGGTAAAGGGCCGTGGGGAGCCGCTTGCCGAATCCGAGTCGGTTGATGTGATCCTGATACTCCGCAAGCTTCATGGGCGGCGCCTGGATTTGGACCGACCGAGACCCGTTGATCAAGGGCTGGTTGAGCCGCCTGTGGACTTCGAGGAGCATCTGCAGCGGGGGCCCGAGTGGTTGCTGGCAGGCAATTGTTGCCGCTCCAAGGATACAGCGGCGGCTTCCCGATGTTCATCGAAGCGTGTTGGCGAATCCATGGCCCGCGGCGCACAATTCGCGAGGTACCGCCATGGAAGCGTCGCCCATCATTCTCCAGCATAACCTTCGACCGGAAGAGTTCATGTGGCTGTGGGGCAAGTACACGGTCGGTTTCAACCCGACACGGCATTGCACAAATTCCATCCGCGGCCCGTATTCAACGGTGCTCAGCAAGCCGAGGAACCCTGCGCTTGGGCAACAGTCCGAGTTGGTGCTCGACGAGCGCGCCGAGGGAACTTTCGACGCGTTTTACATCTGTGGGGTCGCGAAGCGCGGGTACAGCGCCAAGAAGAACTACCCCCTCAACCTCCACGCCGTAGTGCAGCCGAAACCGGGCGTCGATGACGTGTTCGAGTTCCTGGAATGGCGGCTATCGGTGAAGAACGGGCGCTTCCTTCGCATCCCGGCTCAGGACGAGATTCCTGAGGCGTACCGCGACTTGCCCCCGGAGTTCGTCACCTGTCGAATCTTCCGTTGGGCGAGCGTGTTCTATTCCCCCGGAGGTCCCAATCGCCTGCTGGAGGCCGCTTCCCGAAGCTGGGCTGCTTGAACTCCGTCGCGCACGGAGTTATCGCCACCCAGGCCCCCGGCACCATGAACAAGAGAAACCCCAACGACGGTTGCTGCCCCAAGGGCCAAGCCGATCCGATGAATCCTGTGATCGGTGAGGATTCATGCTGGTTGACGAGCGATTCCGCCCGGAAGGCGCTCCGCGTGGGGACCTGCGAGTTGATGCACCTGCGTGTCGGAGGCCAGTTGCGCTTTCGCAAGCGCGGCAATGGCTATCTCTATCATCCACGTGACATCGAGGCGCTGCGCCAGCGGAAGGCGCGCTGACGCCAGTCGGTCCGCCCTGGAAAAGAGACGAACCTGGCTGGAGGCGATTGAGATGAAGATCTTCTCCGTGAAGCCAGATCTGCTGCTGATCACAGATCCGCCCTCCCAGTATCGGCTGGACGAGATCGCCGAAGAATTGATCCCCCGTCTCTCGTTCGGCGTGCCTTTACCCCCTGGGGTTGTGATCGCTGCCCCTGACGGGAGGTGGCTGATTCTTGATGGGAACAATCGCGCGTGCTTGGCCTGTTCACTGAAACGGCAACTTCCCGTGCTGAGGATCAGCAGCCGAGTTCATGCTGATTCTATTCTGCAAATGGAGGCCGAAGGGTTGATTCCGTCGTTCCCCCACCGTGAATTCCTGGCAGGTCGCCAGAGCGTCTCGGATCTTGCACACCAAGCCTGGATCGCATTCGAAGGTACTGGACGACGCACAGTGATCCAAATGGTTAAGTCGCTCTCAGCGAATTAGATGACCACCCTTCAGAAGCCACCTTGATTCTGTGATGAGGTGGTGGCCCTCGAGGACCCAAGAAAGCAGTCCAGCTCCTAGCCACGCCTGGCTCTATGCTCTTCGCTGCTCACCCTAATGCCCTGGTCATGGCCAATACCGAAGTCGATGGAGGCGATCGTCGACGGAAAGCGAAATCGCTTTACCGGCGGCCGCGTCGAATCCAAGGCCCTGAACCAGGCTGAAGCCCTCGCCAACTGGCTGTCCGACTCGCTGAGTCGATCCACGGGCACGAGAGTGGACGTCCGCCCGGTGGTAGCTCTGCCCGGCTGGTTCGTCCGCCAACCGGAACCATCGAACGTTCTCGTACAAAACCCGGAATACCTTGCCAAAGAACGTAACCGTCCGGCGGACCCGTTGAGCGGTGCCGTCGGAGTCGGATGATGTGAGGAGCGGGAACGGGAGTAGCGGTTGGCCCGAGAGAACGTCGGCGTCTATCCGCCGGGATCGGTCGTCGAGGAAGACGAAGGGGTCCGGCATTCCTTCCAGCCGCGCGGGGTCAGTTGCCAGATGTCGCGCTGAGGATGACGCGCCAGGCGAGGCACGATGTCGCAGAGATAGGCGTAGGGTTCGACGCCCAGGCGCTGGCAGGTGATGGTCAGAGAGAAGAGGTTCGCGGCACGTTCGCCGCCGACTTCCTGACCGACGTGCAGCCAGTTGCGCCGTCCCATCACCACGCCGCGCAGGGCGTGTTCGATCGAGTTGTTGTCCAGCTCAGCCTCGGGAACTTCCAGATATTGGGCCATGGCGGCCCATTGGTTGCGGGCGTAGCTGACCGCCTTGCCGAGGGGACTCTTGGGCAAAACATCCTTGGCGTAGAGGTCGAGAAGCTTCTCCAAGTCGTCGAACAGCGGACGGGCGTCGCGTTGGCGCACTTCCAGACGCTGCGCCGGGGAGAGGTTCTGTTCTTTGGCGCGGCGTTCGATCCGGTAGAGCTTCTGGATGGAGGCCAGTAGCAGGTCCGCGGCAAAGGGGGCGTCCTCACGGGCCTCGAAGATTTTGCGGCGGATATGCGCCATGCAGGCGACGTGCGCCAGCGACAACTCCCGCACGACCGGTTCGTACGAACTGCCGCCATCGGCCTGCAGGTGCCTTGCCCTCGCGTCGCGCAGGAACTCGGCCGGGCCCGTCTGCGACTTGTCAGTGCGAAAGTCGAAGACGACTTCCGCCCAGGGCAGTCCGTAGGCCCACAACCGGGCGGTCCGCATCTGGCCGTCGGCCAACTGCATGCGCACCGGGGTCTCGTCGGACTGGATCAGCGGCTGGGCCCGGATGAAGTTGGCCATCGCGGTGACGACCGGGGCCACCTCGTCCGAACACCACCCGACCCAGTCACAGAGGGTCTGTCGGCGCAGGGGGATCTCGATCCGGGCGAAGGCCTGTTGCTGACGGTAAAGGGGTTTGTGCTCGGCGTACTTCTGCACCACCACGTCGGCCACCACGCTGATGTCGGCCTTGAGACCGTGGTCGGGACCCTCGGGCATGACCACGCCCGAATGACAGCACGGACAGGCTAACTTGGGATAGACGTGTTGGTGCACCTCGTACTGGACGGGCAGCTTGTGGAGCTTCTCGCGGACATCCTCCCCGATCTTCACCAACGGGGGATGCCCCGGACAGTGCGGGCAGGTGGTGTGCTCCGAATCGATCGGGTGTTCGATGCGCCGCCGGGGCAGGTGCTCGGGCAAGGGAGCGCGACCGTGCGGGCGAGCCTTGCGCTTGTCCCCCTTGGGCATGGGAGCGGGACCCGACTCTTCGGCTTCAGGTTCCTCGGGACGCTCCTCCTCCGCGTCAGGTGGGGGTTCGTCCGGGCGTTTGCTTTGCGCGATCTGCTCGCGGGCCTCGCGGGCGTGCTCGGCAATGCGTGCTTCAAGCTCCGCGGCACTGATCTTCTCGGAACGGGATCCGAAGACGCAGCGCTTGAGGAGACCGATCTGGTGTTCAAGTTCCCGGCGGAGGGCCTCCGAGTCGCGCAGGCGAGCTTCCAAGGTTGCGGAATGAGACGTCGCCTGGGCCAACGCCTCCCGGAGCCGTTGGATTTCGGCGGCCAGGGCTTCCGGGGAAGACTCCGTGCTCATGCGCAGAGCCTTTCCCGGAAGTCAGCGCGGAGGGGAACCACGTACACCGCCTTGGGTGGCACCTGCAGCTGCCGATCCCGATCCCCGCGACTGCGGCCCTGGGTCCGGCCCACCAGGGTCCAGTTACTCGCTGCGTAGCACGTGCCCCGGAACCGATCGGTGTCCACGAAGGTCTCGATCAGCTCGATCCGGTGTCCGTATTTGGCCTGCCAGTCTTCGGCCAACCGCCGCCTCACCCGGGCCCAGCCCCAGCTGGCCAAGCCCTTCACCTGGACCCACGACGGGATCAGAAAGCGGGTGTTGTTGGTCAGAAACCCGAGCCGGGCGGCGCGTTGCGGCTCGGTCCAGCCAATCCACCGATCCCGGGCGGCACAGCGCCACGCCGCGGCTCCGAACAACCACGCCGCCAAGGGACGTCCTTCCCGCGTACAGAGCAGGTACTTGAGGTTCTCCCCCACGGCGCTGCGGTAACCCAGGTAGTGCTCCTGGGCCAGCAAGGTCTCGAACAAGGACCGTCGCGGGGGATCGGCGCTGACCTCGTGAAGTTCCAGCTTCCCCAAGTCGCCCAAGCCCGCGACCACCGAGTGGCGGTCCAGTTCCACGCACGTCAACCGCCGGTGGCGCATCCGGTTGGGACTGGCGCGCTGAAGGGGGGGCAGCCGGATCAGTTCTCGGGCCTCCAGTTTCAGGAGGAAATGGCGCGCTGCCATGTCCGCCAGCTGCCCGTTGGGCCGTACCCATTGCCACTGGCGGCATAACTCCCGCGAAAGCCGGTACCGGCTCCAGCCCGGGTTTTGCGTGATCGCCGCCCGGACCTGCCCGACTTCCTCCGGGCCGCACCACCGACCCCCGATCCATTGGGGTGAGTCGTCGTCGCTCACGCTCGCGACTTCACCATCCCAGGCGTTCAGAGACCAGCAAAAAATGAAGAACTCAGCCTTGGCTCACCTCCCGCCGGTACCACGCCCGCGCCCGTGTGTGGGTCAGATCGATCCCGCCCAGGAGCAACGCCAACTCCTCCCGGCTGTACCGCGCGCAGGCCGCATCCGATCGCGGCCAACGAAAAGTTCCCTGCTCCAGACGCCGAATGCACAGCCAATAACCGCCCGGCTCCCAGAACAGGATCTTGATGCGGTCTTTTCGCTTGTTCCCGAAGACATACACGCTGCCGCTGAGTGGGTCGTCTCCCAGGCTTTGGCGCACCAGAGCCGCCAACCCGTCGAACGCCTTGCGCAGGTCCACCGGAGCGGTGGCCACGAAGATCCCCGTCGTGGGGAAAAGCCCCATCATGGCCGCACCCCCAGCACGTTGATCAGGCGTCGGAGTTGGTCCGGGTTGAATCCGGCCGGGATCCGCAAGGAGCGCCCCGAGGACCACTCGAGGATGAAGTCGCTCGGCCGCGCACCCGGCTCCAGTTCCACGGCCACGAACTGCGGAGGCGGTGCCTCCGCTCTCATCTCCGGGACCGGAACCGCCTCCTCATGGATGGCGCGCCATCGCCGCAGCGTCGCATAACAGAGATCCTTCCTCCGGGCGAAGGCCAGCAGCGACATCCCGCTGCAGCGATGCTCCTCAAGAATCGACCCAATCTCCGCCGCCGTCCGCCGACGCCCGGAACTTCGTCCACCGCGAATCTTCCCTTTCACGCGGCAACCTTGCCACCCTTACCCATCGCCGTCTCGACGGGTCCGCCGGACGGTTACCAAAGAACTCGTCAACGCTCCGCCGGCCCTGAGCCCGGAACAAGTGACCCGCATCGCCTACCAATTGGAACAGTGGTGCCGGGACGTCCCGCTGTGAGGACCCCTCAGAGGACAGGGCCAGCTCTTGTGCGCTGAGCCCGCGCGGCAAACCGCCCGCCCACGGAACTCAGAAAGCGGGAGGACGTCGTTCAGTCGCGGAATGCCCAGGCGTTTCCAACCGATCCTGATCCTCTTGCCACCTTCGCCGCTGGAGACGGTGCACGCATTTGTCCGGCACAGGCTGGGCGGATCACCGGGCGTCATTTAACGTCGGTTCCATGAACGAAGGAGATTTTACACCAGCCGCAGCAGTGTTATGGGGCGTGATCCCGCGGGAGGCGCGGGAACGAATTCTGGCGAATGTCTTCTGCGTGAAGTGCCGCCGCTCCGTGACGATGGTGAATTTCACTGGCGAGGAACAAAACGGTGACGTGATTCTGCGAGGGGCCTGCGCCAACTGTGGCCATGAGGTGGTGCGCGTGCTGGAAACCTCCGAGACCAATCGCTCGCTCAATTAGCGCGGCAACTCCAAATCCGATGCCCCCGGGCGCCTTCCGGTCGAGGCGCGCCGCCACCGGTGCATTCGAGTCTCGGACTCATCCTGCGGAAGAAATGCACGGGCCTCCCGTGCCAGGGTCAGCCGAATGCTCGCATCGACACGCCTAGTCAAGGACCTCATGCAGATCCCGTCGGAGCGCCGCCAGATCCAATCCGACAAATTCCGCACCTCTCGCACGGCTGATGATGTCACCCGTCGGCTCGATTTCCCCGGCATCCACCAACGCCCTCCGGAGCGCCTCCTCAGGAACGCGCCCCTGCGTCCAGGCGGTGTAGACTTCCGTCACCCAGCTGTTCCGCTGGGAATCGAGGGCGTTCCTCAACCGCCAGAGGTTGATGTCGTGGTGCTGGTTGAAGAGGGACAGGAGGAAACAGCGCAACTCCCGAGCGCCACTGGTCCCCGGCAACTCGCGGACGACGTCGATCATTCGGTCGAGGGCAATCTTGGCGCGGTGGGCCTGTTCCACGATCGCCTCGCGGGCTGAAGTCGAGAGAAACGGTGGGTTTGCCAGGATGGCATCCAGCATGCCCGCCGCCGCTTCCGGCGGGACGGACCCGAGGTCGGTCCTCCACGCTTTCGAGCCGTCCAAGGGTGTCGCCACAACCTTCACTCCCTCGAATCGCACGGTCGCTCGACCGTTGGAGTACTCCGAGGGGCTGGTTCGCTCAAAGCCCCGATTCTCGAGGCACGCGCGAAGCGCGGGATGATCGGCGAGCATCGTCTGGACGGATACGAGGGCCATTGCCGCCTTCTACCATGATTCAGGCCGGCCCGGGTAGTGGTTGGGCTACGCGTTGCCACTGCTCCGGAACCCTTCGCCTAGCGCTCGTTCGTGTCTCCGGCGGAGCTGCTTGATGTTCGTCGGGAAGCCGTTGGCGCCGGTTCGCTCGGTGCACGGTTGTGCCGCCGCGAAACCCAGCGGGCGCTGCCAGCGGATCCTACTGAGACGCCGGATTCTCCGGCCGCACACCCATGTCGAAACGAACAGCCAAGTCCCCTGCCCCACGCGCCGCGGCGTTGGGGCGACTCTTCGAGGATTTGTCCTCACGCATCCTCGGCCAGGACGAGGTCCTCGAACGCCTCAGTCGGGCCGTCCAGCGACTCGAACTCGGCGGGGTGCCTCCGGGCGGGTGTGCCCGCTGCTTCCTGTTCGCCGGGCCCACGGGGGTGGGGAAAACGGAGACCGCTCAAAACCTCGCCGATCTCGTCTTCGGTCCCGATCACTTCATGCGCTTCGACTGCGCCGAGTTCAAGACCCTCGACCGGGTCGGCGATCTGCTTGGGAACCGGTCCGGTGACCCCGGCCGGTTCCAGCAAGCCTATGGGCAGGCCTCCCGCGGGGTCTGGCTCTTCGATGAAATCGAAAAAGCCCACCCGGAGTTCGTCCATCTGTTCCTGGCCATGACCGAGGCCAACCGGGTGACGCTCGCCAACGGGGACACCCTGGATCTCTCCGGCCTCTACATCGTCGTCACCAGCAACCTGGGTTCCGCCGAGATCCTCGGCCGCGAGCATCTCCCGTTCGTCTCGTTGGAGAAACGGGTGGTCCGCTCGATCGAGCACCACTTCCGGCCCGAGCTCCTCCGGCGGTTCGGATACCCCTACGTCTTCCGCCCCCTGGGTCGCGTTGCTCAGGAAGCCATCGTCGCTCTTCACCTCCGCAACTTCATCCGATGGCACGCCAGTCGCGGACGGACCCTGGCGGCCGGACCGGAGGTCGCGCGGTTTCTGGCCGTCGTTGGCTTCTCGCCCCGGCTGGGCGCCGGTCCCCTGCTCGCCGCCATCCATCAGTTCGTCGGTGACGCGGTGACCGAAAGCCTGCTCGCCGGCGGGACCGGGAGCGGACGGGTCGTCGTGGACGGCAACCGCCTGAGAATCGTCGCCCCATGACCGAACTCAGCCGCCTCGGTCCCCTGCCCTACTCGGACATCGCCCTCGCGGCCTGTCTCCTGGGTTTGGTCGCCCTGGGAAACCACATCGTTCGACAGTTCCTCCGCAAGGACATCGTCCTCCGCCTCGCGGGCTTCGAATGGGACCGGCAATGCGCCTGCCAGCACTTTCTCATCACTGGGGCCACCGGAGCCGGCAAGACCCTCAGCGCCGTTCTGCCGATCCTCATCGAGTTCTTTCGCAACCAGCCGCGGTTCGGCGGGCTTTGCATCGACGTCAAAGGCGTCCTGCACGAGCGGGTGGTTGAGATCGCCCGGCACCACGGGCGCGCAAACGATGTCTTGGTGCTGGAAGTCCGTCCGGCGGAGGCCAGTCCCGACTGGCAGCCGCGGCATCGCTTCAACCTGGTCGGCGACCGGTCCATCCCCTTCGCCACCTACGCCCAATGCGTGGTCGATACCGCCGTCGCCCTCGGAAACACCAACGAGCAGGCGTTCTTCCGCAATGCCGCCCAGATCCACATCGCCAAGGCGCTGGAGGCCCTCGACGGCGCCGGTCTGCCGGTGACGCTGGAGAATGCCCACAACCTCCTGGTCAACTCCGACGACACCCGGGCGGTTCTCCAGCGGCTGAAATTGCCTGAGGTGGCCGAGCACTTCCGCCTCTACCTCGCCCAACCGGCCGAACAATTGGCCGGCGTGGTGGGCACCGTCCGGAACTACCTCCATTACTTCGCCCAACCTGGAATCGCCGAGGTCTTCTGCCGGGACTCGACCTTCGAACTCCGGGACGTCGACGCCGGCAAGATCCTGTGCATCGGCCTTCCCCAACGGCTCCAGACCGAACGCCGGTTCGTGGGGACCTTCCTGAAGCACCTGTTCTACATCCACGCCCTGAATCGATACGACCGGCCGAAGGCCCAGCGCGACCGGCACAACCTGCTTCTGTTGCTGGTCGACGAATGCCAGCGCTTCGTGACGAGCAGCGAGCACGGCCTCAGCGACCACTCGGTGGTCGACATCATCCGCGAAGCCAAGGTCTGCCTGGTGGCGGCGACCCAAAGCACCACCTCGCTGATTCCGGCCCTCGGCGCCGAGCAGGCGAAGGTGTTCACCCTGAACCTGCGGAATCGCCTGATCTTCACGGCGGCGGACGAGGACGACGCCAAGGCCAGCGCCGATTTCATCGGCAAGCGAGTGGGGCGCGACCGTACGACCGGCTGGAGCGGAGGCCGCTTCCATCAGTCCACCCGGAACATCGACGAACATCAGATCAAACCCGAACGGCTCCGGGGCCTCGGGAAGCACGCGTGCGTGGTCGTCCACTGCGGCAAAGGCCACCGCAAGGTGGTCCTCCCTCCCCGCGAAGCGGATGGCTCCGTTCCCGTCTGGTTCCGCACCCGGTGGTTCCGAAATTGACCCTCCGGGATCTGCCCTATCGCAGATAGGGGTTGGTGTCCTGCAATTCAATGCACCTGCACCGAGGCTGAATCGACAAACGTCGTTTGCCTGAGACACGGCGTCACGACGCACCACGAATCCAACGATGTTCACCGCGCGACCACAGAAAAGCGTTCAGGTGGCCAAGGAGTACTTCCGGAAGCACCTGGCCAACGGAGAGTACCATTCGCAGGGCCAGACCGTGGTGGGGCGTTGGTTTGGAAAGGGGTTGGCGCGACTGGGGCTCGAGCCGGGAAGCGCCGTCGACCAACAGGCGTACGAACGGCTGTGCGACAATCAGCATCCGCTCACCGGCGAGAAGCTCACGGTTCGACAGCGCGAGGTGGATCGCCGGGTCTACCACGATTTCACCTGTGCGCCGCCCAAAAGCGTCTCACTCGCGGCCCTCACCCTGGGAGACGAGCGCCTGGTCGCCGCCCACGAAGCCGCCGCCGAAGCGACCATGGCGCTGATGGAAAAGGAAGCCGGCACCCGGCTTCGGCGCCAGGGAATGAATGACACCCGAGTCACCGGGGAAATCGTCGCCGCCCGTTTCACCCATGGCGAATCCAGGGCCCTCGATCCGCACTTGCACACCCATTATGTGGTCTTCAACGCAACCTGGGATCCGGTGGAAAACCGATGGAAGGCCCTTCAGACGGAACGGATTTTCGAATGGATGACCTACTTCACGGAGGTCTACCGGAACGATCTCGCCCGGCGGGTGCAGGACATCGGCTACGCCATCCGCCCCAGCGAGCACGGCTTCGAACTGGCTTTCGTCAGCGAGGAACTCGTCACGCGATACAGCAAGCGTCGCCGCGCCATCCTGGAGGAGGAAGCCCGACTCGAAAAGAAACTGGGAGCGCCCCTGTCCAACAACGCGCGCGCCACCGTGGCGCACACCTCCCGCGACCGGAAGAACCACGATCTCACCCCGGAGGACTTTCAGCGCCTTCAACTCCAGCAACTGACCCCGGAGGAACTGGCCACCTTGCGCCAGGCCATTCCGGGCCGGAACGCGGCCGCCGTTCCCAAGCCGGAGGTTTCCGTCGACGCCGCCATCGACAGTGCGCGCGACCACTTCTTCGAGCGTCGTTCGGTCGTCGAGCGGCCGCTCTTCCTGAAGGAAGCCCAGACCTACAGCCGTGGAACCCTGTCCCTGTCCGACCTGGAAGCAGCCCTCGATGCGCGGGAGGAATTCCTCCAAGTCGACGGGAAGCTGACCACCCAATCCATGCTCGATCGCGAGTCCCGGATGATCGCCCTCGTGAACCAAGGCATGGGCCGGGAGGCGCCGCTGAACGCCACCTTCCCTGCCCCGGCCCACCTGAATCCTGAACAAGCCCTGGCCTTGCAGCGGATCCTTCAGGCCCCCGACTGGGTGATTGGCCTGCGAGGCGGAGCCGGCACGGGCAAGAGCACCCTCTTGAAGGAGGTCGTGGCGGGGATCGAGCAGCACCAGGAAGCCCTCCTGCTCGCGCCCACGAGCGCCGCCGTCGCCGAACTCCGTGGCATGGGATTCACCCGAACCGCCACGGTTCAACGCTACCTGGTGGACGAAGGGTTTCAGCGGGAATCCCAAAACCGGGTCCTGGTCGTCGACGAGTCCGGCCTGTTGGCCACCGACGACATGCTGGCTCTCTTGGAGCGAGCCCAAGAGCATCGATGCCGCATCCTACTCTCCGGGGACACCCGCCAACACAACAGTGTGCAAGCCGGAGACGCCTTGCGACTCCTGGAACAGAAGAGCGCCCTCGCCTGCGTCGGTGTGCACCGCATCATCCGCCAGGTCGATGCCGAGTACCGCGAGGCGATTGCCGCCTTCGCCGCCGGCGACGGTGCGAACGGCCTCCTGCGCCTGAAACGCCTGGGCGGGATTCGCGAAATCGCTGACGAGGAACGTTACCAATGCCTGGCGTCGGATTACCTCGAAGCGATCGCGCTCGGGAAGTCGGCGCTGATCGTCAGTCCGACTTGGCGGGAGATCGCAGCGGTCACCGAGGAAATCCGAGCACGCTTGAAGCAGACCGGGCGACTGGGGGGCGGGGAGTCCACCATCCTGACCTATCGGGCGCTCAAATGGACCCAGGCGCAGAAGCGGGATCTGCGAAACTACCGCGCCCAACAGGCCCTGGTCTTCCACCGGGCGACCAAGACTGTTCGGGCCGGCGAGACCCTGGTCATTCAGCGCATTCAAGGCGGAACCCTTCATACGACCCGCGCCAACGGCACCGCCGTTGCCGTGACTCAAAAACAAGCGGCCTGCTACGAGGTGGCGACGCCCGTCGAACTCCCGCTCGCCCAGGGCGACACGCTGCTGCTCCAAGGCACGATGAAATCCCACCGCTTGTACAACGGCCAGTTGGTAACCGTTCAGCGTCTGAACCCCGACGGATCGATCGCCCTTCAGGACGGAAGGACGATTCCGGCGGAATTCCGAACCTTCACCCACGGCTACTGCGTCACCAGCCACGCGTCCCAGGGGCGCACCGTCGATCGCATTTTCGTGGCGGTGGACTCGCACACGCTCCAAGCCGCCCATCTGAACCAGTTCTACGTCAGTTGTTCCCGGGGGCGCGAACAGGTGCGGGTCTACACCGACAGCCGGGCGTTTCTCAGTGACGTGGTCCGACGCCGAGCGGATCGACTGTCCGCCACGGAACTGGTCGAACCCATGGCCATCCAACCCACCCAGCGCCCGGCGGCACGGGTCCGCGCCGC
Source organism: Limisphaerales bacterium (assembly GCA_050250555.1). GTDB lineage: Bacteria > Verrucomicrobiota > Verrucomicrobiia > Limisphaerales > CAIMTB01 > CAIMTB01. Next base: position 15,148 of record JBFWOK010000077.1, read on the forward strand.
CGCCTGACCGACTATGCTCCGCACCACACTGGAAGGTCCGATGAGGTCACCGGACGGCGGCGATCCGGAGAATCAGCTCCCCGGCCTGGATCAACCGTTCATGACGGAGGATCGCGCGATTGGGGTTCGGTTCTACCGCACCAAGGACGGGTTCTTCCTTCCGTACCACCTGCTTCAAGGCATCCAGTTCACCCCGACCCGGATCACGCTTCGGTTCCAGACCGACGAGGTCGTCATCGACGGCCGCGGTCTGCACGCCCTGTACGTCGGTCTGGCGAAGCAGACGGTCGGGCGAGTCGTGCAGCAAGGCGAACGGGGGCGGACGGCGACGTGCTGCATCCTCAGCATCGAGCGGACGCCCAGGGCTGAAGGCCGCGCCGCGAAAGTCTCCGACTGAGCGCGATCGCGTCCGTCCGCGCCTTGGCGCAAATGCCCGGCGGCACAGAGCCACAACCTGCAAGCCGCGCTGCCTGCGCGGCTTGACCGCCGCCCCCCGGCACATCGGGTGTCGAAGGCGAGGGGAGTCCGCCAACGCTCCCGGGTCGGTTGGGGGCGGGCCTCGTTCCCGGAGGCCCGCCCGCCGTTACGCCGCCTTGCTGGTTGCCTCCTCAAACACGGTTCCCCGGATGAAATCCACCGCCTTTTGTGCCGCGGAAGCCGCCCTCGCCAACACTTGGCTATCTTGGCGGAACACCTTCGCCCAACCGGCGATGTAGCTTGCCTGTAGCTGTTCGGTGCTGGGGTTCGTGAGACCCGCGAAAGCGCACAAGAACGCGGCGCCAAGCTCCGCCACCAGTTCTTCGAACGAGTACCTTTCATCCTGGTATCCTTCCGTTTCCGCGAACCGATTGAGCCGCCGGCTGTGCCCAGTGGCATGCACCATCTCATGAAAAAGGGTGCTGTAGTACTCGTCCGCGCCTTCGAACTGGCCGAGGTGCGGCATGCTCACTCGGTCGAGGGTGAATTGGTAGGCGGGCTGCTGGGTGATGCCGTGAACGATCGCCGGTGCGTCCCGCATGCCCGCCAAGACTCCCTCCGCGAGAGCCAATCGGGATTCGGGCTTCGCGGGTTGATCCGTGGCTGGGGATTCGACGCCTTCGACCTGGTCCAGGTTGAACACCGCACTGGTGAACGGCACACACGGCGCCGGATCGGCGATCCCCTTCACCTGGATCAGGCGTTGGATTTCCTCGGGTGTCCGCCACTTCCAATACACCACGGGCGTGGCTCGTTCCCCTTTCCGAACATGTCCGCCGAGCTTCAGTGCTTCGCGGTAGGTCAGCCAATACCCCGAGGAGAATTCCGTGGACGACAGCAGCAGCAGGTTCATTCCTCGGTACTCCCGGCCGGTGGCCAGGCTCTTGGGCAAGCCGGTGGTCCATGTCTTGCGCCAAGGCAAAACGCCGGCTTCCAGCTGTTTCAAGACACGTGCGGTCACGACTTCGTAAACGTTCATGGGACATTCCTCCGATGGATAAATGCCCCCCAATTCCCCCAAGAAAGCATTCCCTGGGCGGCGGGGGGTGGTTTCGCCCCCGTCTGGACCACCCCCCGTCGCGCAGGGAAGGCGACCGCAACAACAGAGTCAGCCCCGGGCTGGCCGCTCGGTAGAACGCGGAGTCGCCGTGGAGGAAGCGGAGACGAATGGGAAGGCAACGCAGTGACAGGTCCCCCTGGCGCGAAGTTGCTCCATTCGTCGGAGCGCCACGGCGCGGAGTGGCGACGGGTCAGGCCGCGATTCCTGCGCGGCTTGGCGGATTCGGGCGAGCCCGGGTCCCACTGCCAACCAGGAGGACCGACACCGGGCTCGTGCCTTCCCCGCTCCCAGTCCCGCAGCGGGACAGGGGGTGTTCAGACGTCTGAACGGGTGAGACCCCTGCTGCAAACTGCCGCCTCGTCAGCAGAACCTGTGGGTGAGCGGAGGCTCCGGCAACTTTCCAAGATGGTGCCTGAGCGCCCGCTCCATACAGCGGTCGCTGCGGAAGCCGTCGGAGCGTCGGGTGACCCATCGGATCTTGTTGTCGAGCTGAGGAAAGCCGATTCCCTGATCCGTTCATGCCGGTTGAATCGGCTGGGCGTTCGTGAACCTCCGGCGTTCCTCCCGTCTCGGCCAGGCGCATTGGATGATCGCAATCACCAGCAACACGAATCCAATCGGTCCAGTCATCCAGTAATAGACAATCGTGGCGACGGGCACTTGATCCAGGCGAAGGGACTTGGCGGCAGCATAAACCGCGGTCGCGGCGATTGGCATCAGACCCAGGTACACAAGGTTCAACCACGCCGGCTGATCTCCGGTGAGCGCCGACCCGCAGGATTGACGCCTGTGGTGTCGCCACAAGGGCACCAACGCCAAAGCCATCACCGCTGGCATGACGACCAACGGCAACCAACCCAGTCGCCGGACGTGCTGCACGTAGAACGTGCCGAGGATCATGAGGCTGAGAATCGTTCCGACCCACCCCGGCCGGAAGCGCGTCACGCCAGCGCGGAAGTTCAGCCACCACGCACCGGCCAGGAGGATGGTCGTGCCAAGGGCGTAACCCAGGAATTGGGGAACCGGCGTGAGGATCGGCGGGCTCTCCCGCCAAAGAAACGTGGCCCAGCAACCCCAGAACACGCCGACCCCTATCGCGATGATCGCGGTCCATGTTGGACGCCGCGCCGTTAGGGCCCGGGCCGTTGCGTACCAGCCCACCAGAACGGAGAGGAGGGCATGCCAGGAAAGTCCCGTGATGGAGATGCTGATGGGAAACGGGGCCGACTCCTCGGTGCCGTAGAGCGTGTGGATCAGGCCACCTTCCGTCAGCCAGCCGTAGACCGCGCCGGCAAGATAAAGGGACCAGACGTTGTTGACTCGGAAGAACCACACCGTGGCCAGGAACAGGTAGGCGAGGGTCGAGTAGGCGAGCCACGTCACGACCAGGTCAGGGATCGAGTCGCCCGGACGCCACACCGACCAGAAGAGCCGCTCGGAAAAGAAGAACAGGATGAACCCGTTCGCGAGCGCCAGCAGGAATTTGTGTGCTGCGCGTTTCATGTCCCTCTCTGAGAAACTCCATCTCTGCTGACGACCTTGTCATCCTGGAGGAACCGCGCCGGCATGGAACGCCGGGAATGAGGATTTGTCATCAATCGTTCAGCCGGTAAACGCGTACGTAATCGACCTCGAAGAAGTCCGGCAGCTCTGCCTTCGCGATGTCGCCGCCCCACGTCCCGATCTCCTCCGTCAGCTTCAGGTATTCGGGGACCTGCGAGACCCCACCGGCCTTGGTTCGCCAGACCTCATTTCCGTCGATGTAGAAGACGTACTCCTCCGGTGTCCAGTGCAGCGCGTATGCGTGGAATCCGTCCATGAGCGCCGGGATCACGGTGTTCGTGCCGGCGGACTTGTGGTCCTTGCCATAACCGTCCCAGTGGAGGTTGAAGGTCACCTTCCCGTCCCGCCACGGCATCTCCATGATGTCGATCTCGGTGCCGTCCCGGCCGCCGTCGCCGACCTTCCCCACGCCGGAGGACATCATCCAGAACGCAGGCCAATGACCTGGCTGCCTGGGTGCCTTGCACCGTGCCACATAGAAGCCGAAGGCGTGCTCGAACTTTCCCTGGGTGTTCACCGCTCCGCAGGTGTAGCGGTCGCCGTCCTTCCGCGTGCGCAGGATGAGGGTGCCCTTGCCGGACAGGTAGGCGTCCTCCTTGACCCAGAAACCGTCCCGGCGCTTCCAGTCGCCAAGGCGGTTCCATTTGGTTTCGTCCAGCGTGGTGCCCTCGAACTCGTCGTGCCAGACAAGCTTCCACTCCTTCCCGGTTGGGGCGGGCGGAAGGAACTCCATCGTGTCGTGAATCTGTGCCGCACTGGGGAGCGTCAGCCCGAAACCCAGGCAGAGGAGAAGGAACGCATTCATCCCCGCAATGCTGGCAGACGCCATCGCAATGGCAGCTTCGTTGTGGCGGCCGCGAACAGGGAGGCCGGCGACGCCCTGGACTGGGGACCTATCCCGAGTGACGGGAAGAGCCACGCTGCACTCGCCCCGTGAACCGCTTCACCCCCGTCCGCTCTGATTTCGCGCGGCGACCTCGCCCAACGCGGCCTGCAAAGCCTCAACGACCCTCTCCGGACTGGCGTCGCCGGAGTCGAACTGCACCTGGATGGTGGCGTCGGCCACGACGATGCGCATGGTCTTCGACTCCGCCTTGGGCGGGGGTGGGGGAGTGGCCCGGGCTTTCCAGACGGTGAGTTCCCCGGCCTTGGCTTGCTCGCAGAGCGCCCTTTGGCGGTCAGGGTCCGCTTCCTTGGCGAATTCCAAGAGCGCCGACTTGCTCGGCAGTCCGCTCGCCCGGACCTCGGCCAGCATCTCCGGGGGGATGTCCAGGATTCTGAGGGTCTGGTTGACCGACGACTTCGAACGTCCAATCCGCTTGCCCACCTCACCCTGCGAAAGATTGAACTCGTTCATCAACCGCCGCAGGGCCTGGGCTTCCTCAATCGGATCCAGGGCCTTGCGGTGGATGTTCTCGATGATTTGAAGGGCGAGCCGTGACTGTTCCTCGACCGTCCGCACGATGCAGGGAAGCGCTGCCCATCCCAACTTGCCGCACGCCGCGAACCGACGTTCCCCGGCCAGGATCCGATACCGGTCGGGGGGCATCGCCTCGACGACGATCGGCTGAACCAGGCCATGCTCCTGGATGGAAAGCGCCAGGTCGGCCAGATCACCCAGGTCCCGCCGCGGTTGGTTCGGGTCAGGATCAATAGCCGACACCGGCAGCACCAGGAGGCGCGGTTCATCGCGGGCGATCGGGTCGAAATCACGTTCGGTGCGGCCAGAAGCCTGGCGGGCGATTCGGTCGGTCAGTGGGATGGCCATAGGCGGATGATCTCCTCCGTTAATTGTTGATAGTCCCGGGCGGCGCGGCTGCCCGGGGATAGGGTCGAAATGTCTTTGGGTTGGTCCTCCATTTGGCCCCGATTCAAGGCCTCGCACCGGCCGATCCGCGTTTCCAAAACCTGTTTCCGCAGCGGTTCGAGGACCCGGTCCACCCGGTCGTTGGTCACCGTGGCCTGCGCCATCACCATGGTGAGCAGGATGCGGTAGTCCCATCCCGGCTGGTGGCGCTTGATGCTGTGAAGGGCCTCCAGGAGGTCCCCTAGCCCCCGGATGGCGTATCCCGAGGGCTGGGTCGGAATCAGGAAATGGTTGGCGGCCACCATCGCGTTGACCGGCAGCACGCCCAGGGTGGGCTGGCAATCGACCAGGACGTACTCAAAGCCGCCCAAACCCTCGAGCGCGTGCTGCAGGCGTTGTTCCCGAAAGTGCCGGGCGTGCAGCAGCGAGTCGGCCTTGGAGAGCGACAGCGACGCCGGTGCCACCTTGAGCAGGGGGAGGTAGGTGTCGGTGATCACCGACGACAACCCCAAGGTCTCCGAGAGCAACGCTTCCCCGACGGTCTTTCCATCCAAGGCATCGGGGTCGAGCCCAATACCGAGGGTCGCATGGGCCTGCGGGTCGAGGTCGACGAGGAGGGTGGCGTGGCCGGCCCGGGCGAGGGACGCGGCCAGGTTCACGCTGGTCGTAGTCTTGCCCACTCCGCCCTTCTGATTGATGACAGCGATGATTCTCATGCGTGCACCTCCCCGGAAATCGCCGCCTGGAAACCTTGCGGGTTCAGGCGTTGGTCCCAGGTCCAGAAGTCGAGTACCGGGAAGGTGGCGCTGCCCTCGAAGAACTCCGCCAGCGCCCCCAGGCGAGCTTCCTCGCTATCGAACCGTGCCAGCCACGACGCGGGAGCTACGATCCGCCCCTGGGTCATGGAGTCGCGCCGTTTGGCCCGCCACGCCACGAACCCTTCATACTCCACGGGCAACGTTCGCCGAAGACGCTCCTCCTCGGAACGAAGATAGCCTCGGTAGGCTTCGGCAAACGCCTCCTGGTGACGGACTCGGGACCCGGAGATCCCGGCATCCCGCGTTTGGGTGCCCTCCCGCTTGAGGGTCGCCAGCAGTTGGTCCCCGAAGAGCCGCAGCGTGTTCGACAGGTTCGGAAGCGCCTTCGGATCGCCCTGGTGCCGGGTTCGCATCATGGCCCCGAACCGCCGTCCCCATTCCGGAACCTTTCCTTCGTCTGGTTGAAGGGCGAAAACGCGCCGCAGAAAGGGCAAGGCGATCTCGATGTCCTTGTCGAAGACGTCCGTGGCCGGCTCGCCCGTGAAACCGTGGTAGGCGGCGTAGTAGTGGCTCGCGAAGAGCCGGGCCAGTCGATCGGCATCGCCCCCCGGCCCCTGCCCCGTCTCGGGCTTCGGCCAGTCTTCCGTGATGGCGCAGCGAAGCAATCCGAGCCGACTGCGGTTCGACCGGCGCAACGGGATCCATTCGATCTGCCGTTGGATGACTTCCATCGGGTACTCCGCCGCCAGCCTGCGGGCCGCGACCGCGTCGAATCCTACCCCCTTCAGCGCCTCGTAGGCGGCCTCGACCGATTCGGACGATTCGGACGATTCGGCCGTAGGGCCACCGGGCAACGCGTCGGCGCGAGCTGCTGCAGCTGCTTCTGTCTTATATTCTTCTTTTATTCTTATACTGTTCACCTTTTCTGACTCCTCCCTGTTCCCCTTTTCTGACCGGGTCTGTTCTCTTTTTCCGACCGGTCCCCCGTTCCCCTTTTCCGACCGGTCCTCGAATTCCCGTACTCCTTTTCCGACCGCCTCCCTGTTCACCTTTTCTGACCGGTCTGGAAATCCTTGCTGGCCGGCACCGACCCGCGGCGGTGTTGCCTCCCTCCGATCCTCCTGGCTCCACCGAATCCGATAGCACGCGCTGGGGTTCCGGGTTCCCGACGTCGGACCAAACCGCCCTGGATCGATTTGCTCGATGTATCCACGAGCTCGGGCCTCGGCGACGGCCGCGTGGGTCTTCTGACGGGTCAGGTGGGCGAGGCGGCTCAGTTCCGTGATCGACTTGTTCACCGGCACCTTCCGCTCACCCCCAGGCCCCCACTGGATGCTGTAGAACAACAACGCGCCCACCACCCGGATCACCGACAACCGCTCGCGCGGGAGGAGGTGGTCAAAGAACGCGTTCGGGATGAACTTCCGCGCCACTTTCGAGCGACAAACGGTGCGCCCTTCCACGGTCTCTTCCACCACGGCTCCGGCTGGATAGAAGAACCCCTGAAACGTGTCCGGCGAATGGGTGAGGGGTCCCGTCTTGTCCCAACGCAACGTGTAGACCCCGCTTCGGCCCGGCCGCCCGGCGGAGTCCGACGCGGGGCGTTCGAGACAGGTCAGAAACCGCCGCTCGACGGCTTCGTGGAGCGCCTCGGCGATCGAGTCGCGCGAGACCCCGGCGTTCTCGATCAACTCCCGGTAGGAGAGTTGGAGTTGGGTCTGTTTGGGGTTCCCGTCCTGGTCGACCCAGCCCAAGACCTGGCGAAGCGCGTACCCGACAATTCGGGTCACGCCACGGGAACTCGTCGGAACTACGACGGTGAAGAACTGGATCGGGACCAGCGTGACGTTGGCCCGGAAATCCGGGAACCCAGGAAAGGGGAGGGAATCCACGTCGCCGGTTCTCACGGTTCAGCGCTCCCTCGCCGGTTGATTGGAAGCGCCCTCGACCTCCATCGGGAGCACGCGGCCATGCCGTTCGGCGTGCTCCCGGACGATCTGATTGATGCAGAAGCTCCGGTCCCGTTCCGACCGATCCGCCAGTTCCCGCAAGTATTCCAAGACCGCAATCTCCAGGCTCACCCCGGTCGACCGCGCGCAACGACGCCGACGCGTGCTCATTCCGACCCCCTCCCGTGAAAAGAATCCCCATTCAGGGCGTAACACGGCATGCCGTGGCATGCCAAGGGGTGATCGTCACCGGGGTCGAAGATATTTCGCAGCACGACCGGGAATCCGCGCTGCCGGCACCCGAGGTTTCACCTGGCGCATGGACGGCAGGATTGCCCAATAAGCATGGCAGGCCAGACGCGCGGGTTCGGGCGGAGCATCCATCGCTCCCTTGCGGTAGCACTCCGTCGGCCTGCCCCGACGTGGCGGATCCCACCCATGCGATAGGAAGTGGATCGGGGGTCCCGGACTATCGGATTCGGGAATACTCCATGAACGAGCGTCTTGCCGGATCGTAGAATCCGTTCGTGAAATACAATGTCCCGTCACGGGCGGACTTCCGGAGGAGAACCTGATCGATGGCCGGATCGTGGGACCGCTCGTTCATCAGCCGCCCAGGATCGGTCACCGCCAGGATTTCAACGGCGGTGATCTTCAACTCTTGGTCATCCGAATCGAGCGCCTGGAGAACGATCGCCGTCGGTGCCTGAGCCGGAAAATCGGTGAAGAATTGCAGCAACGTCAGCCGCGAATCGGGGGAAACGGAATTCCACACGGCCCGGGTCATGTTCGCGATGGCTTCCAAGACCGTTCCAGGTGCCCGCCGAAACGCCGCCAACCGATGCGAGAGCCGTCCCGTCTCCTGACCTGGGGTGAGCAGCGCCTTCTCCAACGTAGGCACCGCCACGTCCAGCAACCACTCTAGTGCTTTGGGTTGCTCCCCGGAGGCAAGCACCACCGCTGTCGCGGTGGCCCAGATGGCATCTTGGACGTAGGGACCCGCGCCTTTTCCGAACCGGTTCAGGAGGATCTCCAATTCCCGAAGAAAGCCGAGCCGTTGGGCCGCGATGAACTCGAGGATGCCAACCAACTCCTCCGGGCTTTTCTCCCCACGGGATGGCTCCCAGAATTCCTCAAGGTGCCGGCGCAGCCGCGCTTCGCCATGGATCCCACCGCGCCGGCAAATGATCTCCCAGATGGAGGCCCGCACCGACGGCCCTGCATCCGTCCGGCGGAGCAAGCCCTCCATGCTGGGAGGGATCTGGCGCTCCGCCCAGGGCTTCAAAAGGTCCAGAAGCGGCTCCAAGTCGGAAGCGGCCATGGAGTCCCCCCCCTGCTCCAGCCACGATTCAGCCAACTCAGGGACAGCCGGACTCCGAATCTCGGCGAGAAACGTGGCGACCTCGCCGATCGAACCCTCACGGAATCCAGGCTCGTTCCAAAGTTCCTGGGCGAGGATCACCGCCCGGGTGTCACCCAGCTCGCACAAGGCCCAAAGGCAATGCACTTGAAACTCAAGGTCCGCCTGTCGTCGTCGCTTGGTTTGGCGTCCACGGCCCTCTCCACCTTGCGCCCGCGCCACGTCAAGGATGGCGGCTCCAGCACCGGGAGATCGAACGCACGCCAGATAACCAACCGCTCGATGCCGCTGAAGCGGTCCCAGTGAGGACCTTGCGCAGTCTTCAAGAAAGCTCCCGAGCATCTCGTTGCGACCGGATGGCACCGTCGGTCCCAGGGCCAGGTCCGAATCCTGAAGGTGCGGGAACCCCAGCTCCGCCTGGATCAGCTCACGTTGGAACCGAACGGCGTCCGGATGGTAAAGGCACTCGAGAATTTCCACACCCAACCGGATCTCCCCGGGGTCCAGATTGGGCCGCGGACCATCGACCCGCTCGATATAGAACTGCAAGACCGGCATCAAGCGCGTCCGGACGTACCGGAGGAAGTACGCGGGATCCACGTCGACCATTCGCCGTATGAACATCCGGGTCTGGTTGTGGCCGGCCAGGACCATTTCACGCAGTCGAATCCGGAGGTCGAAGCCCAGGAATTCCTGGGTGTCGCCCACGCCGAACTCGGCGACCAGCGGAGCGAGGTGGAAGAGAGCTTGGCCGAATAGATCCTCCGGCACGGCGAAGCCCTTGATGAGGGCGTTGAAGCGGGCTCGGCCCGAACCCCCGGTGACGGAACAAAGCCCGGCGTAAAAGCGCCAAACCTCACGCCAGTAAGGGTTGTACCGGTACAGTTCGATCAGGCGGCCGACCTCCGCATCCGGTCGCGTCACAAGCCAACGCGCCGCGAAGTACTCCTGAAAGGTCAGGTGGAGGAAGTGGTGCCATTCCCCCAGATTCCAGCGGCTCACCAACCGTGTCCGTAGCCAAATGGATTCCAACTGGTCTTCGCCCAAATCCAGGCCTCGACACTCAATCTCAGTTCGGGGGCGAGCGAGGAACTGCCGCAATTCCTCCCGGTTGAACAAGGCGATCGGAATGGCAGCGGTTCCCAAGCTCACATAGCGATCGAGGGCAAACGCGGAGAGGGTCGCCAGGGAGGCCGTCAGCCCCGTCGGTTTGATGCGATCGGGATCCTCGACCAGCTTCAGAACCGCCGCTTGGTAGAGAGCCGCGCGACTTCCAGTGGCGATGAATTCGTTTACCCCGCACCCCTGATTCAGAAAGCAGAGGAGGGAGAGCAGGCAGGGGTTGCTCCCCATTTCGTGATGTCGAGGATCCGAGAAGATCCAGTTGCGAAAGCTCTGAACGAAATCCGGCGGACGCTCGTGAACCCGGGTGAACCAGTTGCCGATGAGCTCGTGCATGGCCAACTCCGACAGTTCCACCAGCTCGAAGGAGTCGAATTGGTTCACAGGCCGCAGGAATCCCGCCCGTCGTGACGTGAAGATGACCCGAGCGATCGCGGTGACCTCGCCCATCCGCTTCCGAACCTCCTTGAACACCTCGGGGTCCGGCGTGACTTCGTCCAACCCATCGACCAGCAGGAAGAGGCGGAAGGGTCGCTCGTTGAGGAAGAAATTGGAGAGAAGGTACCGCCAATCCTCAAATTCGGTCGGATCGGTGATCCCGAGCTCCTTTCGGATCAGGTACTGAATCACCTGGAACTCCACCTCTTTGCCATCTCGGGCAAACTCGCGCAGGGAGATCCTGAATGGGATGACATTCGCGACGGCCAGGCCCTTGCCGGAAACCGCGCCCCGGCCCAACTCGTGAAGGGCGTACAGCATCAAGGTCGACTTGCCAGAGCCCGGGTCCCCAAAAACCACGGCTGGCTTTAACTCTGTCGCGCTGACGACCGTCTCCAGCGGGATCCGTTTCTGATTCGCGGCGGCGCGCCACGAACTGATGGGACTATGGGTCACCGGGTCGACGCTTTTCGGCGTCTCGTGGGCCGGTTCACCACTCAGAACCAGGTTTCCTCGTAGATCCTCCGTGGCGCTCAGCTCGACGAAGAATCCATCCAACGGGATCTCCGGAACTCCGGGGAAGTAGTTTGGAATCGTCGCCGATTCCTGGAGGCGGAGGAAATACCTGTAGAGCGGTTCCAGACTGAGCTGGCTCTTGGCATCAACCCGAACCAAGCCTTTTTCAACGGGATATCCCGCCTGGCTAAATAGCCGATCCACGTAAGCAACGACGGGATTCGCGGCGTCAAGGGTTACGCCGCCACTATCTCGTAGTATGCGACATGCAGGATCCTCCGCTGCGGTTCCTCGGCCTCCATCCGAATCTTCGTCAGAGGGCGACTCAGACTCTGTGACTTCCTCCAAAGTCTGCTCCTCTTGCCTCATCTCATGGGCTTCGTCGATGTACCCATCGAAAAAATCCGCAAGGGAAGCCGCGGAAAAGGGCTTCGGAGCGTTCGGAAAATTGCGTTCGAGATACCCCTCTAACGCCCTTAGTTTTTCGCCTCTTCCAGGCCTTGACGCCCGTTCCCAAATGTCGAGGACGGCGGTTTTTGCAGAATCGGATTGGGGCCAGACCAAGCCGCGTTTCCAAGACCGGTACGTGCTCCGGTACGGCCGCCGATCATTGTATCCCAGGGGACCAACAAGAGACTGAGCCTGGCCTACGAACGCCATGAATTTCTTAATCCGTCGCCCGGCTTCGAGATTTTCCATCGCGGTTTTTCTGAGGATCGCGCCGAGTTCCAAGAGCCAGTTTAACATGCTTTCCATAAGCAAGTTACACAACCCTCGGCGACTCATAGGGCGAATTTTGCGCAAAGAATGCAAATTTCGCCCTCTCCCCGAAAGGACCTTCTTCTGGGAAAGCATTCCCCGTTAACGCCGCGATTCGTGGTGACGGTTCAACACGAAACCCGTTCCAAGCGCTTGGGCGGACTCGAAACCAGAAAGCGAGTTCAGCCCGTGAAGAAGAAAGCCAGCAAGACAAAGAACAGGCGGAGCAAGGCACCGCGCACAAGCCGGCCGAAGTCCGACTCGGGGCGCTCCAGCAGCTCCGAGACTCATCCGGATTGGCGGTTGCTTTCAACAATCGCCTCGACCGCGCCGCTTCCGCGCCCCGAGTCAGAGAGCGAAATCGCGGAACACTACAATCGGTGCCAGCGCATCGGAGTCAGGATCGCGCGCCGGGTTGGCGTGGCGGATCCGGAGGCGGTCTATCACGACGCCTACAGGAGCATTCTCAACGACCCCAAGCCCGACACAAAGAAGTGGCCGTTCCTTCCAAAACGCATCAAGGACCGCGCGAAGTCGGCCTATCGATCTCAGGCCAATCGTGACCGCCGGCTTCCGACGGTTCCCATTGGAGAGTCCCATTCCCAGACCCCTGAGTCCCCCCGAATGGGCTCGGGGCTCCCCTGGATCGAGGAGAGTTGGCGAATCCTCCTCGAACCGCTCACGAACCAAGACCTTCAGGCGGTCGTGCTCTTCCACTTCCTGGGTTGGTCCGTGAGCCGGATCGCCTCCGTGGGGATCTGCGGTTCGACCCCTTCGGCCGTAAAGACCCGCCTGCACCGGATCCGCGCCAAGATCCGTGCTTTTTCCATTCGCCCGCAACCCAGCGCCGACTGAAAGCGGATTCCCCCTTTGACGGCGAAACAACAACCCAACTCCCAGAACCCATGATTCTCCCACTGATCCACCTCATCGTGGCGAACGCCGCCACGGGCGGGGCACTCGCCCTGCGAATCCCGAACCTCGCCATGCCGATCTTCGCGATCCTCGCGCAGGCTGCCGTACCCGGCCTCGACCAGTTCGTCGAACTCCTACAAACGATCAGTTTGTTGATTGGAATAACGCTTATCTTGTTCGGGGCGTGGCAGTTACATCAAGGAAGGATTTCTGAAGGAATCTTATCTTGCGTCGCTGGGTTCATCTGTTGCGTCGCCGTCCCGATCATCCGCCTCATCGCGGGATGGACCGGCGGATCGCTCTGAGGGGATCCGCCATGAACGACTCCGAACCCCGTGTCACCACGACCCACGCCGCCGATGAATCGGAGGGGACCATCCTCGGCGTTTCCACTCCCTCCTTCTGGCTGGTGGCGCTCGCGCTGGGCGCGGGCGTCCTTCTCTTCAATCAACTGGTCCGCCTCTACTCGATCTCGACCGCCGCGATCGGTGCCGTCCTCCCGGCCGTGGTGGTCCTCGTCGTTCTCCGCTTCCTCCAGGCGGGACGACCTGCGGGTTACGTGGGCAACCTGGTGGACACCGCCGTCACTGGCGGACACGCCCAGCCTCGCCGCGACATACAGTCCACGGGATCGCGCCTCTTCGGCGCGTTCCCGGAGGCTTTTCAGGTCGACGGTCTGACCGTCTTCGGCGGTCCCGCCGAAGGCCACGCCGCCAAGGCTTGGGAAATTCAAACTCCCGACCTCCAGACCGCCTCCGCGGCGGAACTCAACCGGCATCAGGACGCCTGGTCGTCGCTGCTCCGGCAACTCTCCCCCGACGACGTGCTTCAGGTGACTCTGACTTCGACCGCCGGGGAAGCGACTCGCTTGCTGGCCTACCGGGAAACCACCGAGGCCTGCACCTGCGGCCCGGTCCGGTTGCTCCGGAACTTGAACTTCATCCGCCAATGGGAGCGCATGACCCAAGGCGATCTCCGACGTCGGCAGGTCGTTGTCTTCCTCGCACGCCCGTTGACGGGATCAGCCCCTTGGCGACCGTCGGAGGCGAAGAACCAATACGACCTCCGTCTCGCCGAGGCTCGGACCGCGTTCGCCCAATCGGAACAGGTCTTGCACCGGGTCCTGGAACCGGTCGGGGCTCGCACGGTCCCGCTCTCCGACACCGATGTCGTACGACTCTGGGCCGACCGTTTGAATCCGTCCCTTCGCGAACAGATCGGTTTCGATCCGGCCGTCCACTTCGATCCCGAACTCTCGCTCGTCGACAACTGTCTTCATTCGGACCTGCGCTCCCTGGGGCGGCAGGGATTCATTCTGGATGGTTACCACCACGTCGCGATGGGCCTGCAGCGGCTCCCCGGCGAGACCTATCCCACCCTCTGCCAGGCCCTGACCCATCTGCCCTTCGGCGGCATCACCCTGGTCGCCCGCGTCCAGCGCCGGGACAAGGAACCCATCCTTCGCCGTGCCCAGGTCTCGGTGGAACGGATTCAACAGCAGACGGCGAGGAAGCCGGACGAACGCCTCTCCGTTTCCCAGGCCCAACTCGACGACAAGATCCGCCGTCTCTCCCGAGGCGACGTCGTCCCCCTGGAATTCGAACTCACCCTGCTCCTTCGGGCAAAGACAGCCGAGGAACTCTCCCAGATGGTCGCAGCCGTGAAGGCCGCCGTTCAGACGATGAACGGTGCCCAGGTCTACGAGGCGACACTGCCGGCCACGTCCAGAAACCTGTTCACAGCCAGTTTACCCGGAAACCCCACCTCCCGGCGCGCCGGATTCCTGCACTACGGCGAAGACCGGTACGTCGCCGATCTCTTGCCTGTTTCCAGCACGTTCCTGGGGCACGCCGGGCCCGTGGAGGCTTTGTTCCCCGGGGCCGACGGAAACCTGGTGAACGTGGTTTCCTTCCTCGGCGAAGGCAACGGCTCCACTCCCCAGAATCTGACCCTCTTGGGCGCTACAGGCACGGGGAAGAGCGTGGTGCTGGAGAAGTTGCTGCACGAAACCGATCCCTTCTTCGGGTTCACGGCCGTCATCGATTTCGGACAGTCGCAGGCTTCCTACCCCCGCAGCCACGGCCTCGAACCGGTCGTTCTCAAGCTCGACGGGAGTCAGGTCTTGAATCCCTTCGACACCCATGGCCTGCCGTTGTCGCCCTTCATTACCGCGACCCTGACGGCCCTGGTGGTCCGCATCGTGGGCATGCCCCGGGACGAGGACAAAGCCCGTCGCCAAGCCGGCCTCATCGACCGCGAACTCCAACAACTCCACGCGGACAAGGCGCAAGAGCACCTCCGCCAATGGTCGGAGCCCCAGCGCGAAACGTTTCTCCGCCACAGCCTCGCCCTGCACCGGTGGATGACCGATCACCGGTGCCCGTTGTTGGACGCGTTCCTGGAGTTCCGGGGATTCCAGAGGGAGAAGCCCGAAGAAGCCAAGGCTATCACGGCGGGATTCACCGTGGAGGAACTGCGGAACCACGAAAGCCAGCACGGTCGAGAAGTCCAGGCCCTAGTCTTCGCCTACCTGAAGCCGGAAGAGCATCTCCGGCTCTCGTCCCTGCGAGAACACTTCGAGATCGCCGACGACGAAACCAGTCGTTGGCTCGCCGTGCTTCTCGTGCCCTGGACCGAGGACGGGGCGTACGGTCGACTCTTCGATGGCGTGGGGAATACCCCCGCGACGGGTGCCGTTCAGTACTTCGAACTCGGACACCTTCCGAAGGCGGCCAAGGACGTCACCGACGTCGTCGGGTTCCAATTGATCAACCAACTCCACCACACCTGCCTCACCCTGCCCCGCGGCATGAGGAAGCGCATCGTCGTGGAGGAACTGAGCCGGTTCCTGGAGATCCAGGGCGCTGAAGCGATCCTCCGCGAACTCGCCGAGAGCTTTCGCAAATTCAACGTCCAACTCGTCACCACCGCCCAGACGTACGCGCGCATCGCCGACACTCCGATTCGCGCGGCCCTGGTCGGCAGCACCCGAGCGTGGCTGATCTTCAACACCGGCGACCGTCGCGACATCGAACGCCTCGGCGCCGACCTCGGCCTCTCGCGCGTGGCCCAGGAGGCGATTCTCAAGTTTCCACGACCGGACCAACAGGCCG
>JBFWOK010000078.1:0-30775 GCA_050250555.1 Limisphaerales bacterium
CGGGGCGTGACGAAGGAGGTCACCGTCCCCGTGAAACTGAGCTACCTGAAGGGCAAACTCGCCGACCGCACCGGGGGTCGCATGCAGGGCGACCTCCTCGTCCTCCGGTCCCGGTTCACGGTCAAGCGAAGCGACTACGGGATCAATCCCGGCGCGCCGACGGACAAGGTCTCGGACGAGATCGAACTCACGCTCAGCGTGGCGGGCTATTCCCAGAAGTCCTAGGCGCCATCCCCCATGGCCGAATCGACCACGGTTCCCATCGAACTGCCGGGCCTGCGCGTCACCGTGGACCGGGTGGCTTTCAATCCGAACGCCCAGACCCCCGCCGATCGTCCCTATTGCTTCGTCTACTACATCACCATCCACAACGACTCCGATGTGACGGTGACCATCAAGGGCCGAAAATGGGTGGTGCGGTCCGACGACGGAGAAATCCTGACCGTGGAAGGCGCGGGGGTCGTGGGACAGACGCCTTTTCTCCAGATTGGCGAGTCGTTCACCTACAACAGCCATCATTTGCTCCGAACGAAGTCCGCGACCGCCGAGGGCGCCTACATCGGGCTCGACTCGGAAGGACGTGCCGTGGTCACTCGGATTCCGAAATTCGAGATGATCCTGCCCGGGGGCGATTGAACGGGTCGATTGTCGGTCCGACGCCCGACGCCCGACGCCCGCTCAATCGGTTGTGGGAATGCTCGGAACCCCAAGCGCTTTGAGGCGCTCGAATTCCCGTTCGATCTCCGGGCCCTCGAAGAAGGAAAGCCATCCGGACACCCGGACCGTCGCGCCCGGGTCGCAGTCCGGGAATACGGGGTCCGAGTGGATGCAGGGCACGAGTTCATTGCCCCACGTGCGTCCGCAGGCTTCCCAGGCTGTGATGATCCAGCGCTTTCCGTCCGTGGATCGCGCCGCGGCAAACGGTTGGGCAAACACCTTGTTCGCGAGGGTGGACTCCGCGAAACCCGTCGCTCGGCCGAGCATCACGCAGTTCTGAACCCGGAGTCCGGTCAAACGTTCGCGGGTTCCGTTCTTCAGCCAGAGCGCGAAGACGACGCCGTCCGTCCGCGCGCGCGCTTCGGCGCCGAAGGAGATCCCGTTGGGAAGGGTCCGGGTCAGGGACAGGGATCCGTTGTCCCGGCGGGTCCACTCGAGGCGGGGCAGGGTGGCGTCCTGTTGATCCCAAACGGTCGGGATGTGGGTGTGGGCCAGGTGGATCAGCCCCAGGTTCGAGAAGATCGCCTCCGGCACATCCACCACCGCGTAGCCTCCCTGGTCCCACGGCGGGAACACGCTCACCTTGGTTTCCCGCTGCGGGTTTCGCGCGCCGTCGAAGAAGCCCTGGCGTGGGTGGCGCCCGCCGGGGTAGGGCAGGACCCGCACGGGCTCGCCCGGGCCGCGAGGCCGAGGCGCTGGCGGGTCCAGAAGGCCATGGCGAGCAAGGGCGTCCACAAGTTCGTCCCTCCCGAGTCCGGTCGCGGCCGCCATTTCCTCGCGGCTGTACCGGTGGTCGATGGCCATGGATTCCAGCCATTTTGAGAGATCCTCGGACTTCGACGGGGTGCGATGCGCGACGAGCAGTTCGGCGAGCCCCGTTCGCAACCAGGCTGGCGCATCCTGGAAAGCCGCCCAGGTTTGCGGCGACTCAAACAGCCCCGGTGTCACCAGAGCGGTCAGGAGTTCGGTCCGGAAGAGTCCGGCTTCGCTCAGGGGAGTCCCCTGGGGTCCGAGGATGAAACTGTCGCCATAGCCGAGTTCCGTCGGGCGGTCGGACTGAACGACGTTCGCCCTCGCCACGACGACCTGGTAGTGGCAGGCGATCCCGATGTGGCAGTTGCGGACCCAGCGGAGATGATCCTCCATCACCGCGGGTCGAATGGCGTTGTTGTGGGGGGTGAACAGGATTTCCGCGCCCTGGAGTTTTGCCGCCATCGCGACGTGGGGGTAGGAGGTGTCGGCGCAGATCAGCACCCCGAAGCGCGCGCCGTTCGCCTCAAAGACGGGAAGCTCGGCGCCGGCGGTGAATCCCAGCGTGTTCCGGTCGCCGGGGGTGAGCATCACCTTGTCGTAGCGTCCGAGAAGCCGGCCGCGATGGATCACCAGGACGGAGTTGAACAGCTGGGTTCCCGAGCTCAGGGCGAGGCCGGCGAGGACCACCGTGTCGTGGGTTCGCGACTCCTCGATGAACGCGCGGAGATCCGGATCACTCAGCGGCCGCGCGCCGCGGCGGACCGCTTCGGCGCTTTCGTATCCGGAGAGGAAACACTCCGGGAAGGCGACGAAGTGACTGCCGCGCGCGCGCGCCTGTTCGATGACTTGCCGGCACGTGTCGAGGTTCGCGGCGAAATCGCCCTCGCGGCACGGACCCTGGTACACCGAGACAACCACCGGCTTCTGAAGGCCGCTTGACGACAGGGAGACGACGCAGCTCAAGCAGAGCAGGACCGTGCGGATGGCGCGCATTTTCATGTCATGCGGGATTGGGTGACACCGCATGAAACGCCCTGCCTCCGCTCGGGTCCAGCCCAACCCAGGGCTCGAAGACCCGGTGAAAGACCTTTTTCCGCAGACGTCGGCCCACCGCCTCGAAGGAGGCGGGCGGCGCCGTGGAGTGCGCCGGTGGGAGGATCATTCGAAACCCGAGTCCCTGCGCCCAGGGGGGGTGGAATCGAGCGGCAAGACCGAATCGACCCAGCCTCCGTCCGGACTCCGGACCGATTCGAAGCGCGAGCGGCCGGAAGCCTCCGTCCACTCGAACACAAGCCGCTCGTCCAACCCCGCCGCGAAGGCCGCCGTCTCTCCAGCCCCCAACCGGACCGGAGTGGAAGTGGAAGCAGTCCTTTGGCCAGGGCCAGAGCGCCAAATAAGGGTGAGCGTGCCCGCCGCTCGCTCGGGTGCCCTGAAAACGACGAGACGCTGGGTTTCCGGCAACCACGAGGGGCGCCGTCCCGCCGCGTCCCAGACCCCAAGGTTCTCCATGGGGCGACCGTCCGTGCCAAACACGTTCCGGTTGACTTGATCCGACCGTTCCGTCGGCCCCGGACGCCCCTGGATTGTCCCGAGGATCGCCAGAGCGATGGCACCGATCCCCAGCGCGGGTGTCCAGCGGAGCAGCCATCCGCCCACGGATGTCCTTCCCGATTCCGGCCTGGGTCCGGACGATCCCGACGATGTGGAACCCTGTCGCGCGCGCCGTATCTCATGGCCGAGCTTCGCGGCGTTGGCAGGCCTCAGCCCGGGCTCCTGTTGGAGACAACCGGAGATGACCTGGGCCAGGGAACCCAACGGTCCGAGCGCTCCCTTCAAATCCGCTTCGGTCGGCGCGGACGTGGGTTCCGGAGGCTCCCACGGCACGGGCACGGGAGCGCCGGCCAGCGTCCTGGCGGTGAGGTGGAGAATGATCCCGAGCGAATACACGTCGATGGCGGCTATCTCGTGGGAATCGGGTCGATCGAAACCTTCCTCGGGCGCCGAGAAGCCCGGCATCCGATGACAGGTTCGGCCCCCCATACCGACCGCGTCCGCGCCCTCACGACTGCACGCGAGCCGGAAATCGAGCAACCGAACCGTATCCGTCCCATCGACCATGATGTTGGACGGTTTGAGGTTCCTGTGAACCCGCCCGGAGTCATGGATGAAACCGACGACAGCGCACACATCGAGAAACCGGGCCATCACCCGCTCCGGATCGGCCTTCGTCTCTTCAACGTACCTGTCCCAGGTCCTGCCCTCGATGAACGGCATCGCGACGAAGCTGATGCCCTGGACCGTGTCCGCATCGTACACGGGAACGATCCCCGGATGATCCAAGCCCGCCACCAACCGAGCCTCGCGAATCGAACGACTCCATTCCCCGTCTCGGTCCCATTCCAAACCCCTCGGAATCTTGATGGCGACCGACCGCCCAAGCTTGGTGTCCGCAGCCCTGAACGTGACGGTCTCGTCGCTGAATCCGATGCGCTTGATCAATTCGTACCGGTCCCCCAGGGGCATCGGCAGCACCGGCCCCTCGGTGCTGAATAGCGACTCCAGGTCATCCGCATCCCTTTGGGGCTCTCCGTGCGTCATCGTTTCGGGAAGGCCCCTTGTTGTCGGGCCCGTTCTGCGATGGAACCCGATCCGGGGTGGTTCAATCAACCCTGTTGGGGCGTCCCGCCGTCGACCGGGCCCGCCTCCGGGTGTCGGCGCTCTCGCGATGAGCGCCTGCCAGCAATGCGCGCTGTCGGGGTCGGTATCGGAATCGAATCGAATCGAATCGAATCGAATCGGACATTCGGATTCTCAACCGAGAGCGGAGCGTCGCCCCAAAACGATACCGATCCCGATTCCGACCGTGCAGAACCACCCGAGGGATTCCGCCGATCAGGTGCCCGCCCCGTCCGCGGATCCCGACCCGGATCCGGATTCCGACCCCGAATCCGCCCCGGCATCCACGCCCGAAGCTTCGACTCCGGTCGTGGAAGCCCCGGTCGCGGAAGCGGGCGTCGAATCCAACGAAGGTGCCTCGGGCGGTTCTGCGGTTTCCGTGGCCTCGGGCGCCGGGTTGTTCAGTTCGGCAAGGGACGTGGCTTCGTCGGGTTCCCGGTAGGCGTGCATGTCCTGGTGGGAAAGGCCCTGGTCGTCCATCATCTGTTGCGCGTGCTCGATCATGGATTCCCGGGTGGCGGAATCCGGATTCTCACGGGCCTGGGCGTAGTAATCGGTCCAGTCAGGATTGCGGTTGCCGAACTCATCCGCCGCGTGGATCACGCCCTGGTGATTGTCGCGGTCCACATCGATCGTGTACCGGTCGACGTCGATGCCCTGTTCGGCGAACTCTTCGCGATACTGTTGCGGGAAGACATGGTGCTGCTCCGTCGCGAACGGCTGATTCGCGGTCACCTCGGCGGACTGGTCTTCGGTGGCGCGGGATTCGTCGAGATCGACGCCGCGGTTGACTTCCTCCTGATAGACACTTCGTAGATCCGCTTCGCGGTCCATGGCTTCCTCGGTCTCGTCGGGGGATGTTTCTTCGATTTCGTACATGGGATTTCCTTTCCGCAGGGACGGCCGGGTCCGGTGAGCCGCCCTTGGAGTTCTTCGCGAATCCGAGGGTTCATGGCGGGCGCCGGCTTCACGCTTCCGCTATGGGGCGGTGGCGTCGGAGTGTGACACCCGCCCGCCTGTCACAGCTCGGTGTCGCGACGCCATTCAACGGGTGAACGAGCGATGCCGCGTTTTGGAACCACGAACCACCGACGCGCCCGCCCCTGGGGCGCGGGAACGATCGGCGATACCCGCCGAAGCGAGATGGGCGGCTATTCGAGCGGGGAAGGAACGGGATTCGGGTTTTGTCTTGGCCAAGGTTGGGCGCCTGTTGAGACTCCGGCCCCTCGGCCTTCCCGCCGACCCATGCACGCCTCGAGGAACACCCTTCCGTTCGGCAAGCTAACAGATCACGAGCGACGAACCGCCGTGGAAGCTGTTCTCGATAAGTCGCTTCAACAGGGAAACACACGGCGCCACGTGGAAGGCTTTCTGGCGGGGAGTTCCCGGAGCGACATCCGCGCCGTCGTCCAAGGGCGCATGGATGAGATTCTGGAGCTTCTCGCGGATCTCGAAGTCAGAACTTCCGCCACCGGCCCCAAGCACGGGGCTTCGGTCCCGGCGGTGAGCGAACTGATCGAGCCCGTGGCGGGACTTCTCGTCTGGTTTTCCTATGTCGAGCACTGCGCGGGTCGGCACTCGGCACCGCGCAATTCCCCGAAACACGGCCTTCCGGAGTGTGTCGTCCGCGAAATGCTCGCCTTCCTGGATGCGCGCTTCGCCGACCTGCAAGCGCGCGCCGAAGACCAGCTCAAGAGCCTGTTGGACTCGACAAGCCTGACGGGCAGGGTTGGGGAGCTCACCGGCGCCGCCGTGTCCCAAAGCCGGATCCGCGATCATGTGGGCGCGCTCCTGCGCGAGCTCGGTCGGATATCGCCATGGTCCCGCGCCGCGAACGGCCACGGCGACGCCGATTCGGAGATCGCGGCGGCCTTCAGGCGAAACCCGACTCTGCCGGATTCGACGCCCGCGAGCCGACTGGCGGTCTGGGCGTTGAGCCGTGCGGAATCTTTTGTCGAACAGGAAGCGCGTTCGGCGGCCCAGGAGGCGCTGGCCAAAGTTCCGCCGCTGCAGAGGGCGGCTCCGGGCCTGCGGGACAACCTCGTCCTCCTTCACCTCTTCTACGAGCGCGCGACCGAGGACCGCGAAAGAACACGCCTTTGGATGCGACTGAGGCGCCATTGCCCGTGGCTCGAATTCGAGTCCTTTGATCGGGAGTTCGAGCGGCATTTCGATCCGAGCTTGTATGCGGCCTCCGACCGGGAAGAGCGGTCGGGTTCCGGGGCCGGCAAGCCACCCACCGCCGACTTCGATTTCGCAAAGCTCCCGAAAGCGTCCCGCGAACGGATGAGCGCCAGCCTCGCCCTCGAGAACTGGCTGCTCCTGCCCCAGGCTCGGTACCGGTCGGTTTCCACCGACACCCAGCGGGGAACCACGGTGGAGCGGTCCGCGTCCGGAGGTTTGGCGGGAGGATCCTACTATTCGCTCGGCACGTTTCTCATCAAGAACCGATTCTCCATCCGGGAGAGGGCGTTGGACGATCAGTCGAACAAGCCGGTCCTGAACGACGACGGCGAGGAGGATCCCGAAGCAAGCGAAATCGCGGACCCGAAGTCGCTGAAGGCGCCGGAGTACAAGGAAGACCCGAAGGATCCCTCGTTCACGATCCAGGTGCCCCTCGGTCTGGAGGATTCCCTTCGCCACGTGCTGGGTCGGCCCGGGGAAATCGTTCCGGGAACGGACCCTTCGATGGATCGCCTCAACTTTCTGGTCGGGGAGGTGCCGACCGACGATCGCGCCATTCTTGCCCTGGCCATTTGCGAGAATCTCACCTCCCGGGAGATCGGAGAGCGCCTTGGCGTTTCCTCGGACAACGCGCGCCAGCGCAAATCCCGTGCCCTCAGGTTTCTGAATCAAAAGTGGCAGGCCGGAGACGATCCGGCGGCCGAATCGGAGTCGAAGTGACCATGAAATCCAACGAAGCGAACGACGGCGAATCCACGACCCTGACCGACTACGACCTGTTCCTCATGGAGGACGCGGAGTGGATCCGCCACTGGGTTGCGGAGGGGCCCGCCGATGCCGTCGAGGCGGCCGACGGGGCGCGGTACCTGCGGGAGGAACCGGAATTTGCGGCGACCCTCGAGGCGATGCGGCGGGCGGTGGCCTACCAGGGGACCGCGGAATACCGCCAGCGACAGCATCGGGCTCGAAACACGTTCGCCGCCTTCCTGCGCTCACACCGGCCGGCAGGATGGTTTCATCGGATGGTGGATGGCCTTCGCAAGGATTTGGAGGAACTCAACGCCGTCATCCAGGAAACCGCCAAGAACGTCTTTGAAAGCACCCTCATCCCCAGCTTCGCGCACGCGGCGGACCGGGGTCCGCGAAGGTCGCTACGGCGTTGGGAGCTCGTTCCGAAGGCCATGTCCCTGGAGTTGTTCACGGACGAGGACGAGGACGTCTTCGCTTTCCGTTTCAAGGTGATCGATCCCGACAAGGCCGGAGTGATCGACCGATTCGTGCTCTCGGTGCCGACCCGCGATGTTCGCATCGATTGCCCTCTGAAGCCGGTTCGTGTCGATCAGCGGGTGCTCTGGGTGGCGGATGGCCAGGTCGAAACCACGCGCCAAGCCAAGGAAACTCCGCCGTTCGCGGTGAGCGACATCACGAATCTGCGTTCCCTGGCCACGCGGCTTGGAAATCCACGGGAAGCCGTCTCGCGCCACGTTTCGGCCCGGCTTTCACCGCAATCGGCCCGAATCCTCAGCACCTGGAGTCAGGCCCCGCAGGAGCCAGGCTCCATCCGCCCCGTGCTGGTTCAGGAACTGAACGCCATGCTCGCAGGTCCATCGCTCTGGGATCCGGAGGCCTTTGCCGGAATCACCCTGCGCGCGCCGACTCGCGATCTCTGCCGGTCCGCTCTTCAGACCCCGGCTCTCGACGCGAACGGGCTCCGAAGGCTCAACCGTTGCCTGCTGGAGGACGCCTTCGCCGGGGAGTTGCGGAGTTCGACTGAAGCGGCAAGCGGCCGACTTCCGCTGAATGTCGCCGAGTGGGAACGGCAGCTCGAGGTTTCAGTCGTCCCGATCCCGGAGGCGGCCCTGGCGAGGGCGTGAGGCGCTTCGCCGGTTCGAGACCGGGAAGGAACGAAGGAAAGTAGGATCGCTCCCACGGAGTCACCCGGACACGGATCGGCGACTAAGGGACAGGTACTTTGTACACGACTCCGGGATCCGGAGGGCTCTGGTCCTGGCGCCGACTACAACCCGCGGCTTCGAACCCAGGTCCAGAAGGCGAGGAATCCGACGAAGATCGCGGCTCCTGCCACCGCCTCGAGAACCTCGCGGCGAAGTGACGCTCGGCCCGGGATCCACCGTCGCAACGCGGGTCGCGACCGGCGGATATCGTTCAGAAGAGCCATGGCTCGAGGAAGCCGTTCCCAAAGTCCCGCAAGAAACCCGACGACGAGCCCAAAAATCTCCCCGGCATCCTGAAGGCGCGGTCCGGTGGTGGTCGGACCCGCGCCGGGTTGGGTGGCCGATGAACTGAAGAGGTCCAAGCCCTGAAACCGGCGCGCGCGCCGGCACCAGGGACAGGACTTCAAGGTGCGCGGGTGCCAGTGGCTCGTATTGCCCGGGCAAGGTACGAGGGAATCCTCGAGGGCCTGGAGCACTGGGATCCATTCCGCGGGGCGCGGCCGCCGCGAGGGGTTGTCGTGCCCTTCGATGAAGCAGCGGTTCGTGAGGGTCGCCACGTCACGGAAGAGCCGCCGGAGGGGGAGCGTGTGCGGAACCGGGCCCCAGTGCCGTCGCGTCGGGCCAAACGGGTACCACCCTCCCCGAATGCGCCACTCGAGTCCGGGCACTTCGTCGCCGCCCTTCCAAACCCCGTCGAACGGGTGCATCCCTTCGCGCAGGAGCTTGTGAATGAGAACCGCCAGCGCGAACGCGTCCTGGTCGGGGGACCGGATGACGCCCTCGAGATCGACTCCATGAAGCTCGGGCGCCAGGAGGTCGGGCTTCCCGACGCGGCAGGGATCGCACCGCGTTCCGTGGCGAACCTGCCACGAGTCCACGTCGATGAGAGTGACCTCCCCGGAGCCGTCGACGAGGACATTGGACTCGTTGAGATCGCCGATCACGAGCCCCAGTGAGTGCACGCGATCGACCGCCTCCGCCAGCCGGCGGGCCGTCCGAACGAGATGCCGGAAGTCGAAGCCCGGACCCAGCTGTTTCCTGAGCGCCGGGATGTAGATCTCGAAAAGTGGGCGCGAACCCGCGATCTCCCGCATGAAGAATCCGGCCAACTGCGTTCGTCGCGCGTCGGCATACGCCAAATCGATCGGTCCGGCAGCCGGCAAAGTGCCCCGGGACATGCCGGAGGCGAGGACCTCGCGAAGACGCTGGAGCTTCCATTCCCTTCCTGGATCGGGTTTCGAGAAGACCTTCAACGCGGTCCCCGGCTCCACGGGAACCCGATAGACGGCACCCTCGCCGCCGGAGGCGATGAAATCACCCGGCCCGAGTCGGACGGCGCCGAGCCGCTGGCCATGGATCAAGAACTCGCGCATCGGGTCCCCAGGCACAACGTGAGATCATCGTCGGTCCTCTGTCGGATGGGGTCCGTGCGAAAGATCCCCCGTACGACCGAGGCCGACGATTCGGGCTCTTGCTGCCGGACGAGGGCTTCGAGGGGATCAAAAAAGCCGGCAACGGGCTCGGCCGCCGGGTATCGCAACGCGAGCCAGGCGAGGCCGTCGGTAAGCCCCGCCATCGTCTCCACCGGTTCGTCGAGTTGCCCCGACTGGAGCCATCGATTCCAATCCGGGTCCGCGAGGCTCGCCGTTTCGTTCGCCCATTCGCCAAAAGGATGGGTCAACGTCCCCCAGGAACCGCCCCGCTTTCGCACCACGAGTACACCGTCACCGACCTGGGCGTAGCCGGTCCGCCGCCCATCGCTGACGGCGACGGCAAGCGTGGTCGCGAGATCCCTTTCCGGGATCCCGCTTTTCGTGGCGAGACGAGCCAGGGCGTCCGCCGCCACCTCGATGCCGTGTCGGGCGCATGCACCCAGACCGATCCCCGCCAGGTCGGGGATGCCCGAGAGGAACCGCGAGGCGGCCCGGGTCGCGAACCGGGCGCCCAGAGCTCCGCGGCGAGCGCTGCCGAGCCCATCGGCGATGACGACCACCCCGCAGCCGTGGACACCAAGCCACGCCGACGCGTCCTGGGTTCGTGCTCCGGCCAGCTCATGCCGGCTCCCAGCCGCTGAAACCGCGATACCGCGCCACCGCGCGGGATCCGCGGGATCCGCGGCCGGAAGCGGGTCCGGATTCGGTCCGGGATCGGGATGCGGATTCGAGTCCGGCGGGTTCGTGCTCATGCGGTGGCCCAGGCGTTCGTGGTCGTGAGCGCGACCTGGTCATTGACCCTCGACACCGAGACCGAACGCAGCGAAACGCTCAGCCACTGGAACAGCTCGGCGAACTTCAGTCCGTTGAGGCGCGCCGGAGGACGGTGGGCCGAAAGGGACGCAAGAACACTCTCATCGGCGCCGTCAACCGCCACCGTGAACACCGACACCTTGCGCGCCGCCTCGGCTTCGAGCAGGCGCTTCCGTGCCGGCGCGATGTCATCGGTCGGCTGTCCGTCGGTGATGAGGAAGAACCAGGGCCTGTACGGGGAAATGCCGTGCTTCCGGTAGGCGCGAAGGCGTTCGTCGACGCAGTCGAGGCCCGCCAGGATCGCGGCGCCCATCGGCGTTCCTCCCTGGGCCTCCAGGGTTGGCGGGTTGAATCGCGCCGGGGACACCGCCGCGGCATCGACGGTCACGTCGCCGCCGAAGCTGATGAGGACGATCTCCACCCGGGCGCTTGTCAGGCGATCCCTTCTGAGTTCGTCCCGAAGGCATCCGAGACCGAGATTGAGGGCCTCGATGGGTTTTCCTCCCATCGACGAGGACCGATCGACGGCGACGACACAGAGGCAGCGGGGTTCGTGGTTGTCCGCGATCTCGAGTGAGAATTCCGGATTGGGATTCGTGTTCATGCTCATGCTCATGCTGATGCTTTGGTTCGTGTTTTGGTCGGTTTCTGGCGTTTTCAGTGACCGAAGAGGGCGAACGTGATCTGGTGCATTCCCCAGACCACGGCGCCGAGCCAGGCGGTCGAGCACAGCCAGATGTCCCACTTGGAACGACCGGTTCCACTCGGATCGACGGGCAGAAAGACGCTCATGGAACGGATCCAGAACCATCGGCCGGTCGTTGCGAGCCAAGGTTCGAGGCGGACCTGAGCTTCCTCGCGCAGTTGGGCCCGCAGGTTCTCCATGATCGCGTGATCCCGGTCGGTGCCGGACCCGGCCGCCAGACGGCCCGCCTCCCGACGGATCCAACGGAGCCGCGCGGGATCGGGGCTCCCGAGAGTCACCAGCGGGGCGTTGGCTCCGTCCGAGGCGGAATTCTTTGCGGGGATCCGGCCCCGGGTCCGGTCCAGTCCGTACCCGGCGACGAGTCCGTTGAACGAAAGCGTGTCGAGGCAGGCGTCGGTCAGCCTCACCATCCGGCGCACATCCGCGGCCTCCACGGTCGCCGCCGCCTGGAGCCTTCGTCGAAGCCCCTGACAGAGGCCGCGAAGGCAGAGAATTCGGAGGTGGATATAGAGCGCGATGGCGCAAACGAGCTTCACCGACAGACAGACCATCGTGACCGTCGCCGCGGCGACCCCGAACCCGGCCAGCAAAAGGGCGGCGATCCCCCAAACCAGGAGCGAGCTGACCACGACATGTACCGTCGCCCTGAGAACCACGACCGCGAAAAGCACCGATTTCTCCATCACGGACCAGCCGTCCACATTGGCGCGAAGGAGGCGTCGGAACGGATTGAAGCGCTGCCAGCCCGACGGCGGATGCCATTCGGTTCCGGAGTCACCCGCGAGCGTCGTCGGAGCGGCCTTCGCGCCGGATTGCGCGCCCCGACTGGAACGCGAGATCCGCCGACCGAACCGTCGCCAGAATTCGAGGCAGGTGTTGACGGTGCCGAAGGTTCTGGAGATCGGGTTCATGGGCGACGTTCTGTCCATGGCGACCCGGTCACCAGGTGTGACAAGCCGGGCTCGGTTGGGAGCGGGACGACAAAAGACCTGTCCCTTAGTCGCTACCCCGGCCTGCCGGCTTGCCCAGACTCGGAGGCGGGCTTTAGCGTCCGGACGGCGACGTTCGCCCTCACCGCGCCTGATGACGGAAGATTTCTGGCAGGTCGCCCTGACGACCGACGACATCCACGCCGTCGCCGAAACGATCCCGACGGCCGCCGAGGCGCTTCGTCGGAGGGTTGGGAACGATCCCGAGGCGACGCGGAGAGACCTCGATCGCTTTCTCCGTCTGGCGTGGCCCGCGTTGACCGATGCGGTGAATCGAGCGCCTGACATTCGGAGGCGTCATGGATTCGGCTGGGACTGGCTCGGAAGGCTGGCGTGTGTGGCGGCCGAGGGCGACCCGCGGTGGATGGACGTCGATCCGGGTGGATGGAAGAACAGCCAGCTTTCTCCGGCGCTGATTGGGCACGAGGCCTGGGCGCGGGCCGCGCTGAGGTGGCTTTATTCCAAGGACCGCGTCGAGTCGACGACGCGTGTCCCGATCGCGGGCGTTGCCGAGGGCGACCGCACGCCGGGGGTGCATGATCTGGTGTTCGAACTGCTCCCGGGCCCCGGGTCGGGAACCCTCTTCCCGCATCCAGCCCACGCCGGCGTTCTGCGCGCCGATGCGGATTTCGTGGCGGGTCTGGAGCGGGCGAGGCGGCTCGCGGACGCGGCGTCCGACGGCCCGGACGTGCGCTGGTGGGTCGCGGATCCCGTCAGGACCCGTGTTCCCGCCCATTCACGGATCACGGGTTCTTCGGCGACCGGCATGGCGGCGCTGGCGTTGCATCACCTGGTCCGCCGACAGCACCTGGATCCCGGCATCGTGGTGTTGGCGGATTGTCGAGACACCGGCGACCTCGTTCGGGTCGGCGCGGTCCGGGAGAAGGTTCTGGCGCTCGTGGCCCGGGCCGTTGATTCCCAGGGCGGGCACGATGTCGGGCGGTTGGACACGTTGGTGGTCTGCGACTTGGAGGATGAGGATGCGATCAAGGGAATCCTTCACGACCAGGTGCTCCAGGAGTTCGTCTCGGTGCGCGTCCACTCGCACGTTTCCGAATTGCCGAGCGTCCGGAGCCAGTTCGCGGCCTCGATGTCAGCCTACCTGTCGCGTTTCGAGGTTCGTGACTCGCCCGTGGCTTCCGCGTCGCGGACCGGGGCTTCGTCCGTGCAACGCGGGGATCGCCAAGAAGTCTATTGTCCCCGTCGCTTGATCCAGCGGCTGGACACGCCGGTTGATTCGACCCACGTCGGGGGATTCCCGCCGGCCGCGGAGGCGTCGTTCGACGACGTCGTGGACAGGGCCGATTGCTGTGTCGTCGTGGCGCAGGCCGGTTCCGGCAAGACCACCGAACTCCGACGCGCCGCCGCGCGACGAGCTTCCTCCCAAGCCCTGAGCCTGCGGGAGCGACGGCTTCCGTTGGACCAGTTGATCCTGCCGGTTTGGCTTCCCTGCGCCCAACTGACGAATCAGGACTTCGACATCGAGGTCGCGATCCATTCGGCGATCCGATCGGAACTCCAGTCGGCGGGAATTCGTGTCCTCGAGCCTCACGTTCGATCCCTCGCGCGAACTGTCGCGCGCCAGGTTTACCTCGACAGTTTCGACGAAGTCCCACCCGAGCGGAGAATCGGGGTGCGTCGGTTCATCCACGGTTTCACTTCGAATTCGGGACGCCGTGACACCCTGGTCCTGAGCACGCGGTGGGACGCCCTGACGGATCTTCCGCCGCACCTCCGGCAGGCTCCGAACATCTGGGAACTGGCGCCGCTGGATCGTGTCGGCCAGGAGGCCTTCGCGCGCGCATGGTTCGAAGGCGACCCGGCACGGGCGGAACGCGTCCTCGGGCTGTTGAAGCGGCATTCCGGATCCGGACTGGACCTTGGAGTCCCGCTCGTTCTTGCCCTCCTGTGCCGAGCCTGCGCGGATTCCGGACTCCCGGATGACCCGACCCAGGCCGACCTCCTCGAACACAGTCTCCAGGGGATGTTTGAAGGCCAATGGCGCAACGGGGACCCCGGGAACCCGGTGGACCCAGGTTCGCTCGAATCGCCGAGGCCGGGGGTGGAACGGGAGCTCCTCGACGCGGAAACCGCCTGGGAACGGATTCCGTCGTTGGCCTGGCGAATGTTTCGAACGCTCCATCAGCGCCGCGATTTCTCCTTGCGGGAGTTCGTCGACTCGGCGCCGGATTCCGCGCCGCCGAGCGTCGCCCGGGCCCTGCTGACGCGCCTGGTCCATTGCGGTCTGGTGGAACCGCAGGGCGGATCCCCCGGAGACCCATCCCGGTTCGTTTGGGCCCACAGGACCTTCCTCGAATACTTGGCCGCCCGGCACGTCGCCGGCCGAGCGGACTGGACGAACTGCCTTGAACCGCACCTTTGGAACGAATCTCCGCTGGGCACCTCGGGACCCGCGGGACTTCCGGGGTCCGCGAGCGGGCCAACCCGGTGGCTTCGGTGGCGCGCCGAGACTGGGGACTTCCTGGGTCTTCTGGGTGGCTGCATGGCCCGGATCGATGGCGGCGCGGCGGCTGTCCGACTCGTTCAACATCTGCTTCGACAGATCGACCGCAAACCGGCTGAAGCCCCTCCCGGCTGCCAGGAAACGTTCCCGGCGATGCACCTCTTGGTCGGCGGGATTCTCACCAGCCTGCCAAGGTCCGTGGCCGACGACCCGCGGATCGCCGCGGACTGTCGGAAGGTGGCGGATTCGGTGGTCCGGTGGCTGGTCTCGGATTGGGTCGCCCATCCCGTGGATCCCGGCCGAGTCGCCCGCTTCCCCGCGGCCGAGGCAAGTTGGATTGACCTGCTGGCCGACGGGGTGCCTGAAGGCACGCGCCAACGGGCCATTCTCGCCATCGCCCGACTCCGCTTGGAGTCCGCGGTTCCCCATCTGATTCCGTTGCTTCACAAGGGCACGGACGCTTGGACGCGACGGAGCGTTGTGACCGCGTTGGGGGAGCTCGAGGCCGCCGCAGCCGCATCCCCTCTGATCCGGATGCTGCTCGCCGAAGCCGACAAGCCTGGCCTGCATCCCCCCATCGTCCGGGCGTTGGCGCAACTCGGTTCGGCAACCGTGCTGCCCTTCCTTCGCCCCGTTCTCGCGGTCAGGGATTCCGCGGTCCGACGAAGCGCCCTGGAGGTGATCGAACGAATGCGGACGCGTCCGCCCGACGTGGCCGGGATCGCGGTCCTTCTGAACGAGACCCGCGACGAATCGGTCCGGCAGGCCGCCGTGGTGTGCCTCTCGAACTCGGGGCTCCACGAGGCGGCGGACGCCTTGGGAAACCTCCGTCGGCGGTCCTCGGATGCACGGACCCGCTGGTTGTGCCTGCGGGGGTTGCTCGAACTCGGCGCGGAGCTTTCCGGCGAGGAACTCGGGGAACTGCTTCGGCGCGCCGACGAACCCTCGCAACGGATCGCCGGGCACACTCTCGTCGCGAAGCTGGGACGGAGGGCGATTCCCGTGCTGATCGATTGCCTGCGCCAATCCGGCCGAACCAGCACACGACGGGTGGCGATGGAAGCCCTGGGTTCGCTCGGAGCCGAGGACGCCATTCCCGAACTCGCCCGGCACCTCGCCTTCACGGAGCCTGAGGACTCCGCGCACTCCGACGACCTCCTCCGTGAAAGCGCCGCGGCGGCTCTGGCCCGTATTGGGAGCGACGCCGCCTTGCGGGCGCTCGCCGCTTTCGGCGGGGATGGGCGCGGTGCGCGGGCGCGGATGATCCTCGTGAAGGCGGCGATCCGTCAGCCGGCTTCGCGCGCGAATCTCCTCCGGTTCGTGGACTTTTCGGTGAGCGGCCTGACGGAGTTCCTCCGGGAATGGGCCCAAACCGAAGGGGTCCCGCCGATCGAGGAACTGGAGCGGATCCTGGGTCCGCTCGAACCTGAAACGGTTTCGCTCGCGCTGACCGGGCTCCTGGGATCGCGCGCCTCGTCGACAACGAGGCGGCTTGCGCTGGAACTGCTCGGCCGCCTGGGTTTGCGCGACGCCCTTCCGTCCGTCGAATCCGCCCTCGACCGTGCGCCTGGCGAAGGAGCGGCTCTTTGGATCGCGCTCCGAGCCCTGACCCGGTTGGACCGGGCGTCGGCGATCGTCCGAATCCTGGCGCTGCTCACGGCGAACCGGCCGGGAGCGATTCGACGGGCCGCCATCCGATACCTCGTGGAAATCAAAGCCGTGGAAGCCGTCCCATCCCTGATGGACTGGCTGCGGTCCGCCGCGGGTCCCGAGGATTGGCCCGAAGGCATCCGGGCCCTCGGTTTGCTGGGTGCCTACGCGGCCGTGCCTTGGCTTCTCGATGTCCTCGGGCGGACCGGGCGGGCCGAGATCAAGGCCGCCCTGCTCCCGGCATTGGCCCAACTGGACGCCAGCGTGGCCATCCCCCAAGTCGCCACCATCGCCGCCAGTCCCGCCGAACCCGCGATTCTCCGCCTCGGTGCCATTCGCGCATTGCAGGACTTCGCCCGCCGCGGTTGGTGGGCGTGATCTTCCCCGGGCGCGGAGGCCCAACCCCGATGCCGGATGGTCATGGAGACGGGCGCGCGCCGCGGAGAGTCCGACCCGCGGTCCGAGTGTTGTCGAAACCCTTCCGGGATTGGATGGATCCCACCAGGTCGTCGAGGCCCCCATCGAGCCTTTGGCTCAGGTCCGTGAGCGAGACCCGCGGCGGTTTCGACTCCAGTGGCTCGGGTTCCGGATCCTGCGCCGCGGTCATCCCCGCCGGACCTGCGTTGGCGACCGGCTCCAATCCCGTCGTGTCCCGCGGGACGTCGACCGCCGCCTCGGCCGCGTCGGCGCGCGCCTCCGAACTCGCGGCCCGGTGGGCTGCCGATTCCGCCCGGCCCGTCGATTCGGTTTCATTCGCGCGCGTCGTCACGAACGCGAGTGCGATGGCGACGGCCGTGCACAAAACCACGATCGTGGCTTTGGCGCCGGCGTCCGAGATCTCGATTCTCCAGGTGTCCGTCTTCATGACTCACTCCTTTCCATGGCCTTCGCGGGCGGCCAGTTTCCCGCTCTCCAACAACTGGCGGCGTCCGTCGTTGAACATCACTTCGTCGACGAGGTAGACCGGAACGCCCTCCTTCCAATCGATCGTTCCCGCGGTGACGGCGACCGCGGTTGAATCCAGTCCGGCCCTTCGGATCGCCCGGGCCTGGTCCATCTGAAACCGGCGGAAGGCATCCTCGTCGAAAACGAACGCCAGGGAATCCGGGTCCCGTCGCTCCGCCCGCCTCGCGATGGCGAGGAGGTGGCCGACACCCTCCACGTCGCGATCCAGTCGGAATCGCGTGCCTCCACGGCGCAGGTCCGACGGCGGTTGGTCGGCCCGCCAGACGCCCGAAGCGTCCGGTCGGATCCATCGGATCGAGTCCTCCGTCGTCGCCAGCACGTGGCCCACGCGGAAGCGGGTGAAGTCCCGCAGCAAGGACAGACCCCAGTCGAAGCAGAGCAGCGGCGGGCGCCCCGGGATCCGAGTCCCGGGATCGGGCAGTCGTATTCTTCGCCGGAATTCGCGCGGAGTCTCGGCGTCGGCGAACGGTTCAATGGCGTCATCCGCCGAAGGCGTACCAGCGTCGGCAGGGCCCGGTTCCCGCGCCTGCGGGGTTGGAGTTCCGGCTCGGGATCGATCGTCGAGCCGGATCGAAGCCCCTCCGGCGGGCGGGACGGCGACCGGGATCGGCCCAGGCGTTGGCGCGGGCGCGGGGTCGGTCGGGGGCATTGCTGATTCGGATTCGGATTCGGATTCGGATTCGGAAGGCGCGGGGAGGGCCGGCGTTTCCTCAGGCTCGAAGAGCGCCGTGACAGGGACCAGACCTTCGGGACGCGGTTCTCCGTGGGTTCCAGGCCCCTGGCGGGGCCAGGCCAGGAGAGCCAGGACGACGACGGCCAACGCGGTGGCTCCGCACGTCGCGAGCGCTTTGAGGGTGGAGTTCATGGCCGGGTTCCTCCGGCATGACCGGCCAGGAGCACCTGTCCACCCGCGCCCTGGATCTGGGCCATCGCGCCGAGCAGCGCTCCCCCTGGCACGGCCCCGCCCGAGGGAAGGTAAAGAGCGACGCCGGCCCCGGAAGGAAGGTTCGCGAGGGCCGCCGACAGATCCGCGCAGGGCGACTGATCGGACTGCCGCACGATTCCATCCGAACCCAGGAACAGCTTGATGGCGGGTTTTTCCGCTCCAGGCCGCGTCGCCTTCGAACGGGCCTGGTAGACGACCGCGGACTGCGCGAGCAATTGCAGGGCGAGGACCGTGACCATCTTGGTCAGGAGATCGCCCCGCAACTGAAGGAGTTCGGTGAGGCCTCCGCGATCCTTCA
The DNA here is from genome assembly GCA_050250555.1 of Limisphaerales bacterium. Classification (GTDB taxonomy): domain Bacteria; phylum Verrucomicrobiota; class Verrucomicrobiia; order Limisphaerales; family CAIMTB01; genus CAIMTB01. The sequence continues at coordinate 18,551 of JBFWOK010000078.1, forward strand.
TAGCGTACCTCCCGCCCCGAGGGTGGAGCCCCCCGAGGTCCAGCAGCCGGCGGGGACGCCTCCGCCGATGGTGTTGACCGCGGGAATCGGTGTCGTCGGAGAAACGGCCGCGGCCGGCGTCGCCGATTCCAACGTCAAACGGCTTTGCTCGCGCAGGAGGACGCTCTCCGAAGCGTTCTCGATGACCTGGATGGCCAGGCCCGCGAGCATGAAGCCGAAGCTGATACCGATGTTCCGCATGGAGTCCGCGAGGTGTTCGACCCCGCCGCTCAGGGCGAAGATGAGGCCGAGCACCGTGAGGCTGAACCCGAGGTTCACGGCGAGCCCCCGCATGAAATGAAGACGCACGAGGTGATCGCCGTAGAGCCGCAGGAAACTGGTCTCGCCCGTCTCACCGGGCATGCGGTTTGGGATCGCCGCGGCGAGACTCCGAAGGTGGAACCAACGGCGCCAGGCGGCCCAATACCCGTAGGCGAGAGCCGCGCACGGGATCGCCATCAGGGCCATTTGGAAGCTGATCGAGGTCGTGTTCATGGATGTGATGAAACCAAGGGATGGTTCGGCGTTGAGTCAGGGATGGTTCGCTTCGCCCCAGGCGATCAGGACCTGGCGCCGCACGTCCGGGGGAAGCCGGTCGAGTCGTTCGCGGTCCAGCCCCCGGCCCGGGGCCGGTTGCGCCCCGCGTCCGAAGCCGTCGGAGGGCCTCGATGCGGGAGTGCGACCCACCCCGGACGACCCGGGACGCCCGGGGTCGGGCATCCCCAGGGTCCGGAGCACTTCGGCCCGCATGGCGGGCGGAAGGTGATTCAGACGGTTCGTGATGGCCCCGTCGAACGTCGCAGCCGACGAAGCGGACGGAGTCGACGGGGTTGAGTCGGTCGGGGTTTGAGCGATGGGCTCGGGCTTCGGTCGCGTTGGCGTCCGAATTCCCGAAACCCACCACGCCAGAGCGGCGATCACGGCGATGGCCAATAGGATGCGCATGGGTCGTCCTCGGTTCAGGGTTGATTCCTCGGATCGGTGGTTCGCGTTAGCGAGCGATCAGCACGTCGCGAATGTCCATCAGCCCGGAAAAGGCGGAGTCCAGCAGGCGGTTCGCTTCGCTGACCGCGCCCGCGAACAAGGCCCCGTCCCTCCCCAAGCCTTCGTCCTCCACGATCATCGTCTCCGCCGCCCTCAGGGCTTCGCTGATGCGCGCGTAGTAGCGCTGGGCCTGGTTGAGCTTGGACGTCGTCAGGCGCAGGGAGGCCACGTCCGCGTCGAATCGGCCCAGGATGTCCGTCAGCCTTTCGATGGAGAGATTCGTCTCATTGCCGATGATCTCGTCCTCGACCCCGTCGAGGCGGTCAAACGCGTCCAAAGCCTCGACCTCCTCGTTGTTCAGACGCACGATCCGATCGCCGGTGCGTTCGGCCAGCGCCATGCGCCGCTGCAGGGTCGATTTGATGCGCGGCAATTGGAGCGCGGCCCACTCCGACAGGCCCCGGCATTCGGCCACGACGGCCTTCAGGTCCTGACCCACGCCGGCGGAGGCGGCGCGCGTCGCCTTCAGCCAGGCCTTCCGTCCGGCTTCCACCTTCCCGGCGATCGACTTGACATCCTCGCTCATCAGGGCGTTCCGGATCGCGTCCTGGTACGCCAGCTTCGCGGCCTTGGCGTTGTCGATTCCGATCTGAACGGTCTCGCTGACGCGCGAGATCCGGCCCACGCGACGGCTGACGTCGTTGACGTCGGCCGGCGCTTCGAACGGTTCCGCGACGGCGACGCCGGTCGAGGAGTCGTTCTGGGCGAGGGCGGACGGGATGAGGGGCCCGGTCCACAGGACCGTGACCAGGGTGAGCGCTTGCAGTGGCTTCGAGAGGTATTCGTTCATGGTTGGCCTTGGTTGAACCCGGTTTTCGGGTCGACTCCTTGAGGATGGAAAGTCGACGGCAGGGTGTGACACGGAGGTAATCCCGCGTTGGCAAAGGCAAAGGCGAAGGCGAAGGGGTAGGGGAAGGGGTAGGGCATTGGCGCCGCGGTGTCACACGGAGAGTTCCGGTGTCCATGAAACCCGCATGGCATCGGACTCGTCCCTTCCATTCCTGCACGGATCCCAGAATGGCGACTGGTACGGCGGCGTCGTTTTTGAGGATCTGCCCGACTTTCTGCTCGATCACACCCTTCTGGGAGCGAACGACACCGAACGTCTTCAGGAGGTCCTGCATCGTTGGACCCAGAGTGTCGCGGCGCTTTGGCAGCCAACGCTTCAGGTGACCCACGGTCTTCGGTTCGACCGGGATCCTTCGGCGTGCTCGCTGCGCCTGACGTGGCTGACGCGCTTCCATGATCCCACGGGACCCGAGACCGGGGCGGGCTCCCCGAAGGCGCGGCGGTGGCTGCCGACCTGGAGTTCCCCGCGAACCGGAAGCCCGGTCGGTGTCATCGGCGGTTCGCCTCCGCCCCTCGGCGCCCTGGAGGTCTTGAGCGCGATGATGGGGATGAACGGTCTCCGGCCTCGACTCTTGACCTCGGCCGAGGTCCGCGCGGCCCTCGCCCCAGCGCCGATCCACGCCGGAAACGTCCACATCTGGGAGATCGGCAATGACGAAAAGTCGCTTCCTGTAACCCTGCCCTCCCGCGCCTCTTCCATGGAGATTCCCCGAGAGCTGCAGGTCCATTCGGGTCCCCAGGCCGCCGCGGTCTACGGCTTCGTCCAGCCGGGAGCGCCCACGGGAGCCTGGAACCTTCCCTTCGCGCTGATGACGTCCGTGCGAAGCCCGATCAGCCTCCATATCCTTCTCGAACCGACCCGCCTCGAAGCACCCGAACATGATCTCCTCGCCGGCATGGCGCGGGTCATGGACAGCCTCGCGCGCCAGAATGTCGAGGCCGCCCAGGTGGCCGGTATCGCGCTCCGTCCAACCGAGCAACTCAGTGACCCGCAGGCCCAGAGGCTCGCGGAACTCTATGCCGATCACGTCGAACGTCTGAATCAGCCGTTCCTGTGCCGGGCTTTCTGCATCTCACCGGACGCCGACTGCGCCCGCCAAGTGGCTCAGGCCGTCGCCGGCGAACTCGACGGTGGCGAATCCCGGGGAATGCCCCGTTCCTCCCAATTCGCCGGAGGCCGGGCCCGCCCCAGTTCCCAAACCGCCCTAACCCGTCAGGCCATGGACACCCTGGACCTCTCGGCGTTGATCCGCGGATCCGATGGCGCCCCAGGATCGGACTCCGGTCCCGTCCGACGCCCGGGCGGCGCCGCGACCCAAAGGCTGCCGTTCCTCATGGATGCCCGGGCCGCGTCCGCGCTCTTCCGTTTCCCGATCAATCTGCGGGCCGGGATCGTCGGAATCCCCATTCGCCAGCGACCGCCGGACTTCCACCCCGGCACGATCGCGCCCGACACGGGAGGCCCCGCAACCGGCCAACACGTCGTCCTCGGGCAGTTCAGCCGGGGCGGCGAATGTCGGGTGCCGACCAAGGACTTCTGCAAACACACCCTCGTCGTCGGGTTCACGGGAAGCGGCAAGACCAACACCGTCTTCTGCCTGCTCCACCAGCTGTTCACCCGGAACGGCGTCCCCTTCCTGGTCCTCGAATCGGCCAAACGCGAGTACCGGGGCCTGCGTTTCATGCGCGGATTCGACGGTCGCGACGGTTCGGGCAAACCGGCGCTCTGGATCTTCACTCCGGGCAACGAATCCGTCGCGCCCCTCCGGCTCAACCCGTTCGAGCTCCTTCCCGGAGTCTCGGTCGAGTCGCACATCTCCCACCTCCAGACCTGTTTCGAGGCGGCCCTGCCCCCCGTGGGGCCGCTTTCCTCGATCATCGCCGAAGCGCTCGTCGGGGCGTACCTCCGCTGCCGCTGGTCCCTCTCCGAATGCGGGCCCTCCGACCCGGCCTCCGATCCGCGCCCGTTCCCGACGATGCGCGGCTTCCGCAATGAAGTGGAAACCGTCCTCAAACGCCGCCGGTACAAGGGCGATGTCGAAAGCAACGTCCGCGCCGCGATCCTCGGCCGGCTCGAACCGCTGCTCATCGGGAGCAAGGGCCTGCTCTTCTCCGAGGAGCGCTGCCAGCCGCCCGTCGGCGAACTCCTCGCCCACCCGACCATCCTCGAACTCAACGACCTCAACGAGCAGGACAAATCCCTCGTCACGCTGTTCGTCGTCACGCTCCTGCGCGAGTACCGGGAAAAGCACCCCTCGGTCGGAAGCCTCGGCCACGTCACCGTCATCGAGGAGGCCCACAACATCCTGCCCGATGTCAAACCGTCGGCGGTTTCCGAAGGGGGCGGCGCCGACACCCAGGCGCGCGCGGTCCAGAATCTCTGCAACATGCTGGCCGAGATCCGCGCCTACGGGGAGGCGATGATCATCGCGGACCAAAGCCCGCTCCGCCTCGCCCGCGACGCGATGCGCAACACGAACATCCAGATCGCCCACCAGTTGCGCGATGCCGGAGACCGCGAGGCGGTGGCCAACGCGATGATCATGGACGAACGCCAGCGGAACCACCTGGGGCTCCTGGAACCCGGAGCCGCGGCCGTGTTCTACACCGGGCTTCAGAAGGCCACGGTCCTCGCCATTCCCAACATCAAGGAACCTCCCCGGATTCCCGCGACCGCCTCCAGTCCTTCGAACCTGTGGTGTGGTTACCGGGAGGAGCCGATCCCTGCGGACTCCGACCTGGAGGTCGCCCGTCACATGGTCGGTGTCGCCGCCCAACGCCGCACGAAACGCTTCGACTGCGCGTCCTGCGCGTCGTCCCAATCCTGCCGCGCCCACGCGACCGTGATCCGCGCGTCCTTGGATCCTGTCCTCCTGGGCCGATTCTCCGCGGCGCGGGCCAGTCTTGTGTCGGCCCCTCCTCCCGCCCCGGGCGAAGACGTCGCGGCGCGCTACCTTGCCCTCGCGGAAGTCGCCGCCGACGCCGTCGGAGCGACTTCGGCCTCTCATTGGGAGGTGGCCTGGTGTTACGCCCTGACCACCCTCGAAGCGCTCGTGGGCCAGGAGTTGAAATCGGCCAATGCCGAACAACGCGCCTTCCGATCGGCGTTCGAGCGATTGCCGCGCTTCGTGTCGGGGAACCGCGGCGCATGACCCGGTGTCACAGTCCGGCGACCGCTTCCCATAAAGTGGAGGAAGGGCGGGCTTCCCGGGCGGAAAGCCCGGGGAATCCGCCCGGCAGGAAGAAGTTGCGCCTGCACGAAACCGAAACTGAAATCCACCGAATTAGCCAAGCCCGATGAAAACCCTCCCGTTCTCAATTCACCCCCTCCGACTCGCGGCCCGCGCGGTGCTGGCGGGAGCCTGCCTCCTCGCCGCGTCGCATTCCGCGAAAGCCGCCGCCAAACCGACCCGCATCGTGGTGCTGCCCATGTTCTCCATGGACGGCCAGAACCTCTCCGACAGCGGGATCGCGAGAAGCCACTATCTCACCGTCCTCGGACCGATCGAGAACCGCCTCGTCCAGAGCGGTTCCTTCGAGGTGATCGACCCCCTCGCGACCGAGGTCGGCGAGAAGGAGTACCAGCGCACCCTGGGGGAGGCCCGATCGCAGACATCCCTGGCCGTGCGAAACCTCGCTCAGAAGTACGCCGCGGATATCGTGTACCTCGTCGACCTCAACGTCCGCGTCCATGAGGTCGAGCCGGGGTTCTTCGAGGCGCTCACCCAGGTTCAGGGGCGCGGCTTCGACAGCGCCAACCGCAATCTCGGATTGAATCTGGACCGCACCTACAAACACAGCAGCGAAGACCGGGGCACGGCGGTCAATGAGGTGGAGAAGGAGGCCGGCCGGGGCATTGCTCGCATCCTCACGGATCGGACGGAAGCCGACGCGGCGCCCGTATCCCCGGTCGAGGTCCCGACACCCGCGGCCACATCCGGGCTGGATGGCATCACCGCCAATCCGCCACCCGCGACCGCGGGAACCGGTAGCCCCATCGAACGGAGGGCCGCCCTCCACGAGGATTCGGTGATCGTTCGCCTCGATGGCGCGACGAGTCCGGAGATCGCGGAGGCGTTCGGCAAGATCCTCAACGGGGCTCTCGGCGTCGTGGAGGCCAAGCTCTTCAGCGCCCACCTCGATCCCGGGGCCCGCCAGGCCAGCTACGCCGTCTGGCGCCTGCGGATCGATGGGACCGAACCGTTCCGGCTTCAGGCCAACATCAAGAAGGACATCGACGACATCCTCAAGAGCGGCTCGACCGAGTACTGGCTGCGTGGAATTCCCTACCGCTACACGCGGGATCAGCTCAGCCAGCTGAAGGGCATCTATCCCCGCACCCAGACCACGCGGGAGATTCAGTTCCACGTCGACCCGGATCGTGCCGAGAACCTTGAAATCCGGGACCGTTTCCAGTGAACCGACCGACGACCTCCTCCATCAGGGACACCGCCATGAAAACCCCCTTGATCTCCACTCCGAAGAACCTCCTCGCGATCGCGATCACGCTGCTGGCCCTCTGGGCGCCAGCCTTCGGTGGGGTCTTCGATCGAGCCCCCCAGTCGCCCCCGGCGACCGACGCCAACGCTGGGAGTTCACGTTGGGAACTCCAGGTCCGCGGCCTGATCTCGTTCGAGTCGCTTCTCGGCCTGGAGGAGGATCTCCGGCTTCATTTTCCGGAGAACCGAATCCGACTCGTCTCCTGCCGCCTGACGCCCGAGGCGCCGGCCCACTCCCTCGCAACCTGGGAAATATCCGGTCCGGCGCCGTTCGACGCCTACTTCCCGGCCGGATTCCGCGTGACGGCCTTCACCGCCACCTTCGCCGGACACGACCTCCGGGCCCGCCGACTCGATGCCGCCACGAGTCCGACCCCGATCCCGGATGTCCTTTCGGCCGGGCCCCGCGGATTCCGTTGAGAACACACTTCGCTTTCGCTGGAGAACAACGTTCATGCCGAGTTCCCTCCATCTCACCGTCTTCGGAGTCGTCCTGGGGTGGCTCGCCACCGCCGGATGCGCCGCAAGACCCGCGGACCGGCCTTCGATGGCCCGCCCACCCGTCGAGGCTGCCCAGGCTGCCCAGGCTGCCCAGGCCGGCCTCGACGGTCCGGAAGTCGTCATCGCCCCCGTCCCGGCGGATTCTGTCCCGCCGATCACGCAGGATCCTGGGCCGCGACGGATGGACATCGAATTCCGCGACGTGCCGGCGGGTTATTTCCACCGGATCGAGGCGACCCTTCGAGAGTCTTCCATCGTGCGGGCCCCGCTGCTGCTTCAGCGTTCGGAACACGCCGCAACGTGGCGGGTCGATGTCGCCGGGGAGGTCGCCGATCTGGAGGCTGAGCTCCAGCACCGATTGCCCGCGGGAAGCCGGATTCCCTTCCGGATCACAGCCCCGGGGCCGGAGCATCGGATCGTGACTTTCACCCAAGGATTCCAATGAGCCACCCCATCCTCCGATCGTTGCTGGTGTGCGCGGCCCTGGGCTGCGCCCCGGGAGTGGGCGCGGACGGACTCGAAGCCGCCACGTCCGAGACGCGTGCCATGATCCAGGAACTGGACGCCCGGGAGGCGATCGGGGGTCGTGCGTTCCTGATCCGCGCCGAGGCGTTCCAATGGCAGGGCCGCCGCCTGGACATCCCCTTCATCCAACGCTGGCGCGAGATTCTCGGAGCCGGTTTCACCCAGGCGGGCGCGGTGGTCACATCCCGGCCCGGCGGCGAGGCGTGCCGCGTCCGGGGCAACGTCACCTCCGATGGAACCTGGCTCGATCTCAACCTCTGGGTCGATGTCGGGGATCGCGACGGCGGGACGCTCGCATTGCGACGGCGGATTCCGGAGGCCGACGTGCGGCGTTACCTCGTTCCGGAACCCGCCCAACTCGCGGCGTACCTTGTGCAGAGCGTCGAACGCCAGAATCGCGGTTTCGCGATCCCGGTTCGAACCCTGCCGCCCGAACCGGAAGCCGGTGCCGTTCCCCGCAATCTTGGTTCCTGGCTTCAGTCGGAGATTCTCGCCGCCCTGTCGCAGGCCCAGGCGTTGCAGGCGCTGCCTCCCGCCACAACCAACTCCTCGGCCCATGAACTGCGGGTCCGTTATGCCCGCGAGAATCAATCCCTTCGCTTCGTGATCACCGTCGGTCGCGCCGGCGAGCACCCCTGGGGCCAGGCAACGGTCGCCCTGCCGATGGACTCGTTCCCCACGGACAGCATCCGCGTCCGATTCGCCGAACCCCTCCTCATCGCCTGGACGACGTCGACCAACGCCGGGGTGGCGGAGGGTGGGATGCCGGAGGCCCTGCTCGCCACCCTCAACGCGAAGCTGCGGGATGCGAATCTTTCGGTGACGCGGGTGGATTCCGCTTCCGAACCGCCCGCTGAAGCCTATCGACTCCAGGCCAGGTATGTGCCCGCGTTCTCCAGCGGACCCGGCGCTGGACCGCGGCGGGCAACGGTCCGGATCACCGGAAGCCTCCAGCCCCCTGGCGGCGGCGGAAGGATCCAAGCTTGGCAGAGTTCGACCACAGTCTATATCAGGGCGTCCTCCGGCGAGCCGACCCTACCCGTCGCCGCGCACGAAACCATCGCGAGCGATGCCGCGGACGAGATCCACAACGCATTGGCGCAATTCATTCACTCCGACACACGCCCCCGTTCCACCACCCCAACGAACCCATAGATCCCATAGGTCCCCGGACCCACATCCCACCACCCACCCATGCAACGCGACGACACACCCCTCCGCTGGATTTGCATCCTCCTGTTCCTGACCGTCGCCCTCCCGGCCGAGGCTCAGTTCGGCAAAGGGCTCATTCCCGGGTTTCCCATCAAGATCCCGGGAGTTACTCCCGATCCCACCCCCACTCCGACTTCCAACACCGAAGTGTCGCCGGCCCAACGCGACGCCTTCCTTCAGTCCCTGGGAGAGTCCAACAACCGCCTTGGAGCGCTTCGCAAGGAAATGGAGGCCAAATACCACGAGCTTCACAAGGAAACCCTCCGGCGGGTCGAAGGACTCTTCTATCCGGCGGTCGAGAATTACTCACAGTCGCTGATTCGCATTCAGAACGGCCTCCCCGAACTCAGCCTGGTTCGGGAAAAGCTGGGTGAACTGATCCAGTCCCATGTTCCCACCACCTCCGCCGACAGTCTCGACGCCGCGGCCACCGAGATGAGCCGGATCTCGGTCGACGGCGACGGTCGCCTCGACGCCGCGTTCGACGAGGTCGTCAAGGTCCTCGCCAAGCAGTTGTCCGGGGATCAGCAGGTGGCCTATTTCCACTCGTGCGAGGCCTTCGCGTCGAACATGAAGTCGGTGGGTTCCGAATGGAAACGCTTCGGACCCGATGCGAAGAAGCTCTTCGACGAGGCCAAGGCGAAGAAGTCCGCGATCAACAAGGAATTCCGCGATTCCTTCCTCAAAGTCACCACGTTCCTTTCGATCAATGTCAGTCTCGACAGCCTCGTCACAGGGGACGGCAAGAACATCGAGGAGAAACTCCTTCAAGCCCTTGGCGCCTCCGCCACCGGGCAGGCCCCGGAGGCGGTCAGGATCTGGATCGAAAACGGCCGGTTCTGGAAGGGGCTCGGCAAGATCCAGGATGAATTCGACAGCTCGTTCACCCGGATCGGTAAATCCCTCAAGGAGGCCGAAACGAAATCCGGCGAGAACCGCAAGCGCATCGAGGTGATCGCCAAGGAAACCGATTCGGACTACGTGCGCAAGGAGGCGGAGAAGGCCATCGCCAACCTTCGCAGGCCGTCGGATGAACCCGTCCTGATGCTCCCTCAACAGGACGCGCGGGCTGGCTCGGTGGCGAACCAGTCCTCGTTCTAGCCGCGATTCACTGTTCGCTCCGGCTCAAGATGCAACCCATTCAACCCGTCGGCACGCCTTCCCACGCCATGAAACCGCCATTTCCCAACTCTCGGATCCATCGCCCGCCGACCCGGGCCTCCCGCGTCGGTTGTCTCACCCGTCGCATGGTTCCCACCATCGTTCTCGCCTTGCTCGCCGTCGGTTGCGCCACCACGCAACCTCCCGATCCGGATCGCTACACCCAGGATCGCGAGGACCAGATGGGAACCGGCACCTACAAGTAGCGGCTACCGAATCGAACGGCGGCGCTCTCGCCGTTCTCCCGGTTTTCCCGCCATCGATCCCTTGTCCCATTCCGCGAAATCCGTCCGACCATGACGATCCCGATGCCGAGTTGCCCGAGTCCCACGATCGTTCCCGCCGACCCATCCGCCGAGGTGGTCGGTCGGGGAACGAGTGGCCAGACCGCGGTCGCGAAACCCGGACACGGGGCGGGGCGCCTCATCGCGTCAATCCTCTTCGTCGCCCTTCCAACCCTGCTCGTCCCCTGGAACAGGGCGTCCGCCCAACCGATTCCCGTCGTCGACGCCGGCTATGTGTCCCTGGAGGGCTACGGAACGAACCGCGACGGTTCGCGGACTTCACCCAACGTCGACCCCCGCGTCGCCGAACTCGACGGGATTTACAAGGGATCCCTGCGGGCAACCGCGTCGAAGTGGGTCGGTGAGTACCTCGCGAACCTGGCGCAGTCGGCGGGCAACGTCGAAGTTTCGAAGCTCTCGGGTCCTTCCCGTCCTTCGGGTTCGGTCGACCCCGGTTCGGTCCATCTCTGGCTCGGATCCCTCAGCGGCATCGCGACCCTGCCCGAGGTTTTTCGGCACGAACCGGAGAGCCGCAACAACCAGTTCCTGGCGGTCACGTTCGTCTTCTACCTCGTCCATCTCAAATCCAGTCAGATTGTCTTCGGCGAACAGGCCATGGCCCTGCTTCCCTGGAGACACGATCGCGCCATCACGGACGACGGCCTGCCGGAACGGTTGCTGGCCAATGCCCAAAAGGCACTCCAGCGAAGCCCGGACGTCGCGGGACGGTTCGCGCGTTCCCTGATCGACCGGCGGTACTCCGGTGGAACGCGGTCCGTCTACGCCGTGAGGACCGGGGATGTTGGCCTGCCCTCGAACGTCGAGGAAATGCTCCGCAAACACTCGCCGGGTCCGGCGATCGGACAGCACCTCGACAGCCTCCGGCGTTTGGTCGCCTTCGAAACGGTCCAAGGCCTTTCCAGCACCCATTGCATGCTTCCCTTGCTGCCCGACGAACTGCTCGGCGATGTCCAGATCGGCGGCGCCTCCCGATCCGGGCTGTGGGCTAGTTTCAACCTCGGCGCCATTCAGGAACTGAACCTCCCGCCCGGTGCCCTGCTGGATCGCGGCGATCGCGGGTACGTCGTGTTGAACGGACGCCTTCCGGATCCCGATTTTCAGGTCTCCGTGACTTTCGAGTATTCGGAGAAGGAATTCGCCCGAACCGCCTTTCAAGTCACCCAGGAGGGCACGCTGACCCTGAACCTCGAGGAACGCGCCGGGACGCATCGCAAGCCCCTTCTCCCTCCGATGGTGGGCCGCGCCCGCGCGAATTACGCGAACAACCAACCGTTCACCGCGCGCGCCCTCTCGCTCGCCCTTTCCAATGCGCTCCGAGGAAACCGCTCCCGACCCTGATTCCCGCATCCTGAATCTCGTCATCACCCCCGATGGATCGCTCCCGCCCCCCTCTCATGAACACCGCTCCCTTCACCCGCTGGCCCAGGACATTGGCGGCGCTCTGCGCCGCGCTGTGCTTCGCGACCGGAATTCACGGCCTCGCCCCCGCCGCCGAACAACCCGCCGCCCGAGTCCAATCCGCGTCCGCGGGCACCCGATCCGAAGCCAAAGGCCTGGCCATCCGCCAGGCCGTCATCGACGGATACCGGCAGGCGGTCCGAGCCCTGGGTCGCGATCCCGACCCCACCCTGGAACAACAACTCGCTCAGGATCCGGATCGCTGGGTGATCGCCAGTCGGATCCTCGAAACCCAGGAGCGCCCCGGCCAGGTGGAACTCAAAGTTTCGGTGGAACTCGATGAGTCGGCCCTGCGCGCTCATCTCGCCGGACTGGCTTCCACGAATGCCGGCGGTGAACGCCCGGCGGCCCGGGAGATCGGGGACCGCCTGGGCCGGCCCAACCTCGTCATCGCCCTGGCACCCCGCATCCAGGGCGACCTGGACGCCGCGTCCCTCGCGGAATTCCGCACCGTCATCTTCGAACAGCTCAACGCCTCCCTCGGAGAAGCTTTCTTCCGAGCCGGCTTCCGCGTGGTGGAGCCGGATTGGAAGAGCGAGGAACTGGAAGGCTTCCGGTCGTCCACCGCCGGCCGCGAATCCGTTCAGGACCGAATCGCTTCCGACGGCGCCATCCGGTTCCGACGCAATGTC